>JAKEFD010000234.1 GCA_022616245.1 Gemmataceae bacterium
CGTGGATTACCAGGCGCAATCCGCGTGATGGGGCATTTTGCGCAGGCGGAAACCATAGCCTTCCGTGGCCAGCCAGTGCGTTTGACACTAGACCAATCCTTTGTGCCGGGTGACATAGGAACCTGTTATGGCTGACGAACGCATTCAATCGTCCGCGGATTCTGGACCGCTGCACGAGCAAATCATCCTTCAGCCGCAGGCCAAAGCACCGCCCGCACCCACGCCGCAGCCCAAGTCCGCGCCCAAACCAGGGCCGCCCGAAATGAAGGACGGCTTTCGCGAAATTGTCGAGACCGTCGTCTTCGTCGTTGTCCTGGTGCTCATGCTCAAAACTTTTTTGGCCGAGGCCTTTGTCATTCCAACCGGCTCGATGGCGACTACCCTGTTGGGCTACCACCGGGAGGCGACCTGCGAAAAATGCGGCTACACGTTTACAGTCAACGTCAGCAAGGAAGTTGACCCGCAAGACGGGCGGAAAGAAACCGTCATCGGCGGCTATTGCCCCAATTGCCGATATCTGAATCCATTGAAACGACAGGCACCGGCGGGAGGCGCGGGTCCATGAAAATGCGCAAGATCTACTTTTGGATGGCCTTGGCAACGGCGCTCTTGGGCTGCGGCGGCCGCAGCTGGAGCAGCGGCGACCGCGTACTTGTTGCAAAATACCTGTACGAGACGAAGATCGCCCAGCCGCAACGCTTCGAGGTGGTGGTCTTCAAGTATCCCAATCAACCGCTGGAAAAAGGCACACCGAAGAACTACATCAAGCGCTTGCTTGGCCTGCCTGGTGAGATTCTGGCCATATTCTTTGGGCGCCTCTTTCATATCCCAGCGCCGCCACCGGGCGCGCCGCCGCATTTCAACGATCTGGACAACAAGGCGATCGACCCCAACGATCTGTGGAAATCGGATCACACGCACCGGAATGACCCGAAGACGCTGGATTTGTTCGACGCGGGGAAGTTCCAGATTCTTCGCAAGCCGCCGGAAATCATGTTGGCCATGCGCCGCATCGTCTACGACAACGATTTTCCGGCCAAGGACTTGACCGGTCCCGAATGGGAACGCTGGCGTCCCGAGGAAGGCGCGGCTTGGGCAGCGAGCAAGAGAAACGGCTTCGTTCATGACGGCGGCAAAAACGACGCTGTCGATTGGCTCCGGTATTGGCATGTGCTGCGACCGGGGCACGGGGAGCCTGCGGTCGGCGCCAGGTCGAAACGCGAGCTGATCACCGACTTCATGGCTTACAACAGCTATCAATCGGCGGAACATGGCGATGCCATGTCGCCGTCCTCGAGCAATTGGGTCGGCGACCTCATGCTGGAGTGCAAACTTGACGTGCAAGGTAGCACCGGCGAGTTTTGGATGGAACTGAGCAAGGGCATCCACCGCTTTCGTGCCCGTTTCGATCTGTCCTCGGGCATGTGCACGCTTTTCAAGGTGGGCATGGACAAGAAGCCCGTGGAAATGGACAGCAAGCAGACCGGCGTCAAAGGCCCTGGCTCTTACAACTTGCGCTTCGCGAATTTCGACGCCCGGCTCACGGTGTGGGTGGACCGCGAATTGCCTTTCGGTAACGGCCGGGACTATCCGCCGCCCGAAATGCGCGGCGCGGATGAAAAGGATCTGGACGATGTGCAGTTGAAGTCGCGCTTTGGCCCGACCGGCCAAAACGACCTTGAGCCAGCCAGCCTGGGTGCGAAGGGCGCGGTCGTGCAAGTCCACGGTATCCGCCTGTGGCGCGACACCTACTACACGCGCTCGGCAGGCGGTCCGGACTTTCATCTGACACCCGATGTTCTGAGCGACCCGCAAAAGTGGGGTTTCTTCAAAGACCCGAACCTGGCGGAGGTTCGCACGCTGTACGTTCAGCCCGGACACTACCTATGCTTGGGCGACAATAGCCCGCAAAGTTCCGATGGCAGGGATTGGGGACTGGTCCCTGAACGCCTTATGCTCGGTCGGGCACTCTTGGTATATTTTCCGTTTAACCGGGCGGGACCGATTCGGTAATCCGTAGGACGGGTCTCCTGGCCCGTCGGACGGCCCTGGAGAGCCGTCCTACTTGGAGTGGTGCGATGAAGATGGGTAAATCGGTCCGCGAGGCGTTCGGCCTTGCCCTTGCGAAGCTGGGCGAAGCGAACCCGGACATCGTCGTCGTGGACGGCGACGTGCACAACTCCACGCGCACCGAGCACTTTGCCAAGAAGTTTCCCGAGCGTTTCTTCAACGTCGGCATCGCCGAGTCCAACCTCGTCGGCATCGGCGGCGGTCTGGCGTCGTCCGGCAAACGCGTGTGGCTAGCATCCTTCGCTGCCTTTGTCATGTGCAACGCCTACGATCAACTGCGCATGTCGGTCGCTTTTCCCTGTCTCGACGTGAAAGTGGTCGGCACCCATGCCGGCATCAGCATCGGTGAAGACGGGCCCTCGCAAATGGGCATCGAAGACGTCGGCCTGGCGTGCTCGCTGCCCAACTTCACCGTGGTCGTGCCTGCGGATGAGCCGTCCACGCATAAGGCTGTCGAAGCGCTCAATCAAATGAAGACGCCCGCGTATCTTCGCGCCGGCCGGCCCAACGTCCCGGTACTGTATGACAACGGCTGCGATTTCAAGCTAGGCAAAGCCATCCAGCTTCGTCCCGGCAAAGACTTGACTATCATCGCCAACGGCCTCATGGTGGCCGCGGCGCTCGAAGCGGCCGGGCAACTTGCCGCCAAAGGCATCGACGCCCGTGTGCTCGACATGCATACCGTCAAGCCGTGCGACGACGCGGCTATCCGGGCCGCCGCAGTGGAAACCAGTCGCATCGTGGTTGCAGAAGAACACCTCTTGCACGGCGGTCTAGGCAGCGTCGTGACCATGTCCGCCGCCCGGCAACACCCGGTGCCCATGCGCTTCGTCGGCCTCAAAGACACCTTTGCCGAATCCGGCAAGCCCGAAGAGCTCTTAGAAAAATACGGCTTGACCGCGAAGGACATCGTCCATGCGGCACTAGAATTGATGTCCCGATGAGGACGCACTCTTGAAATCGCGCTACACTAGCCCGACGCGCTAGCGAGGGCAGACCTGTCGCCCGTGTGCAATTCATCAACCTCCAGGGATTTCTCGCAGAATCAATGCAACGAGATGCATGTTGCGCGGGCGACACGTCCAGCCCTCGCTAGCGCGTCGGGCTAGTGTTGTTCCTCCCGCGTCTCCATTTCCTGAATCTCCTTCCACGCCGCTTGGAGACGTTCGACCAAAGCGTGCGGCATTGGCGTCCTGGGCAACTCGCGGCTGATTTTCACAGTGAGCTGGTAGCTTTCCACGTAATGCAAGCAGGGGCCGCACAGGTTGATGTGTTGGCAAATGATGTCGCAGTATTCCTTGGGCAGGTTGCCATCCAAGTAGTCCAGCAACAGCTCGGCAATTTCTTTACAGGTCATCATGCTTCGGCCTTTTCGAAGTGTGGGGCCAGCGCGTTGCGCATCAAGAGCCGGCCGCGGTGCAACCGGCTCTTCACGGCGGGGAGAGTGAGGCCCAGCATTTCGCCGATCTGGGCGTTGGGCACGCCTTCCACGTCGGACAAGACGTAGACGTCGCGATAGATCTCGGGCAACTCCGTGATGGCCTTTTCGATTAGCTCGGTGGTTTCTTTGTTTTGCGCCAAAAGGTCCGGCGTGGCCGACCAGGGCTTGGGGGACTGGGAGTGGTAGCCGTTCTCGGTGAACAGCTCCAAGGGGTCGGGTATTTCGCGCAGCTCGCGCGTGGCGCGCTTGCGTCGATGCGCCAGCGCGGCGTTGACGGTGACGCGGTGGAGCCAGGTGGACAAGTTGGCCTCGCCTCGAAACGTGTCGAGCTTGCGCACAACTTGCAAGAGCACGTCCTGGGTCACGTCTTCGGCGTCGGCGTCGTTGCCCAGCATGCGGCGTGCGAGGTTGTACACGCGCGGCCCATGTTCCAAAAAGACAAGCTCCGGCGTCAGTTCGGCGCCGTTGGGCTTGCCGTCCGGGATTCTGACGTTGGCAATAGTCATGAGTGCGCCTGGTTCGCGCCCTGTGCTTCGGCCCCTACATTGTAGACGCTGGCTGGAAAAGATTCCATTTGGCAAGAAAACTAGGGCGAACCTGTTCCAGAACTAGGCTGTCCTGGAGACGAAAGACGGGCGGCCGGGGTCTTGTGGAACTCCCTCGCCTTGCGGGGGGATGGGAAGGGCCCCGGCCGCCCCGGAACGGAGAAACTCAAAAAGTAGGACGGGTCTCCCGGCCCGTCCGGACGGCCCTGGAGAGCCGTCCTACAAATCGGCCCGTTCGGCGTTCGGCGATGCCGGCGGTTTTTCAAGCCGCATAGATGGGTTCGACTACCATACGGGCTATCCAAGCGGAGAGCGGAACACGAACCGCTCAGCGCTTCACTTCTGTTTTTTTCTTTTCCTCGGGCCTGGGCTCTAAAATCAGGCGCTTGACGGCGAAATAGCCAATGCCCCACGTCAAGCCGAGCGCGATCAGCGTGAACCACATTTTGAGCGATTCGTGACCGAAGAAGTTGGCCCACTTTTCGGACAACATGTACTGCAGCTGCAAGCAATAAAACATCATGCCGATGAGTATGAGGATCACCACCCCCGCCCAGATCAGTCCAGGCATGAGGTGCTTGAGGCGCTCGCTGCTGGAGAGGGCGACGACTTTTTTGGTTTGACCAAGCTCGCGCGTGAGCGTGTTGTAGCCGCAATACAGGCAGATGAAGGCGTCCTCGTCCGCCATCAGGTTGGCGCAGTGCGGGCAACGCGGACGAATGTCCAGATTCGTGATGCCGTAAGGGTTGGGATCGTCGTCGTCCATGGCTGCGCCGGCGGCCACCCCCTTGGCCGCGCTGGGAACGACAAACGGCTGCGTGCAAAACGGGCACTTGATGCGCTTGCCGACGAGTTGGCCCTTACCTTTGAACTTTTCCGAGCAACTGGGACAAGTGATAATGCCTGCCGCCATGACAATAACCTCGCACAGTAGCCCCACGCCCTGCGCGGGGGCTACTATAGAATACAAAGCGCCGCACCGTCCCCGCAAGCGGCATTAGGAAGGAGCAATCGTGATTCCGCCGGGCACGCGCGTCCTCGTCTCGATGGCAACGTACAACGAAAGAGACAACCTGGAACTCCTGATCAAAGAAATCCATGCGGTTGCCCCGCAGGCGGACGTGCTCGTGACCGATGACAATTCGCCCGACGGCACCGGACGCCTTGCCGACCAACTCGCCTCGGCCGATCCGCGGATCCATGTCATTCATCGCGCGGGCAAGCTGGGACTGGGCACCGCCATCCTGGCCGGCATGCACTTTGCCATGGAGCAAGACTACGACTGGCTGATCAACATGGACGCCGATTTCAGCCACCATCCGCGCTATTTGCCCCCACTGTTTGCCGGCATGCAGCGGCATGACCTCGTGATCGGATCGCGCTATGTGCCCGGCGGCGGCACGCTCAACTGGCCGCTTTCGCGCCAACTCATGAGCTGGGGCATCAATGTCCTGGTGCGCTTCCTCATGCGGATCCGCGCCCGCGACACTTCCGGCGGCTATCGCTGTTATTCTGTCGCGCTGTTGCGCCGCACGGACCTCAAAAAACTAATATCGCGCGGCTATTCGTTTCAGGAGGAAGTGCTCTATCGCTGCCGCAGAGCCGGCTGCAAGATCGCCGAGACGCCGATTCTGTTCGAGGATCGCCGAGCGGGGGATTCGAAAGTCAATCTGAAGGAAGTGACACGATCGCTGTCCACCATCCTGTTGCTGGGCTTGCAGGCATTCTTTGGACTGGACTGAATCTGTCGAGGCGTGAAACCAAAAAGCCGCAGGCTTAAGCCTGCGGCTACATGTCATACCTCAATACGGGGCGCTGACGCGACCCCGCTCATTGACCTTCCTCCGCTAAAAGATAAAACCGACGCCGAAATTGAGACCATGCAGCCAGCGGCTGACGTGCTGCCACTCCGGATCGAGCGTGCCGTAATTGAAGTCGATCGGGTAGCGTGAGCCGATGGTGTTCAAGTAGATCTGGCCGGAGTAACCGAGCTGCACCTGGATGCCTTCCCACGGATACCACCAGAAACTCAGTTTGCCTTCGGCTCCAGGTACGAAAGCGTACAGATTGCGCGAGCGCGTGGCCGAAGCGGAACGGGCTTCGGTCTCATAACGAGCGCGGGCCTTGACGAAGTCGGCTGATAAGGAGGCTTCCACGTCCAAGCTCACGGAAAAAGCGCCGATGGGGGTACTGCCCAGGTACCACTCGTTGCCGCAGCCCATGTGCACGCCATAGAGCCGGTTACTGACGATATTGCTGTAAACGCCGGTCGTGAGCGGGTTGCCCTGGCCGAACTCGTCCAGGTCCGCCGTGCGCCAGCGAAAGCGTTCCCAGAGTCCGACGATGTGCGCGCCGATCAAGCCGTAATTGCGAAAACTGTCGGTTTGCCAGATAGGAATGCGTGCGCCGAGGTCGTACTTGTCAAAGCGCTGTTGGAACTGAATGCTCATGTTGGACGCCGCGTTCCAGATGCCAAACGTGGCGCCGAGGTTGCCGACCGCGACGTTGCGTGGATTGCCGGAGAATTCGATCGGGAAGTTAAACACCGGCGAGAACAGGAAGGAATCGGCGCCTTGTGCACCGGCTTGGAGCAAGGGTGGCGCCAGCGACGCAGAGGCGGCATAGCGTGACTCCCACAAATGGGTCCACTCGAAGAAGACGGAGGTACCGGACTCGAAGCGCCAGCCGAACGTCAAGTTGAAACCGGGTTGATACGTGTGCGGTCCTTCCAACTGATTGGTATTGAGTGCCTCGGCGCCGGAGCCTACGAACTGGCCTGGGCCGGACCCGTCGATGGAGCCGTCGAAGTCTATAAGGCCGCGCACCGCAACACGTTGGCTGCGGATGGGGCGGTACTGCTGCCACCAGAGGAATTCCAAGGCGGTGTAGAAACCGCCCTCCTCGTAGCGTGGGTGGCTGAGCGGCCCAGTGAAAATCACGGGCGGAACTTCATAGTATTGAGCCCGAGCGGCCTGGGGCGCCACGAACAAAGCCAGGACCAGGACTAGCCAGCTGCAATGCTTCCGCATAACCCGCATCTCCTGCTTGACGAAGGCCCTACCAGCCCGAAAACCTCGTCACGCCCCCCAAAGGAATGCAATACCCCCTGCATCCTGGGCGGGTGCGCATGATGCTGCCGAAATCGACATTGCTGGAATGGGTGGCGGACTATATCGCGACGCGCAGGGGTGTCAAGAGGAAACCAAACCAAAAAACCGGTCCGTGCGAGCTTTTTGCATCCGGACGGATAAACTAAGGAGGCTCCCGTTCCGTCTGAGAGATAGGATTGCAAAAACTGGAAAAAGCGGTAGCTTTTGCCCCGCTCTTACGTTGGGGGCAAAAGCCGCGCAGTTTTTTTGGGAAATGCTTGACGAAAGGCATAGTCCCAACGCACAATAGTAGAAGGATTTCAGTTCGGGGAAGTTAGGTGCCAAGGCTCGGTCGATGGGGGCCATCGACCCTACACCAATAAGGGGTGCGTGATGTTTCGGAGTCGTGTGTTTCAATTATGGCTAGTGGGCGCCTTGGCCATCGGCGGATTCGTGTGGTTCGCCGAAAACGGGCTGTCGCAGGGTTTCTTCCGTCCAAGCCCAAGTCCGAAGAAGGGTTTGCCGGTTCCCAATCCGATCTCCAATTTGCCGCCAGGGTTTCCCAAATCCGGTTTCCCGTTCCCCATTCAGTTTGGCGGAACCAAAGGTGGGCAAGGCGGGCAACAAGGAGGCAATCAAGCCTTCGGCGGAAATCAGGGCAATCAAGGCGGTAATCAGGGCGGCAATCAGGGTAACCAAGGCCAGCAAGGCGGCCAAGGGTTTACCGGCCGCGAATTGCCACCCTTTCCTCCTGACATATCAGGTTTTGCGGGTCCGACAATTCAAGCCAATGTTTTGTTCCGCATGCCGGAGGTCATCGGCGGCTTCCGCGGCTTTGTGGATCGGGGCGGCGCCGTTGGCTTTAACCAGAATCAGGGCCAACAGGGACAATTCGGCCAGTTTGGCCAGTTCGGCCAGGGCGGCTTCGGCGGGCAATTTGGTCAATTCGGCCAGGGCGGCTTCGGCGGCCAATTCGGCCTCGGCGGCTTCGGCGGCGGCCAGTTCGGCATCGGCGGCTTCGGCGGCGGCGACTTCGGCATCGGCGGCAAATTTGGTCTCGCTGGCATGATGGGCATGCCGGCGATGTCCAATCGCTGGGGCCTCTAGCCACTGATTGCAATTGCGCGAATTGATCCACGAAAACCACGAAAGCACACGATTCATTTCGTGTGCTTTCGTTTTATTCGTGGATCTGTTTTTCGTTCTTGTATTCACTTCGCTACGTCGCGCGTAGCTCCACACCGACTTGAAGGCAACGCTTTGTCAGCTCCGCCACATCGTCCTCAGCAACCGTTACCGCCGTCGGCCCGAGGCGCGCCTGGATCAAGTCTCGCGTCGGCGGCCATTGCAACAGCCCATCGGCCAATTCGACATTGTCCAGATGCAAAACCAGTTGGCGGCGCAGTACGATGCCTGGCGTCGACGCCGCGGTGAATAGCATTTTGGCTGCTGGTGACAGCGCCAGTCCCGTTCGTTGGGAAAACCACTCTTCCAGGTTGCCAAGCGACCAACCATTGCCGCGTGCGGCGGCCAGGGATTCGGGCGTCAGTCGATACGATCGTCGACCAGAATTCGCGCCGGCATTTACCCATTCACCCAGGCCTTGCAATTCCGTTTCCAAAAGCAAATCGGAGCGGGCCAAATCGACGGTCAAGGTAACCCCGTCGTCCCCGACTTCGATGCACTGCTCGGGCGGCAAGCAGTAATCGCGTGTGCCGGTCAGCCGGAAGTGGCGATAATCGATGCCGTCCTCGCTCGGGACGATCGCAAGCCGGTCCGTGAGTTTCACCGCGGGCAGGCCGCGCGCTAGAGCTTCGCTGAGTTCGGCGGGGCCGGGAAACTCGAACAGCGCCGCGGCCGAATAAACCGCGATGCGCTCGCGTTTGTTGCTCCATGTCTTAAGCGCTTCGAGCACCGCGTCGGGCAGCGCCTTCAGCCCGTGTCGTTCCAGTGTTTGCGTGATGCTTGTCAGCGACTCGCGCGACTGCAGCGCGCGATACACGCTGGCCGGCTCCAGCTGAAGCGTGCAGGCCGCCCCGAGCGTTTTCCACGATGCGAACCACGACAGGCGAGCAATCAACGCCGGTGTCAGTCCCTGACGATACGCCAGGATTTCCAAGTTGGGCTGCACGAGCAGAGTCTGCGGAAAATGGACAGCCGGCGGCGGATTCGCGTGACACCCCAAGATCCAACGCCCCATAGGCGAAACACGCACCCAGTACTCTCCGTTCGCGGAGCGCGCCGCCTGCAGCAATCGGAGCGGATAGGCTATGCCCAGTAGGAACTCGCTGATGCCGGCTGCAGGTTCGGCGCTCGGAGACTGCTTGCCGCCGCGCTTGCCGTTCTTGCCCTTTCCCCTCGCGCCCAAGTCCTCATCCTCGCTGGGGCGAGGGGAGATGTTGCCCGCGGACCAATAGGGGTGTCGGCTGATTAGCCAATCTTCCACAGCCGCTGCTCTTGCCCAATGCCCTTCCGGCATTGCAGCCAGTAGCGCGAGCGCGAGAAGTTGCGCGGACGGATAAGGATTGCCCAGCATTGCTCCCGGCTGCCAACCCCGGGCGATGTTCCAATCCTGCAAGCGCGGCAACGCGGCCCATAGTCCAGCCAGTGTTGACGCCAACCCGCTTGCATCCGCTGGAGACTTGTCCTCTTGGCTCGATGTCACCGGTGAACAGCCGGTGTGAACGCCCGACATCGGAAACTCGCACGGCACTACTTCACCTTCTACTTCGCGCAAGAGTCCGAATGCTAGCCCCCAAGAGACGGCTGCCAAGCCAAGGTCGGAGGTCGGAGCTAACGAGTCCGTCGACATGCCTGTCAAACCAGAATCGTTCTGCAACCGTTCGAGATCGCGCTTGAAGTAATCACCCTGTTGCGTGCGCCGAAACGGCGCGGACGTCGCCATTTGCCAAACCACCGCCAGGCGCAGCGGCCAATCCAGGCCGTCCGCTTCCAGTATGGTGAGATTACGCTTGTCCTCGCAGATAGGCGGGTCCGGCCAGGAAATAGGCCGGCTCATGGCCCGCCGCGCGACCGCTGGATGCGCAAAGGTTGCCGGCAGCGTCCCTTGAGCCAACCAAACTTCAAAGTCTTTGAGGCGGCCGCGTCCCACTGGCGACCGCAGGCTGAAGCCTGCGGCTACAGAGTTTGAGCTGCCTGTAGCCGCTGCCTTCAGGCTGCGGTCGGCCGCTGGCAATTCTTCAAACACACCAAGCTTGGGGAACAACAAACCGGCTTCGAGCAAATCACGGACGGCTTTCAAGCCATCCGCAGCACCGAGGGCGATTGCCATTTCCACCAGGTTGCCCACGTTCCAAACGAATTGCCGGCTTTGGCCGATGAGTGCCAACAGTTGTTGGGCGCAGTCGTCGTGGTCCTTGAGGCGGCGATCGAGCATCGCCGCGTTGCCGATGGTGTCCAGACATCGGTCGATCAGCTCCTCGGCCGGCCAATGATTGCGCGGCCGGCACAACCGTGTCGCCACTTGGCGCAAAAGAGTCTCGTCATAACTCTCCAGAATGCGGCGGATTTGACTGGACCAGAACTCGTCGTTGACGCTGTGCATTCACTCTCCGCGGGCATTTTCTCCCCTCGCCCCTTGGGAGAGGGCCGGGGTTGGGTGTGGCACAGGATTCCGATCCTGTGTGGGTTGGACAGGAACGGAATCCTGTCCCACGATCGCGTGTGCCACAACGGCTATCTCAAGACCTGCGGCGTGTGGCCCATTTTCTGTAATTCCTGCACCACGGCTTCCACGCGCCCCGGCCGGACCAACAGCACGCGGTCGGCGATTCGCCCGACGACGTCCTGCGCGATTCTGCGGTTCGCGAGCACTTCTTCGGCCAGAATCGCGTCCTCGGTTTGGATGAGACAAACTCGGCGATGCAATTTCACGGGAATGCGTGTTGGATTCACGTGCTTACCCCGTTTTGCGCCGCGCCAACAGCTCGCCGGCGTCCTCGATGCGGTAGCTGTAGCCTTGCTCGGTGAGGAACATCTGCCGGTGGTGGGCGAAATCCAGCTCGCGCGTGTCGCGCGTCACCAGGCTGAAAAAGTGCGCCAGATCGCCGTTCGCTTTGGGACGAAGTATTCGGCCCAAGCGCTGCGCTTCTTCCTGGCGCGAGCCAAAAGTGCCGGACACCTGAATGAGCACGTTGGCGTCAGGCAGATCGATGGCAAAGTTGCCCACTTTCGAGAGAATCAGTTGCCGAAGCTCGCCGCGGCGAAAACGTCCGTAAAGGTCTTCACGCTCTTGGCTGCTGGTTTGCCCGGTGATCAGTGGAATGTCGAAGCGTTTTTGCAGTTGGCGGAGCTGCTGAAGGTACTGCCCGATCACGAGCACTTGTTTGCCGGCGTAATGCTCGAGAAGACGGCCGACAATGTCCTCCTTGGCGGCGTTTTCACTCGCGATGCGATACTTGTGCCGCCAGGGCGCAACGGCATATTCCATGCGCATCGCATCCGGCAGCGCAACCCGGATTTCCGTGCACGAGGCCTCGGCAATCCAGCCGCGCGCTTCCAATTCGCGCCACGGCACGTCGTATTTCTTGGGGCCGATCAAGGTGAACACGTCGCCCTCGCGGCCGTCTTCGCGAATGAGCGTGGCGGTCAAACCGAGACGGCGCCGCGCCTGAATCTGCGCGGTGATCCGAAACACCGGCGCGGGCAATAGATGCACTTCGTCGTAGATGATCAGGCCCCAGTCCAGCTGGTCAAACAACTTGAAGTGCGGGAACTCCTCTTTCTTGTCGGACCGGTGCGTCAAGATCTGATACGTGGCAATGGTGACAGGGCCGATCTCCTTGCATTCGCCCGTGTATTCCTTGATGTCCTGCTCGCGCAAGTCGGTCTTGTCCAAAAGCTCGCGGACCCATTGCTTGACGGCCGTGATGCTGGTCGTGAGCACGAGGGTGGCCTTGCGGACAGCAGCCATGGCGGCAATGCCGATGATCGTCTTGCCGGCGCCGCACGGGAGCACGATCACGCCGCTGCCGCCGCGCACGTCGCCGCCCGCGTAAAAAATGTCGGCGGCGTCGCGCTGGTAGTCGCGTACGACAAAGGGCATGCCGCTGCGGCAGTGCGTGCGCAACGTTACCTCGAGCGGCGCTCCTTCGGTGTAGCCCGCCAGATCTTCCGCTGGATAGCCGACGACAATCAGCGCTTGCTTGAGCACTCCGCGAAACGCCGGATCGACCAGGAAGCTGTCCTGGGCAAGCCGTTCGCTCAGGTATTGTCGGATCTTTGTCTGCCGTCCCAGCTCCTCCATAAGCGGTAAGTCCGCGCAGCGAAGTCGCAGCTTGTCTTCGTGTTTTTCCAGCTTGACTCGGCCATAGCGGCTGACCGTGTCTGCAACATCGGCGGCAAGGTTCGCCGGCAGCGGGAATTTACTGAACCGTTCCAGCACTGCGACCATCTCGTCCGCGTGCATGCCGGCGGCCGCGGCATTCCACAAGGACAAGTTCGAAATGCGATACGTATGAATGTGCTCGGGGCTTTTTTCCAACTCGGCAAAAGGCGCCAGGGCGTCGCGGGCTTCGGCGTAGCGCGGGTTGTCCACTTCCACCAAGACCGTCCGGTCGCCTTGCACAATGAGCGGATTGGCAGGATCGTAGGTCATGCGCCTGGGCCTTGGAGCCGAAAAAGTCGAAAATGGCAGTGTATTGGCAACGGGAAAGGCGAACAAGGTAAGAACGTGGGCCGCGGATCAAGCCGAACCATAAAGCCTTACAAAGATACGAGTTACGATTCTCGATCTCTACTTTAGCCAAGTCAGGCACTGTTCCGCGATGAAACGCGTATAGAATTGTGCTCCGCCGCCAGATGCCGTCTGGCTGCCCAAAAGCAAGGCCGACTCAAAGGCCGCTTTTGCCTCCTCCACTGCTCCTTCCTCCAGGGCCAAAATCCCCCGTAAAACTTGGACGTTCGCATCATCGAGTATTTTTGCTTCCACCAGGGCCATCCGCGCAAGGTACTTCGGACGTTGCAAGGCAAGCCAGCAGGCATGTGGCAAGAAACCTTCTCGAGGCAATTCGTCCATGAGAGATTGACCTAGCAATACGGCCCATTCTTGCCGGCTCTGTGCAATCAAGATCATGTGATTGCACTCTTCCTCCGCCAGAGCGTACTCGCCCAAGGCGGCGAGGGCTTGTACGCGCAACCAATGGTACTCCGCAGCGCCGATCGCGCTTCGGTGTTCCGGGTCCGTCCATTCCCAAACGTCCCTGGCACGGCCCGCTTTGAGCAACAGATTCAATTCGAGGATCATGCCCTGGATGCCAAAGGCGGCGACATTCGATTTCTCCAGTTCTTGCAACGCTTTACCTGCCAGTCCGTGTTGCAGCGCCAAGGAGGCGCGATCCAGCACGCGTCGGCCGGCAGCTTCCTTCTCATACGCCTCTTTACCGCTTTCCACCGCTTTGGCCAAGACCGCCAAGCGTGCCGTGAGTTGGTCCAGCTGACGCTCGAAAGCCTCTTCGGGGAAACCCGCCGTCGGACCTTTCGCGCGTTCCAGGTCCGCGTAGGTGGAAAGATGCGCGAGCGCTAAATCGAGGCTGCCCATATCGCGATAAAGGCTCCCCAGCGTGAGATGTGCTTGCGCGTAATTGGGTTTAAGCTCGATTGCGCGCTTCAGAGCCGCGCTCGCCTGAGCGCGCCGCAATTCCAATAACTGCATCACACGCAGCCCCCAGCTCCGTTCGCGCGTATTGAGCATCAGCCGCACATAACACTCGCCGAGAGTCAGATAGGATTGCGCGTCTTCTGGATTGACGGCCAAAGCCCGACGCGCGGCCCGAATGCCCAGGTAGAGCGTGGCGGGCGGAATATCGTCCAATTGGAAAAAAAACTCGCGCCGTAACTGATGGGCCAGCCAATCGGGTCCGGGCAGGCTATCGAGCGAAAGGCCCTGTCTGGGATGTTGCGGTTGCAGCGCCGTCACACGCAATTGTCCATCCACCAGACCGCTGCAGCCGGGCCAGTTGGCGGCGCCGCCAACCAAGGACGCCAGCTCACAGTTCGCCCAGATGAAAAACTGCCGGACACTTGCGGAACGCCGAGCCAGTTCGGCAAGCGACAAATACACGGCCGATTCCTCGCGGTCAATCGATACGGGCGGGGCAGGCTTCCAGAATGCTTCCCACCAGTATCGCTTGCCGTCCTCGTCTGCGGCATGACGCGGCGCTCTCCGCGCTTGCGCTGTCTGGAATGCCAACTGATCGAGGTTTTGCTCCCAGCCCCGGTACGGGTCCTCGGCGCCTATTCGTTTTTGGTCGCGCCAGCCGAAGATTGCCGCGTTGCCTTCCAGATGAAGTAACGGCCATTGCGCTGGATCAGCGAAGAACGGGCTTAGAGCGGCAAACAGCCGGCCACGATCGTCATCATAAACCACAACGTGGTTCAAGCCCCAGTCACGCATGCGCGTCGCGCAGCTCTCCATCTCCTCGGTCAGCTGGGCCGCTGCCAGGTTCAGGCGCTGGTCGAAAAACGTCTTTGATTCCGGGCAGTACCAGGCAAACGCATTCGCGGTATCCGCGGAAAGGTGCAGGCCGCCGGCGTCGCGCAAACGGCCGACTTCCTGCCAGCGCCGCGCCGCGAGCGCGGCGCGTTCCAGTGCAGCCGGCGGCTCCAAGGCCCATCGTCGCGGCTCAAAGGGCGGCGCTTGCAGCCAGCCGGGCCACGCACAAACCAGAAGCACCACGCAGACTAGGGCGCCGAATGCCGGCGCGCGCCGACGACGCATCTTTTCAACCCAGGTCTCTTTCTTCTCCAGAAACTCAACGAGGTTCCACGCCAAAAGCGGGCAAGCAACCACAGCGAAGAAAGGGATGGCTCTGGCTTGAAATGCGCTTAAGAGTGCTGCTGCCAGGAAGGGCAAGAACCGAACCCAGTGCGGCGCGAGGCCAATCGACAACAGACCGAGCGCCAACAGTGGAAAATAGGCGAGACTCGCCGGACTTAGACGCGCGGCCGCGAAGAAATCCGCAAATTGAAATGGAGACAGTGCGCTCGGGGCGCCCCCGACCAGCCAACGCATCTCCGGCGGCAAAGTGAAGGCGTACACAAAAGACGGGTTCAGTACACATGCCGCTGCCAGGATCAGAAAACTCACGAAGCGTTGGGCCAGGAAGGCCGGTTCGACACCGCCTTTGGTTTTCGTGTCAAGCATTTCGCCCAGCCACACGAGAGCTACCAGGCCCAGTCCGTAAACGAACCGGCTATCCACTTGAACCCAAATCACGAACAAGAGGAGCAAGGGCCAAACCGGCATCCAGGAAACCCGCGCCGTCTCTTTTCGCCGCATCAAGAGGAAGTGGGTCAGAGCCAGGAAAAAAATGGAAACGGTCGCGGGAACCAGAAGCAGGCGCGTGCCCATCGTCAGTAGTGCCAGCGCAACACAGAGCGTACCGAGCAAAGGCCCTGCACGTAGGCGGCAACTAAGAATCAAGAGCATGGCCACGCCGACGACCACGAACGCCTTTGCGACCACCAATCCCGCGCCGCCAGAAAGTGCGTACAAGCCAAAGAGAACCAAGTCATAGAGCCACGGAGCGGCCCCACCCGCTTCGAAGCGGGCGGAAACGAGAAATGCATCGGAGAATTCGCCTGCCACGAGCAGTCTGCCTGCGGCCAGGTGGGCCCAAACATCGCTATTTCTGGCAGGAAAAGACGCGAGCAAGAAGGCGAAGACCGCGACAAACATCACGCAGAAGAGATTCGGTTTGCCGGTTGCCGTCATGAGTACCATTTAAGATGGTACGGCGGGCGGGTCAAGTCAGTTCACGCTGAGATTCGACTACAACAGCTCGCGGCGCATACTCGCCACAATGGCGTCGACCATGTCCTCACCGACGCCGTGCTCGCGCAGATAGCGTTTCACTTTTTCCGGATTCGTCCCGGACGCAAGTTGATTGCGTGCCTGCTTCATGATGATCATATCGTCGGGTGAGTCCATTTCTGCCATCGCTTGTTTCGTCGTTTGGGCCATGATTTTGTCGATCATCGCCGCCGCCGCCGGTTGCGGTACGTCGTGCTCGATCAGCCATACTTCGACATCCGCCGGCGACATGCCGTCCTCCAGTTGATCCCGGGCCTCCTCGAATACATCCAGTTCTCCGCCGGTTCGCCGTTTGCGTTTGGGACGTCTGCGAGCGCCGCTGCCGCCGCCGCCGGGGACGCCGCTGTGCAGCTTCAGCAATTGGATAACTCCCAACGCGGAAACGGCGTTCAAAAAGCCCGAACCCAGCTTGATGCGGCTGTAGTCGGCCTCGAACGTGATCTTGTACCTTGTTCTGCGTCCGCCGCCGTCGTCCACCGTGGTGGTGATGTCCTCAATGTCGATCCGCTCCATCTCGTCCCAAAAGAGCTCATGCGTGCCGCGCCAGTTCCGATGGCGCACGCCTCTCTTGCGAATTTCGAGCGACTCCATCGTGTGCATGACGCCCAGCACGGCGCACGATACCCCGATGCCGAAGAACAGCCAGCCCAGGATGGAGTAAGCCGTTCTTAGCTCCTCGTTCTCGGACATCGCTCGTGCAATGCCGCCGGCGTGGAGCGCGACTACCAGGCCGAATATCGTCAACAAGACGGCGGTGACAAAAAGCCAGATGCCGCGCGTGCGCGCGCTGAATCGTCCATGCAGCTTGCCCAGCCGGTCCTTTGTTGGGGTTTCGGACTTTGACTCTCTGCGCCGTTCCTTCGCCATGAGACACCTCGTTGTAGCAATTGAATTCGGAGAACCGCAGAGGCGCAGAGTATCGCAGAGTAAGGGAAGAATTTGCCGAAGCGAACACCTCATCAATCATGAGCCCCGTTTTTTCCCTCTGCGTTCCTCAGCGCCTCCGCGGTTAAATTCGCCGCTTACTGCGTGCGCGGCTCGGAATTCAGAGCCGCGCACGCAGTAAGCGGTTGAATTCAACTCCTCATGCGCGTGCATGGGCGGCATGCGGCATGTTAGTAGGGCGCTGGGATTCGTCAAATAAAAAATGTCACCACCAAGCCGTGCGGGCGATTTCCAGGAGCACGACCGCGAACAAGCCCAGGCCGATGATGGCGTTGACGTGAAAGAACGCCTGATTGACGCGCCCCAGATCTTGCGGTGAAACCAGATAATGCTGGAGGAGTATCAGCAAGGCGACAATGCCCAGACCCACGAGATAAACGGCGCCCAGAGGCGGCGAGGCGGCGAAGTACAGCGCGAACAGAAAGGCGAGCATGGCGAGGTGGCACACCATGGCCACGCGCAGGGCCCGCGCCACGCCAAGCCAAGCCGGCACGCTGCGCAGCCGCGCTTGCCGGTCGAAGTCCGCGTCCTGGCATGCGTAAATGATGTCGAAGCCCGATACCCAGCAGAATACCGCCAAGCCCAAAAGCGCCGGCGGCAACAGATCCTCCATGCCCCGAATGGCGATCCAGGCGGCGAGGGGCGCCAAGAGCAACGATGCGCCCAGCCAGAAATGCGCAAGGGACGTGAATCGTTTCGTTAGCGAGTACGCGCAGATGAAAACGAGCACGGGAATGGCGAGGTAGATTGGCCAGGGGTTGGCAGGCTCAGCCAACAGAAAAAGCAAGGTCGAACCGACAAAACCCAGCGCGCTGACCGCGGTGAACGCCCAGACCGCAGGCAGGCCCAATAAGCCGGCGGGCAGATGCCGCGTTGCCGTGCGTGGATTGGCGGCATCCACGTCGCGATCCACGAGGCGATTAAACGCCATGGCGGCGCTGCGGGCGAATACCATGCACAAGAGTATGCCGATCAATTCGAGCCAAGAGAAAATGCCTTTGCCGTACCACGCCAGCGCCGCACTCAACAGCGCGAACGGCAACGCGAACAGCGTGTGGCTGAAGCGGATCAGCTCCAGGAATCGGCCAACGGTATGCCATACGCTGTTCATGTTGACAGCTTATGTATCAATTCGTCTGCTTGGAGCGCTCCAGCGCCGCCGGAACCGTGACCGGCAACGTCACGGTGTCGGCGATTGCGGACAAGGGTACATCCGCGGAGGCGACCAAACCGATCACAGCGTTGTCCGCAAATTCTTTAGCACTTGCCGGCCGAACCACGTTGCCCACGGATTCCACGATAACATCGGCGTCGGAGCGTACCCCGCCGAATACCTGCGAATCACGGCCCATGCTATTCATCGTGCCGCAGCCGATGCAGAACACTAACCCGCAAACCAAAACCCGCAATTTCCCAGTCATGTTCCATCTCCTTCCGAGGACGGGCGGAGTGGGCGAACTCCGCCCGCCGGTTGATGACAGTGAGCCACCATTGGCTCGCTGCCAAACAAGGCACAACTTGAGTCGGCATATCACGCGCGCAAATGCGACGTGTCGACATGTTGTAAATGACTGTCACATCATTAAAAGGGCACTTTCTCACGGCACTGTTTCGTCGGTTGACAGTTCCAGAAGCCCAACTCAACGGATTTCTTTCCTTGGATGCATTGTGCGCCATTCTTTTGCGCAA
>JAKEFD010000235.1 GCA_022616245.1 Gemmataceae bacterium
CGAAAATCTCCGAGCGCTTGGATCGCCAGATCGACGCGCTGGTCGAACAAGGCTGGTTCGACAGCCGGGACAAGGTGGTCCAAGAAGCGATTCGCCGTTTCCTTGAAGCCCATCGGCCCGAGCTGATGGAGCGCTTCATTCGCGAGGATGTCGAGTGGGGGCTCTGACCCCCGAACTCATCCAATTGGCCCAAGCATTCCTGCTTGATGCCGGCAAACTCGAAGCGCTTCGACCATGCAAGTGAGCACTGGCGCGATCTTGCTGACTGACGACGCCGCGGCTCGACTGGGATCCATAGCGCTAGGCTTTTTCTCCCCAAATCCGCGCCAGTTCTACGATCACACGCACAGCCATGTCCATCTCCTCCAGACACGTGAACTCCAGCGGCGAGTGGAAGTTATGCTCGCCGGTAGACAAGTTAGGTGTCGGCAGGCCCAGTTCCGTGAGCCGTGACCCGTCCGTGCCGCCGCGGACGATGGTGCGTTTGGGCTCGACGCCGACGCGTCGAATTGCTTCCTCGGCAAAGGCAGCTGCCCGGGGCTCCTTCGCCAAACCCTCAGCCATGTTTCGGTATTGCGGCGACACTTGCACATCGATCTTGGCGCCTGGATGCTCTTTTTCGAGTTGCCGGGCCAGGTCGCGCAAGAGATTTGCCTTATCCGTTAGCTTCGGCGTATCGAAATCACGCAGCAAGATGCGCAAAGTTGTGGAAGCGACGCCGCCGTCGATGCGATAGGGATGCAAGAAACCTTCGCGGCCTTCGGTTGCTTCCGGCGCCAGCGATTGCCAAGGCATGCGTGCAAGAAATGCGCCCGCAATGCGGATTGCGTTGACCATCTTGCCATTGGCGAGCGCGGGATGGATGTTTATGCCGGTAACGGTGACGACGGCCAGGTCGGCGGAAAAGGTCTCGACGTCGATTTCGCCTGTGCCCGCGCCGTCGAGCGTGTACGCAGCGACCGCGCCGAGTTTCCTGAGGTCGACATGATCGACGCCGTGGCCGATCTCTTCGTCACAAGTGAAGCAGATGCGGACCGGACCGTGCGGGATGTCCGGATGCGCCATCAAGGTTTGCGCGGCCTCCATGATGACCGCGATGCCGGCCTTATCGTCGGCGCCCAGGAGCGTCGTGCCGTCGGTGGTGATAAGTGTTTTGCCGAGCAGCCCCTTGAGTTCGGGGTTCTCGGCGACGCGGATGACCTTGGTCGGATCGCCCGGGAGTTGGATGTCGCCGCCCGTGTAATTGCGGTGCACGATCGGGTTGACGTCTTTGCCGCTGGTTTCAGGCGACGTGTCCACATGGGCGACAAACGCCACCGTCGGCACGGACTTCGACAGATTCGAGGGAATTGTCGCCAGAACGATGCCATGCTGGTCCTGTTCGGCGTCGCGAAGTCCCATGGATTGCAGCTCGGCCAAGAGCATCCGCCCCAGTTCGAGCTGTCCCGGCGAGCTGGGATAGGTCTTGGCGTTTTCATTCGCCTGGGTGTCGATGCGGACGTAGCGGCAAAAGCGGTCGAGGAGCGTGTTCATAGTTCACAAGTCCAAGGTCACTTCCACGGATTCCTGATCCCGTTCGCTCGGCGGCGCAAAGCCAAGGTCGCGGGCCAGGCCGAGCATGCCGGTGTTGTCGCGCAGCACCAGGCCGACGAGTCTCTTCACGCCGCGCTCGCGCGCGACCGCGATGAGCCGCTCCATAAGGTGCTGGCCCAGACCCTGGCCTTGATGCTCATCGGTGACGACGATCGCATACTCGGCGACGCGCGTTTCGGGGTGCATGTAATAGCGCGATACGCCCAGCAGCCGGCCGTCGCGAGCCTGGGCCACCAAGGCCATCTCGCGGGCGTAGTCCAGATGGCATAGCCGGATCAGACTCTCGCGCGACAAAGTCTTAACCATGCTGAAAAAACGCAGGCGAATGGTGCGCTCTGAAAACGTGCTGTGCAATTGGATAATAAGCGGCTCATCCTCCGGGCGGATGGCGCGAATTGTGATCGGTGTGCCGTCCTTGAGCTGCCACTCGGTCGTGTACTGGTTTGGGTACGGCTCGATCGTCAGGAGATTGCGTTTTTCCGCGGGCAGATCGGACGGGCACAACAGCACGCGGGCGTCGAGCGCCACGAGGCCGTCCGGTCCGGCCAAGAGTGGATTGATGTCGATTTCTTGGATCTGTAGGAAGTCGCACAAGAGATAGCTGAAGCGAACCAGCAGAGTTTCGAGTTGGTCGAGCGGCACGGCCTTTTGGCCGCGCACGCCTTGCAACGCCTTGAAGATCTGCGTGCGTTCCATGAGCCTGCGGGCCAGCGTGCGGTTTAGAGGCGGCAATCCCAGAGCCCGATCCTGAAAGATTTCGACCAAGACGCCGCCCGCGCCGAACAGGATCACGGGACCAAACTGCACGTCCACCGAGCTGCCGACGATGAGTTCGTAGCCTTTGTGCCGCACCATCGGCTGCACAGTGACGCCCTGAAAGCGTTCTGGTCCGTAGCCGTGCGTTTGCGAGTACTGCCGGCAATTTCGCTCAATCGTCGCGAACGCGTCGCGCACGGCGTTGTCGTCCGCAAGGTTGAGCTGCACGCCGCCGGCGTCACTCTTGTGCGTGATCGTCTCGGACAAGAGCTTGAGCACTACGGGATAGCCCAAGCGTTGCGCCAGGGCGACCGCGCGTTCGGGCGTTTGGGCAACGTTGGTCTCGACGACCGGAATGCCATATGCCCCGAGCAACTGTTTTGCTTCGACCTCAGTCAACAGCGCACGTCCCGCTCGGCGCGCTTGCTCGATAATTGTCTGGACGCGCTTCTGGTCCGGCGCCCAGTCTTCGGGCAACGCCGCCGGTCGTTCGTAAAGGAGCTCCTGATTGCGGCGATACTGCACCATATGCAGAAAGGCCTTGATGGCGGCTTCGGGAGAATCGAAGGTGGCCAAACCCGCTTCGCCCAGAACGCGCCTGCCGTCGCGCACGTCGGCGCCGCCCATCCACGAAGCCAATACCGGCTTGTCAAGTTTCGCCAACGGAGCAAGCTGCCGGGCGGTTTCGCTCGGGTCGGTCATTGCTTGCGGCGTCAAGAGAATCAGCAGGCCGTCGACAGTGGTGTCTTTGGCGCAGATTTCGAGCGCCTGGCGATAGCGCTGTGCGGTGGCGTCGCCCAGGACGTCGATGGGATTGGCGTGGCTCCAGAACGGCGGCAACACCGCGTTGAGCGCGGCCAGCGTTTTCGGCGTCAAGGTCGCGAGCTGGCCGCCGCCCGTCATGAGCGCATCGGTCGCCATCACGCCCGGGCCGCCCGCGTTGGTGATGATCGCCAGCGCCGGTCCGCGCGGCGGCGGCTGCGTCGACAGGATTTCCGCCATGTTGAAGAGGTCGGGTATCGTGGTGACGCGCAAGACGCCGGCCCGGCGCACCGCGGCATCGAAGACCGCGTCCGAGCCGGCCAGTGCGCCGGTATGCGACGCCGCGGCCCGCGCCCCGGCTTCATGCCTGCCCGACTTCACCACGATCACTTGCTTGGTCCGCGCCACCGCTCGCGCGGCGCTGAAAAACTTGCGCACGTCGCCAACCGATTCCATGTAGAGCACGATGCTGCGCGTGTTGGGATCGTCGCCGAAATAGTCGAGCAGGTCGGCGAAATCGACGTCCGCCATGGTGCCGACGCTGACGAACGTGGAAAAACCGATGCTCTTCTCGCGTGCCCAATCCAGGATCGCGGTGCAAATGGCGCCGGATTGGCTGAGCAAGGCGACGCGGCCCGGCCTGGCCATGCTTGAGGCAAAGCTGGCATTGAGATTACTGGGCGGATGGATGATGCCCAAGCAGTTTGGGCCGATCAGGCGCATCTTGCCGTGGGCGGTGTCCTTGATTTGCTTCTCCAGCTCGCGGCCTTTTTCGCCCAGTTCGGAAAAACCGGCGGAGATCAGAATCGCCGCCGGAATGCCGCGCTCGACGCATTGGGCCACCGTGTCGGGCACGGCGACCGCCGGCGTGGCGACCACGGCCAGGTCGGGCACTTCGGGGATTTCGCGCAGGGACGGATAGGCGCGGACGCCGTGAACGGATTTGCGCTTGGGGTTCACCGGATAGACGACACCGCCGAAGGTGGCGCCAAGCAGGTTGCGCATGAGGATGCTGCCGACGCTGCCGGGCGCGGCGCTGGCGCCGACAACGGCGACCGACGCAGGCTTGAAGAACGGATCGAGGGAATGGTCCGGCGCGGGCATGATGTGAACTCAATGGTGCTGGAGCGACTGAAAGATTGAAGTGTTTTCTAGGAGACTGCGGCGATCACTGCCAGTGATTGAGCACAAAGACCTGATTACGTATCGGCGTAGAGGTTCATGCGTCCGGCTTGTAATCGGGAGGAACAAAAGGCGGCTTATCCAATCCTTGGCTGCGAATCCATTCCAACTCTCTGTCCCTCTCCTGACGGAGCAAGTCCTCGTTTTCTACGCAGTATCGAATTGCTTCAAGAACAGTCTCCAACGGCAAGTCGAAGTCCTTGGCCACTTGCTCCGGTGTGCGCGGCTCAAGGCCCACCGTATGGCGATATAAGACCTCGGCCCGTAGCTTTCTCCCTTTTACGAAGAGCTGCTTGTAGTTTGAATCGGGCCTTCGTTCCAATTGCGGATACTTGTTCTCATTCATAACTTGCCTCCTCGCTGCAATAGTATCGGCCTTTCGATACGCTCATCAAGCCCGAAAAGAGCAAGTACCGCTACCACTTAGCCGCCCCGTCGTAGCGGCCGAACACATCCGCCAGCGCATTCATGATCTCGCCGACTGTGCAGCGTACCTCGACCGCCTCAAGCAGCGCCGGCATGAGGTTGCTTTTTCCCTTCGCGATCTTGCGAATATCTCCGAGCGCTTTCTCCACGGCCGCCCGCGACCTCTCCTTCTTGATCCTCGCAAGCGCTGCGACTTGCTCCTTCTCAACGTTTTCGTCGACAATCAGCGTCTCGATGGGTTTCTCCTCCGCCTCCTGAAACGCATTGACGCCGACGATGAGCTTGCGCTGGGCATCGACTTCACGCTGATAGGCGAAGGCGGCTTCGGCAATCTCACGGCGGAACAAGCCGGCTTCCAACGCCTGAATCATGCCGCCTTTCGCGGCGATGCGCTCGAAATACTTGCGGGCATCTTGCTCCATCTGTTTGGTCAGGGTTTCGATGAAATAGCTGCCGCCCAAGGGATCGACGCTGTTGATCACGCCGGTTTCATACGCGAGCACTTGCTGCGTGCGCAGCGCCAAAGTGGCGGCGTGCTCGGAGGGCAGGGCCAGAGTTTCGTCCATGCTGTTGGTGTGCAGCGATTGACAGCCGCCTAAAACCGCCGCCAACGCCTGGTAGGCCACGCGGATGAGGTTAACCTCCGGTTGTTTGTCCTGCAGCGAGCACCCGGCGGTCTGGGCGTGACAGCGCAGCTTCCACGACGCTTCCTTCTTGGCGCGGTACTTGTCGCGCATGGTCTGGGCCCAGAGTGCGCGGGCGGCGCGGTACTTGGCGACTTCCTCGAATAGATCGTTGTGCGAATTGAAGAAAAAGCTGAGCCGCGGCGCAAAGCTGTCCACATCCAGGCCGCGCTCCAGGCAGGTTTCGACGTAATGGAACCCATCCGCCAGCGTGAACGCCAACTCTTGCACGGCGGTTGAGCCGGCCTCGCGAATGTGATAGCCGCTGATGGACACCGTGTTCCATTGCGGCACTTGCTCGGCGCAAAACTCGATCACGTCGCACACCAGCCGGACCGACGGCACCGGCGGAAAGACGATTTCGTTCTGCGCGTGAAACTCCTTCAAGATGTCATTTTGCACCGTGCCGCGCAGGTTTTTCCAGTCGACGCCCTGGTTTTTGGCGTTGGCTAGGAAAAACACCATCACCACGATGGCCGGCGCGTTGATGGTCATGGAAACCGAGACGTCGTTAAGGTCGATGCCTCGGAAAAGCTGCTCGACGTCGTCGAGCGTATCGACGGCGACGCCCAGCCGGCCCACTTCGCCCAGCGAGCGCGGGTCGTCCGAGTCGAGGCCCATGAGCGTGGGCAGGTCGAAGGCGGTGGACAGGCCGGTTTGACCTTTTTCCAAAAGGAACTTGAAGCGCTCATTGGTCTGCCGGGCCGTGCCGAAGCCGGCGAACTGCCGCATCGTCCACAGCCGGCTGCGGTACATGGACGCATGCACGCCGCGCGTGAACGGATACTGGCCGGGGAAGCCGAGGTCCTTGACTGGGTCGAAGCCGGCGAGATGCTCCGGCGTGTACAGCGCCTCGATGGGCAGGCCGCTGACGGTGGTGGGCGGCTGCGGGCGCAGCGGGGCGGCGGCGTTTTCGGATTGCCAGCGTCCGAGTAGTGTGCGATTTGGGTCGATGGACATGGGATTCCTTTAGACGGTAATACGCAGCGAAGCACACGTGGCCTCGTAAGTCTCTTCCAGTGGCAGTGGCACACACAGGTCAGCGGCCAGCCACAACGGAACTTCGGGAAGCTCTCGGCCGATTGTCAGCGTTTCCAACCAAGCCTCCAGCGATTCGCCGCTTTCCGAGTTCACCGAGCGGTACGCTGCCATATAGAGCTTGGTCGCGGACTGCCATGCGAATCCGTCTGAGAGTTTCAGGACAAGGCGAACGTCTTCATGCAGGTTGGCAGTGCGGTCCGTTACCACGTCAACGAGGACAACGGCGACTCCAGCTTGCAGATAGGCTGCGACTTTGGTTGCGAATGCCAACCGGTGCGCTGGTCGGTCCTTATTCGCGGGACTTATTAGTTCAATGGCGGCGCGCAGTTTTGGGCCGCCAAACTCTTGGAGAATGTGAACTTCGTAAGCCGGCAGTGATAGAAAATCGACCGGCTCGCAGCGCGTCGGCTTAGGCGGCGCGTAGACCGCTGTCGCGGCAGTGCCGCCGTTTCCCTGGCCGCTGATTGTCGCCTCGCGTTCGAACGAGCCAACATCGACTTCGACCTGCCCGCGCACGCTCACAAGCGGGAGCGCAAAGTATTCTGGCGGCAACAAGTCCTGATTGAGCCGTCCGGCAATTCCGGCTGCCCAAGCGCCATGAATGCCTTGCCAGGGACGTTCCACGCTTAGAGGCGGGTGAAAGTGATCGCGCAATGGCATCATCCGTCTCCTATTCTCGCGCTGGTTGCAACTTCGGCACCGCCCGCTCCAATCCCGGCGCGATGCCGACTAGCCGCCATTCGCCGCGCTCCATGAGTCGGCAAAAATACTTCACTTCGGCGGCGTTCACAAACGCAGTCAAGACAATCACCATGCCGCCGGGCTCGCGCAGCCACTCGACCGTCTTGCCGTTCACTTTGTCGCGCTCAAAGAAGCTCGGGTTGCTCTCCACGAAATCCGAAAAGTCGCGGTATGGATACAGGGCCCGAAAGTGCACATCGGCATGGCGATAGGCGACTTCGGCGTCGCCCTGGGCGAGCACGTGCTGGAACAAGAAGTCTACGTCCTTGTCTAGCATCAAGCGATTGTACCAGGCCAAGCCGGCGAAGAGAGCGACCGGCACGAAGACAAGCAGACCAACTACCCAAACACTACTTTTCATTGCGCTTTCATTCTCAGTGTGTTGCCGCTTCCTCAAGAACCGCCCTGATTCCTTTCTTCAAGAGGCTATTGCGCGAAACGCCTTTCTTCTTGGCAAGCCGGTCGAGACTGTCTAATAGGTCCTGCTCCAACTCCACAGTGACTTTGCTCTTGCTTTTTCCCTTGGCCTGGATGCGCTCCCAGCGCGCCTTGCTTGCCGGCGATAATGGCCGAAAGGTATCGGCCACGAATTCGCGATCGAACTCCGCCGTGTCGTACCGGTCCTGCTTCGCTTTCTTTTTCTGATTTCTCATTTACGTTCTCTCTTCCGGTAACGTTTTTTCTCTTTGTCAGTCAGCGGCCGGGCGTGAATTACGTACATCGTGTCATCCTCATCCAACACGAAAATGACCTGGAGCCATCTGCCGCCGTTGCCCCGTCCAATGACAAGCCATTTCTCATCTTCGCGCTCGGTGGGATATGGAGGCGTTGCGTTTCGAATAACTAATTCTGCTTCTTCGGGATCGACACCATGCCTGCCCGCGTGATCCAGGTTCCACTCACTCCAGCGGAACTCCATTTTCGTCTCCGGCTTGTAGGGATCATACTCGCTATACGCTCGCGACGAAATGCTCCTTACCGTTCCACGACCATCGCCACCGCATTGCCGCCGCCCAAGCACAGCGAGGCCAGGCCGCGTTTGCCGCCGCGTTCTTCCAGTGCGTGCAACAGCGTGACCAGCACGCGCGTCCCCGAGGCGCCGATGGGATGGCCAAGCGCGATTGCGCCGCCATGCACGTTGACCCGGCTTTCGTCCAAACCCAGTTCTTTGCCGCAGGCCAGCATCTGCGCGGCGAAGGCTTCGTTCAATTCGAAAAGATCAATGTCCCTCAATGCCAGCCCGGCTTTTTCCAGCACTTGCCGAACCGCGAGCACCGGGGCAATGAAGATGTCCTTGGGGGCGACGCCGCTTGTGGCATAAGCGACCACGCGGGCCAGGGGTTTCGTTCCCAGCTTTTCCGCCGCTTTGGCGCTGCCGACCAGAATGGCCGCCGCACCGTCTGAGAGCGTTGACGAGTTGCCGGCCGTCACTGTCCCGACTAATGCATTGAAGGCCGGTTTCAGTTTCGCGAGGCCTTCGGTGGTTGTATCCGGTCGGAAGCTTTCGTCCCGGCTCAGGGTTTTTGCTTTGGGCCCGTTGCCCACCGTCACCGGCAGCACTTCGGCGTTGAACAAGCCTTTATCCCAGGCGGCGGCGGCGCGATGCTGGCTTTGCGCGGCGAAACGATCTTGCTCCGCCCTGCTAACACCGCACTTGATTGCGATGTGCTCGGCCGCTTCCCCCATGTGCCAACCCTCAAACGCGCACCACAAGCCGTCGTGAATCATGGCGTCGGCGGCTTTCTGGTCGCCGTACTTCCAACCGGTGCGCGTGTTGAACAAGAGGTGCGGGGCCCGGCTCATGCTCTCCATGCCGCCGGCGAGGACGAGCTCCGCGTCGCCGGCGCGAATGGCTTGTGCCGCCAGCATTACCGCTTTGAGCCCCGAGCCGCAGACCTTGTTGATGGTCACGGCGGCGATGGTATCTGGCAGACCCGCTTTGAGGGCCGCCTGCCGGGCCGGGTTTTGGCCCAACCCCGCCTGGATCACGTTGCCCACAATGACTTCGTCGATCTGGCTGGGCTGGGCGCGGCCGCGCCTGAGCGCTTCAGCAAGTGCCAATGCGGCCAGCGCCGGCGCGGACACCTCGGCCAAGCCGCCCAAGTATTTGCCGATGGGCGTGCGCACGGCGGAGAGCACAAAAGCCTCGGCCATTTCCGCATCCTTTTCAAAGGGGGAACCTAGTTCATTATAAAGTGGCTTTGGCAGCGGACACAATCTTGAGCAATTAAAGCAGGGAAAGTACATTGCACTGTGGCACGTGAATCAACCAAGTACAAGGAGTGAGCGATGCTTCGACGAGCTGCCGTCCTATTGTCCCTTCTATTTCTGTCCGGCATTGCATGGGCAGAAAACTGGCCCGGTTGGCGTGGGCCCAGGAGCAATGGACAAAGCGGCGAAAAGAATGTCCCGCTGAAATGGAGTGAGAAGGAAAACGTTAGATGGCAGCTCGACCTGCCCGCGCCGGAAAACTCCAGCCCGATCGTTTGGGGCCAGCGGATTTTCATCACGCAGACCCTGGACAAGAAAGGCCACAAGCGCGCCCTGTGGTGCATCGACCGCGCCAGCGGCAAGCGTCTCTGGGAACGCGTGGTTGAATACGGCGACGATGAGCCCAAGCACGGCACCAACACGTACTCAGCCGCCACACCCGTGACCGATGGCCAACGCGTGGTCGCCAGCTTCGGCTCGGCGGGGCTCTATTGCTGGGACATGGACGGCAAGGAGCTTTGGAAGAAAGATCTCGGCAAGATCTATCATTTGTGGGGTACGGCGTCGTCGCCGATCCTTCATCAGAATCTGGTTATACTTTGGTGCAGTCCCGGCGAACGGCAGTTTCTGGTCGCCTTTGACAAAGTAACGGGCGAAGAGAAATGGCGCGTGGACGAACCCGGCGGCAAGTTCGGCAAAGACAACACCGAATGGCTCGGCACCTGGTGCACGCCTGCCATCGCCCGCATCGGCGGCCGTGACGAATTGATCATCGGCGTTCCGGAAAAAGTGAAGGCGTTCAACCCGCAAAGCGGCGAGTTGTTGTGGACGTGCGACGGTCTGGGCAAGCTTATGTACACCTCGGCCGTCGTTTCCGACGACGGCATCGCGGTCATTTTCGGCGGCTTCCACGGCCCGGCGCTCGCAGTTCGTTGCGGCGGCAACGGCGACGTCACCAAGACGCACAGGCTCTGGCTGCACAAGATGCGAAACCCGCAACGCATTGGCTCAGCGGTCATCGTCGGCAAACACGTTTTTATGCACGGCAGCCAACCCGAAGTCATCCAGTGCTTTGACATCGAAACCGGCAAAGATCTTTGGGAAAAGCAAGAGCTGCCCAATGTTTCCTGGAGTTCCCTCGTGCTCGCCGACGGCAAGCTCTTCCTGCCCGACGACGCCAACGAGACGCATATCTTCGAAGCATCGCCCACGTTCAAGCAGATTGGCACGAACAGTCTGCCCAAGGAAATTGTCCGCGGCAGCCTCGCCATCTCGGACGGCGAAATCTTTCTCCGTTCCTACCGGCGCCTGTACTGTATCAGCGAAAAGAAAGGAAACTAACCACGGATTGCACGGATCAACACGGATATCCGAGTTAAAGTAGTTTGAAACGTGCAGTTACGACTTAGCGTAGTTATCCGTGCCCATCCGTGTGATCCGTGGTTAGAGAATGGCCCACATGCTCCTCCGGACGGAACAACTCACGAAGGATTACAACGGCTTTCGCGCCCTGGACCGGCTCGATTTGGAGATCGGCGCCGGTGAGATCTTCGGTTTGCTCGGGCCCAACGGCTCCGGCAAATCCACGGCGCTGCGGCTTCTCTTGGGCTTTCTGCGCCCGAGCGCGGGCCGCGCTTTCATTGCCGGCCACGACTGCTGGACCCACAGCATTGAGGCCCGGCGGCAAGTCGCTTATCTTCCCGGCGAGCTGCGCCTGTACGAAAACATGACCGCCCGGCAGCTCGTCGGTTTCCTCAGCCAATTACGCGGCAACTCGAAACCAGCAGCCGTCGACCAGCTAGCCAAGACCTTCGACATCGACGTCGCGCGTCCCATCGCGCATCTTTCATCGGGCATGAAACGCAAAGTCGCCCTCATGCAAGTGCTGTTGCCGCAAACGCCGCTGCTCATTCTCGACGAACCGACCAACACGCTCGACCCATCGATGCGCGACGAACTCTTGGATCAACTGGTGGCCGCCAAGAAACGCGGCCAGGCTGTGCTGTTTTCGTCGCACGTTTTGGCGGAGGTCGAGCGCGTGTGCGATCGCGTCGGCATCCTGCAGCGCGGCCGGCTCGTGCACGTGCAGAACATGGCCGAGCTGCGCGAGGTGAAACGCGTGCGCGTGCATTTCGCACAGGAAGTCGCGGCGCCGAACCTGGACGGCGTGCGCGAAGTCACCGCCCACGATCATGAACTGGTTTTCGAATACACCGGTCCGCTCGAGGAGCTGTTTCGCTGGCTGTCGACCCGGCTGGTCCGCGACGTCAAGATCGAACCACTAGGCCTGGCCAAAATCTACAGGCGTTTTCATGGGATGGACGAATGACCTGGGCCCTGGTCAAGAAAACCCTGCGTGACTTGCGCGCCGGCCTGATTGTGGTAGCGGTGCTCTTGGCCGCGTTCCAGCTTCTTTGGGCGCGCGTCACCGACAGCATCGCCGGACAAATCCTGCCGTTTTTGTCGCTGCGCATGCCGCTGCAAGAGTTTCAAGCGCTTTTGTTTCAAGGGCCGGGCAAAATCGTGCAGACGATCATCGGCGGCGAGTCCATCGACCTCACGAGCGCCTTTCACATGATGACGGTCGGCTATGTGCATCCCCTCATCCAAGCGATCTTGTGCATCTGGGCGGTGGGCCGAGCTGCGGGCGCTATCGCCGGCGAGATCGACCGCGGCACCATGGAACTCTTGCTCGCGCAGCCGATTCGGCGCGGCCAGATCGTGTTCGCCCATTTCTTGGTCGACCTCATTACCATTCCCATCTTGTGCTTGGCGATGTGGGCGGGCACGTGGCTCGGTGCTTGGGCCGTCGGCTTCACGCAGCCCAGTAGCGCCAATCTCCTGGTCGATCCGTGGCGCTTTGGGCCAGCTCTATTGAACATAGCGCTGTTGGTGTTCGCGACCGGCGGACTGACGATGTGGCTTTCCGCCGCCGGGCGCTTTCGCATGCGCGTGCTCGGCATCGCCATACTTCTCATGCTGGTGCAATTCCTGGTCAACCTCATCGGGCAATTGTGGGACAAAGCCGAATGGTTGCGCCCGTTCACGCTCTTCTACTACTTCCAGCCGCAACAGATGATCCTGCACTCGGACTGGGCCGCCCATGCGGAAATTTGGCTGCACCTGGGCGTGCTGCTGGCGGTCGGCTCGGCCGGATATGCACTCGCCGCCTGGACGTTTTGCCGGCGCGATCTGCCAGCGCCGCTATGATTTCGCCGCGAAAAACACAAATGACGCAAAAGAACTTGCGTGTTCTCTTTTGCGACGTTTGCGTTTTTCGTGGCAACAAGAGGAAAGGTCGCGCTCACACACAGTGGATGGATTGCATTCCATCCCAGGGTGGCGATCTGCAATCCATTTCGGAGACATTTCACGTAAGTCATTTTCGGAAAACGCCTTAAGTCAATAGTTTTAAGTCGGCGCGATCTGCAATCCATTTCCAAAAGGGGGTTCTATCCTGGCAAACCAACAGAATTCTGCGTGCCAAATCGAATCTGGTCAAATACACGGACAAGCTCCGGTGAAGCAAGCGGGACCCCTTCAGCCGCTTACTGCGTGCGCGGCTCCGAATTCGATCTCGACCGTGCCTGCCATTACTGAGGCGATTCCTGCTCGTCGCCCGGCAACGGGAAGATAGGCATTTCGACGCTGGAACCCAGGATCGGGTCGCCGCTGAGCGGGCTCTTGACGGGCAGGAACATCGTGAACCTGCTGCCCGCGTTGACTTGGCTCTTGACGAGGATGTCGCCGCCGTGCTCGCGCAGGATTTTGCGGCTGACGGCGAGGCCCAGGCCGGTGCCGCGCGAGCCTTTGGTGCTGAAAAACGGGCGGAAGATTTCTTGCAATTGTTCGGGCGCGATGCCGGCGCCGTTGTCCAGAACAATGATGCGCGCCCAATCGGGATTGGTCATGCGCGTGAACAGTTTCACCTGCGGATTGGGCCGGCCCTCGACGGCATCCACGGCGTTGGCCGCGATATTGAGGAGCGCGCGGTGCACGCCTTCCGCATCCACGGGGATCATCGGAATGTCATCGGCCAGGTCCATCTCCAGGCGCACGCCCATTTCCTTGGCCCGGCTTTCCAATAGCTCGTACACGTCGTGGACAACGTTGTTCAAATCGGTCGGCTCGACGGCGGGCACCCGGTCCTTGGAGAAATTGAGCATGTCCATGACCAGGTCGTAGATTTTGCCCTGGTTCTTTTCGGCGATCCGCCAGCCTTGATGGATTAGCTTGTCGTTTTTCTCTCGGAGGCCCATTTTCATGAGGTCGCTGCCGGAGCGCAGGCCCTGCAAAATGTTCTTGATGTGATGGGACAGTGCGGTGATGGTTTGGCCAATCGCGGCCAGGCGCTCGCCCTGCACCATCGCCTGGTGGTAACGCGTTTCCTCGACCGCCAGCGCCGCCTGGTGGGCGACGGCGATGGCCAGGTGCAGGTGATCCTCGTTGAACTTTCCGGAAATGGTCTGCTTGGAGGCCAGTTCGCGCGCCCCGGTGTAGGTGTCCAGATACAAGACGCCGATGGTTTCGTGCCGGCCCTTCATCGGCACGCAGATGACTTCGCGGATGCCGTATTTGGTGATGCTCTGGCCCTGGCTGAAGCGCTCGTCCTTGCCGGCGTCGGTGACGAGAATGCCTTTCTTTTCGCGCAACACATAGTCCATGATGGTGCGGCTTAGCGCGAATTTCTCTTGCTCGTCGGTTTGCGTGCGCAGCCTGAGGGCGCGCGGCTCCAGGTCGGCGCTGCCCCGTTGGCTCAGCATGATGCAGCCGCGATCGGCGGCAATGGAGCGAAACACCAATTCCAGAATGCGATTGAGGAGTTCGCTAATGTCGAGGATGTGGCTGATCGCCTGGCTCGCCTCGTAGAGCACGGTGAGATTCGCAAGCGCGCTTTTGAGCCAGGGCGATGCCGCATCGGGCTCTTCAAAGATGCGGCTGCCTTCCAGCTCGCCGACGGTCTTGACAATGGCGGACGACAGCTCGATGTCGCCGCGCGAAATCATGCTGATCTTCGCGGCCAGGTCGCTTTCGGTGTCCACCAAAGAGCCGTGGCCGGAGCTGTAGAGCAGAATCGTCTGCCCCATGGCAATCTGGTCGCCGGCCTGCAGGTTGGATTCTTTTACCTTCTGATTGTTGACGAAGGTGCCGTTGGCGCTGCCGACATCGACGACCTGGTAGCAGCCGTTGCCGACCCTGAATTCGGCGTGCTTGCGCGACACTTCGGTATCGTGCAAGCGAATGCGCGCGGACGCGTCGCGCCCGATCGAGACCGCGGCATCGGTCAGGTCGAACTGTTTGCCTTCGTCAGCGCCTCGTATGACGAGCAGTCGCGGCACGTTTCACCTATTTGATGCTGATGAATTCTACCACATAACGGAGCGTCACAGGCTCCGTTGCGCCGCGCGGCGTTATCCCCTCAATCTCGACGAGATAGCGCCTGCCGGCGAGCATCGAAAATTCCTCCGGGCGAAAAATAATGCAACCGGGGACGCCAAATGGCTGCTTGTTCACGTTGACGGATTCAAGCTTGAGCGGCTGCCCCATTTTTTCGCCGTCCTTGCCGATCCGGTGGATATTCGGTCTAATCGCATCCTTGTCCGGCATCTCGAAGCGCTTCGGATTGAGCGTTACGTTCCATGCCCAGGAGCCGCGAAAAAACTCCACCGGCATGTAGCCGCGCGCCGGAAAACAGATCATGTCGTAATCGTAGTTGCCGCGGCTGCGGTCAAAGGCATACATGGCCGTAAACTCGTCCGCTCGGCCAAATCCGGTTTTCTTCATCGTCGGGTTCAGGCACCAGCGGCGATGCCCGAGCCGGTCGATGTTGCGGCTGTCGGAATCGTCCATCCAACCGTCGACGGCCGCGGCGAGCGTTTTGAAGCCCTGGCCAAGATTGGATTGACTGGTGCCCTTGACGCCAAGCTCGAACTCCTCGTCGGGCAGTCCGGGATTCTCTTTGGGCTTGTGTTCGATCTTGCCGAGTTTGGCGCAAAGGCGGGCCCCTGCCAGACAAAGCTTGTTCAAGTCCTCGTCCAGAACCAGGTCTTCGTAGGGCACGCCGGCAACGTAGCGATAGGCTTTGAGCCTTTGCAATGCCTTGGCGTATTCGTCAACCTCCTTACCCTTGACCGGCAGGATGTCGCGCAGCGTGGCTTTGATCTCGTCGGGAGTGCGTTTGTTCTTCTCTTGAGCGACGCCCCAAGAGGCCAATCCAAGAATCGTCGCGCAACAGAGGGCGAAATGCATCATGAGTCTGCGCATTATCCGTCCTTCGAAAAGCCGCGCTTTCGTCATGGTAGCGAACGGCAAGCAATCCGGGGAGTCGGCTTTTGGGTTTAGCGTGCGCTAGTTGCGCCGTGCGCCATGTCCTATGCGGACTATTCGACAAGTATCGTCAATTCACGCAGCGATCCCAGCATCCGGTCCGGCTTGGCGTCTTGCAAATCTGCAGTGCTTTCCGACCCCGTGGGCACTACCCAGACCGCCGCCTGCGCGGCCCGTGCGGTTTCGATGTCCACTACCATGTCGCCTATGTACAGCGTTTGTGCCGGCGTCGCGCCCAAGCGCGCCATGGCGGCCAGGAGCATGTCCGGCGCGGGTTTAAGCCGCGGCACATCTTCCGGCCCAAGCACCGTTTGGAAGTAGGCCGCGATGCCCAGGTGCGACAGCAATTCTTGGGTGAACACGCGCGGTTTGTTGCTGCAAACGCCCAACTTCTTACCCGCGCTATGAAGATGCATTATGGCTTCGCGCGCGCCGGGCAACAACTCCGTCAGCGAACGCATGACGCCCGGATGGTGGGCGCGATAGCACGCCAGGTC
>JAKEFD010000236.1 GCA_022616245.1 Gemmataceae bacterium
CGCAAAGAGCAGATTCCCTGTCCGGCGAGCTTGTTCGCTGCTTTTGGCGATACCGTGGACGAGGTGCGTTGGCAAGCCCTCGTCTACATCGGCTTGCTGAAAACATTCGAGCCCGAATGCGTCCCCGTCTTGATTGACTACTCGAAATCGAAGAATCCCCATGTTCGATCCAACGCCTACATTTTTCTGGCGCTGGCCGCGCCCAAGGACGAAAAAGTCCGGCAATTGCTGCGTGACGCCGCCGCAAGTGAAAAGGACGATACAGCATCCCATGACGCACACTGCAGTTTGCACAACGCAACGAAGAAGATCGAAGACCTTTTGCCTTATTTCATTCATTTGTGGTCGGACGTGGACGAGACGCAGCCGCCCCCAAACGCACAGACCGCGGAGCAAAACGAGCGTCGTGCCCGCAAAAACCTGTTCCGATTGAGCACCTCCTTTCGGATGGCGGAGTGGGCCGAGGATCGTCCGGAAGAACTAACCCGACTGCTGTTGGAACAATTGAAAAGCGATAAGATCGCGACACGGCGCGGACTGGTGCATTTGCTCAGGAGTTCGGCCGCGTCGATGGCGATTGGCAAGGTCGCGCAACGCCGCCCAGATCCATGGGACATGGATTCCGGTCCCTCATGGACCTACTTTCTCCTTCCCTATGTGGAGCAAGGGGATGTCTACAGCAATATCTTCGGCAAGAAGAAGGAGGATGCTCCCAAGGCAGAGAAACCCAAGGCTGAGAATCCTCCGCCGCCTGCCAAGGCGAAAGAGCCGCACAAAATCATGGTTCGTATGGAGGAATTGGGCCTGGTCAAAGGGCTCGAAGCGGTGCGTGATGCCGACACCGACCCGGCGCTGCGGAAAGCGGCGGAACGAACGTTGAAGATCTGGAACGAAGTCCGAACGCAGCCGATCGAGCCGCCGCAAAAAAGGAGTCCGTTTCTCACCCCATCGGCAAATCCCAATCCCTGATATTGTTTACGCTTCGCGCTCGCGCCATCCCTGCGGCGGCTTGGGATACCGCGAGCGCGAAACGTAAACCAATGGACGCTCACCAGAGTCCTGTCTTCTCGTCGAACCCGAACATGCGGTTGAAGTTTTGCACCGCCACCCCGCTCGCTCCGCGCATCAGGTTGTCTTCCGCGACGAGCACGACGATCCGTTCACGCACGACGCGCACCGTCACGTCCACGAAATTCGTGTGCGCGGTGTCTTTGGTCGCCGGCAAGTGTGTGACGACGCGCACGAACGGCGCCTGGGCGTAATAGGCGCCGTATAGATCGAGCAGTTTGGCGTCAGTGACGTTGCGTTTGGGCGTCGCGTAAATCGTGGTGAAAATGCCGCGGTCCATCGGAATCAGGTGTGGCGTGAAAATCACCTGCACGGGCTCGCCGGCCACGTCGCCCAGCGTTTGCTCGATCTCGGGCGTGTGTCGGTGCTGGCCGACGTTGTAGGCGGCGACGCTTTCGTTGCATTCTGGAAAATGCGTGTTGAGCTTCGGGGTCCGCCCCGCGCCGGAGACGCCGCTTTTACTGTCGATGATGATGTTGGCCAGCTCGACGTACTTGCCGGCCACCAGCGGCGCCAAGCCAAGAATGCCGGTCTGCGGAAAGCAGCCGGGATTGGCGACGAGTTGCGCGGAGGCGATGTCGTCGCCGTAGATTTCGGGCAAGCCGTAAACCGCTTGGGGCAAGTGTGCCAGATCGCGGTGGCTTTCCCCGTACCATTGGGCGTAGATATTGGGATCGCGCAAGCGATAATCAGCGCTCAGGTCGACCACGCGCACGCCGCGCTCGAGCAATGCGGGAACGGCCTCCATGCTCACGCCGTGCGGCAGGCAACCAAATACGCATCGGACGCCGCGTTCCTGGAGTTTGTCCGGGTCGAAAGGCGTCATGCGCATGTCAAACCTGCCGCACAGGCTGGGATGCAATTCGGCGACCAGCGGGGCGCCCTCCTGGCGCGACGTGACGGCGACGATCTCGACCCCCGGATGCCGTAAGAGAATCTTGATCAGCTCCAGCGCGGTGTAACCGGAGCCGCCCAAGATGGCCACTTTCACCTTTTCTTGTGCCATTAGTCAATGATCCTTCTTTAGCGGCCGCCTTTGGTAGACGCGTTGGGTGGCATGCATGCCACCCAACGCGTGGCGCTTTTACATCCCTTGGCGGTGCTGGTCCGGGCTTCGCTGCCGTTGCATACGCGCCGCCAAGGCATGCCACTCACCGTCGCGCGCTTGCGAATCGCTCGGATTCTCCTTACTCTACACAGGCGTCTAAACTGCGACCAACGACCCCAGGACAAATGACCCAATGACCAACAACTCAAGGACGATTCACGAAGCGGCACAGGCCATTCGCTCCGGCTCGGTCACGCCGCTCGAACTCGTCGAGCAGTGTCTGGGCAACTTCGATCGTTGGGAAAGCAAGGTGCGCGCCTGGGTGTTTGTCGATCGGGACTACGCCCGCGCCGAAGCCAAGCGCTTGACCGCGGAGCTGCACAGGGGATCCTATCGCGGCCAGCTGCACGGCATTCCTATTGGCGTCAAGGACATTTACGATGTCTTCGATTGGCCGACCGCCGCCGGCTCGAAGCTATGGGCCAATAGCATTGCCCGGCAAGACTCGGAAATCGTGCGCCGGCTCCGCCACGCGGGCGCGATCTTCCTCGGCAAAACGGTGACCACGCAGTTCGCCAGCTTCGATCCACCAATCACGCGCAATCCCTGGAACCTCGAGCGCACCCCGGGCGGTTCCTCCAGCGGCTCGGCGGCCGCCCTCGCCGTCGGCATGTGTCTGGGCGCTCTGGGCTCACAGACCGGCGGCTCCATCACGCGGCCTGCGTCCTACTGCGGCGTTGCCGGCCTGAAGCCAAGCTACGGTCAGCTGCCCCTGGACGGCATCGTTCCCCTGGCCCCTTCCATGGATCACCCGGGCCCCATGGCGCGGTGTGTGCGCGACTTGGGCATCCTTTTCCAGGCAATGGGAGGACCATGGCAATGGCCCAATGGTTCGGGGGAAAATCCAATCCTTGTGCGCGTGCGCGGCTTGTTCGACGACTTGGCTGAACCCGCTGCGCGCTCGGCGCTGGATAAGACCTGCGTCCAACTGCGCGACGCGGGCGCGCGCATCAGCGAGTGGAATCTGCCCTCCGGTTTTGCCGACGTACTCGCGCGGCATCGCATCGTCATGGCGGTCGAAGCCGCGCAGTTTCATCGCGAACGGCTCGAACGGCATCCGGAAGATTATCTACCCAAGATTCGATCGCTTTTGGAAGAGGGCCTGGCCTGCCCCGCGCCGGAATTTGCGGCCGCCAAAGAGCACCAAAAACGCTTGCAAGACGAAATGCTGGCCTGGCTTGCCGACGGGACCATCCTGATCACGCCCGCGACCACCGGGCCCGCCCCTGCGGCGGACTCCACCGGCAACCCGGCTTTCAATTCACCCTGGAGCTACACCGGACTGCCGACCGTATCGATTCCCACGGGGCAATTCGTGGACGGCATGCCACTGGCCTTGCAATTAGCCGGTTGTTGGGGAGCGGAGACGCGCTTGCTGCAAGTGGCCGAATGGTGCGAACAGGCTTTGGGGGCAGCGGCGTTCCCCTCGCCGCGCGACGCCGCAACGTAGCCGACGCAGCTTGCGTCGGTTTTGCTCGGCATCCGTGTCGCTCACGCGCCGACGCAGCTTGCGTCGGCGTGTCGCTTGGCAGCGTCGGCTACGAGCGTCAATCCATGAGAATGCGGTTCCTGCGCTTGCGTGCATGAACGGGGGGAAAGAGTTGACCGCCGAACCAGCCGCCGGCCACGGACAAGACGAGTATGCCTGCGATCATGAAAATGGTAGTTTCGAGGGTGCTCTTGGGGTTGCCCATTTGTATTCCGGCGAGAATGAAGCCGGCGCCGACGCCGACACAGAGGCCTTGCTTAAGGCCGTTCCAGGTGTTCGAGCCGGCCAGACCCGCGCCGAACAGCGTCGCCAGCCCGCAGATTTCCCAGCCCACGAGCTGCGCTTGCAAATGGCTGCGAATCTCCAAGGCGCCTTGGCCCGCGTCGAGCACCATGCGCAGAATCGCGTTGGACCAGGTTACGCCGACAACTACTATGAAGACTCCGAGCAACACGCGCCCAAGATAGATCGGCCCCGCCAAGAAGCGAAACATTGGATCGTTCATGCGAATCGGCTTGCGCGATTTCTCCATCTCCGGGAAGTTCAATCGGGGCGTCGGCCGCCAGATGATCGTGCCGAGGATGCCGCCCAGGGCGCCGAAGGCCATGTGCATGAGCGGTTGGCCGAACAGCGCCATCTCGGTCAAAGTTTCGCCGCTTTGGTACTGGACAAAAAGGAAAATGAGACCATTGACCAGGCCAACCAGGCCACCGTAAACTGCGCCGCGTTGTTTGCCCGCGCCGCACACGGCCCCGCCGATGATCAGGCTAATTCCTTGAAAAACGTGCAATAGCACGATGCCGTATAGAGTGGTCCAGACCGTGGTTTGTTCGCCCGTCGCCAAAAAGCCGGCGGTCGCCAGCTGTTGAATGCCATAGGACAACCCTTGTGCCAACGCCAAGCCCACGAACATACGCCCCCATGGCGTTTGTTGCCATTGACCGGCATCGGGCGGCGAATCATCGTCCGATGTCGTCCTGATCGGCGCGGAATACAAAAGTCGCACACCGCAGGTCGGACAGTTAAGCTTCTGCTCGTAAGTCTTGTTGCACTGCGGACAGACCATCGACATGGTGCATCCTCTTTCTGCCTTCAGCGGATTTCACGTAACCGTAGCGGAATTCGCAAGAATTCCGGCCGTTTCCGCGTCGAAACTCTTGCGAGTTCCGCTACATCAATCCGCTCTGGCCGCCTTCCAAACCGAGATTTGTCAAATATAGGTTATTTCCAAGCGTCGTGCAGCGGAGCGCGAGAAAAAACTGGTCCCGGAGTCATCACGTAACTGTTTTTGCACCAATAACTTAGGAAGTGCTCGTCATGGAAAACCACTTCATTCTGGCCATCGACCAAGGCACAACCAGCACTCGGGCCGTGGTTTTTGACGAGCACGGTCAGGAGCGCGGCAGCGCCAGCCAGGAGTTCAAGCAGCATTATCCGCAGCCGGGATGGGTGGAACACGATGCCGCCGAGATCTGGCAGACGGTCGCGCAGGTGGTTCCCAAGGCCTTGGCGACAGCGCGGATCGAGGCGAAGCAAATCGCCGGCCTGGGCATCACGAACCAGCGTGAAACCGTTGTCCTGTGGGATCGCAAGTCGGGACAGCCGGTGGCGCGGGCCATCGTCTGGCAAGATCGGCGCACAGCCGACTTCTGCCGCTCACGCCGTGCCGACGAAGCATGGCTCTCCGAGAGGACCGGCTTGGTGCTCGATCCCTATTTCTCCGCGACCAAGATCCGCTGGCTGCTGGAGCAAGACGCCGACGTGCGCCGCCGCGCCGAACGCGGCGACCTGGCAGCGGGCACCATCGATTCCTGGCTGATCTGGAATCTGACCGGTGGCAAGGTGCACGCCACTGATTACTCGAACGCGTCGCGCACGCTGCTGCTTAACTTGCAAACCGCCGCTTGGGACTCTGAGTTGTGCCAATTCTTCGGCGTGCCCGAAGCTCTTTTGCCGGTAGCGATTCCCAGTGCCGGCGACTTTGGCGCCACCACAGGCCTATCGTTTCTGCCCGACGGCTTGCCGATCCGCGGCGTGGCGGGGGATCAGCAGGCGGCCCTGTTCGGCAATGGCGGCTTCACCGCGGGGCAGGCCAAATGTACTTACGGCACAGGCGCGTTCTTTCTGCAACACACCGGCAATCATCTGGTTCGATCCAGACATCGGCTGCTCACCAGCTTAGCAGCAGCCGGGGGTCAGGGGTCAGGAGGCAGGGGTCAGAAGTCAGGGGTCAGGAGTCAGGAGTCAGGCGTTGGGGGTGAGGGGTTGCAGTACGTAATCGAAGGCAGCGTCTTCATTGCCGGCGCGGCGGTTCAGTGGCTGCGCGACGGCTTGCGCTTCATCTCGACCTCGGCGGACGTGGAAAAACTCGCCGCCTTGTCCGATCCGCAGCAACCGGTGATCTTCGTGCCTGGTTTCGTAGGTCTAGGCGCGCCGCACTGGGTGCCTGAAGCGCGTGGTGTGGTCTTTGGCCTGACGCGCAATACCACCGCCGCCGACCTGGCCCGCGCCGCCCTCGAAGGCGTCGCGCTGCAGGTCGCCGACCTCGTTGACGCGGCCGGCAAGGACACCGGACTGACGCTGGCGGATTTGCGCGTCGACGGCGGCATGGCCCGCAACGCCTGGTTTTTGCAATGCCAGGCCGACATTCTGGGCATGCCGGTTGTCGCGTCCACGCAAACGGAAGCCACTGCGCTCGGCGCCGCCTTTCTCGCAGGGTTGGGCGTCCAGTTTTGGCCGAGCCTCGAGGCGCTAGGCAAGCTGACGCAAGCGGGCCGGCGCTTCGAGCCGCAGCTTCCCCAAGCCGAGCGCGCCAGCCGCCGCGCCCAATGGCAGCGCGCGGTGCGGGCGGTAATTGACTTCTACGCTGGGAATTAATACATCATCTTTTCCAAATGAGAGCCGCGCCCGTGAGGAAGCGGAGAAGTCGTATCCGCTTCCTCACGGGCGCGGCTCTACCCGTGGCACAGGATTCCGTTCCTGTGCAAGACGGAGACGCACAGGAACGGAATCCTGTGCCACACTTGAATTTAAGGATGGGAGCTTCGCATGGGCGCGCGCCGCATTCGCCGTGAACAACGTCAAATCGATATGAAGGCCTCTCGGCTGCGCAACGGAAAGGTGAAAGCCAAGGAACGGATTCGCCGCGATGCGCGCATCAAATCCCTACTGCAAAAAACCAAGCCCCCCTATCATCCGGTGGTGCTCAGTTGGCTGAGCGCCAAGCTCGGCAAACCAAGTTCGCGCATTTCCGAACAAGACATCAAGCAGCTCTTGCAAAGCCACGGATGAACACAGATTGAACACGGACAAGGACCACTTATCCGTGCGATTCCGTGTTGATCCGTGGCTTCAGGCCTTGATTAATGGTTCAGGATGAACTCGTTGCTGTTCAGGACTGCCCAGAAGATGTCCTGGTAATAGGCGGTCCAGAACACGGTCGGGTTTTGAGCCGGCGAGCCGGGGCGGAACGAGTACATCTTGGGACTGAGGATTTTGGCGAACTCATCTGCCCGAGGCGGCCGGTTGAGTGCGGCCAGGTACAGGTGCGTCATGGCGTCGCGGGCCGCGGTCGGCGAGGCGGCATAACGGCGCAGCACATAGCCCACTGTGCCGCTCTGCTGATCCATGATGGCCTCGTTGATGTCCTGGCCGTTCATGAGCAGCAGGGCCTGCACGACAGTGCCGTTGAAGGAGCCCTCGTTGCCCTCGTCGTCGCCGAAGTTGACGATCAGGCTCTCGAGCCACTTTTCGCGCAGATCGTGCTTGCTCTCTTTGGCCTGGCCGACTTTGGCGTCGGTGGCCGTCATCAACGATTCGAAAAGCTGTTCCGGCGTCATGGCCTTGAGCAGCATGCGCGCGAAGAAGGCCTCGTCCTCCGCCTTGTCGTTGGTCTTGTTGGCGACGCTGGAAAGTCCATAGGCCTGGCTATTGCAAATCCAGCGGATCAGGTCTTTGGGATTGTGCTGGTACTTGTTGGCCCAATCGTCCGCGAGCTTGTCCAGAAGCTCGGGGTGCGAGATGGGGTTGTGCTCGCCGAAGTCGTCCACGCCGTCTTTCGTGAAGCTACGGCCGAAGAAGTGGCCCCACATGCGATTGACATAGGACTTGGCGAACCACGGGCTGGTCACGATGAACTTGGCCAATTCCTTGCGGCGATTGGAGTCCGCGGGAATGTTTTTGGCCATCTTCTTGCCGTCAAGGAACATGGCGTCGGTGAACAGCAAGACGCCGCTGCGGCGCTCGTAGGGGACAAGGCCCTTGACATTGAGAGTGCGGTTCTCCCGCAGCGTGATCTGCTGCGCGGCCATGCCTTTCTTTTTCTTCTGGGCCATCATGCTGGGCCGGCCGGTGGGATCGGCTTGACGATAGAAGGCGTTGATGCCCCAAAAGTGATGCTGTCCCCATTCGCTGTTGAACGGATGGTCGTGGCATTGCACGCACTGGGTGCGCAGACCCAGAAATAGCCGCGTGGTGCGCGAGGTGACCGGCACCATGTCGTATTTGCCGTTCGTGGTAGGGTCGTCGCGGATTTGCTCGCCCAAGTGGGCCAGGATGAAGTTGACAGCCTGGTTGTCGTTGGTCTCGCCTTCAGCGGATACCAGGTCGGTCACGATCTTTGACCAGTTCGGGACATAGCGCTGGACCGGCTTTTTCTCTTTTTCCGGTTGTGATTCTTTAGGATCCTTCGCATCGGCCTTGGGCTCTTCTTTGAACATCGTGTACAGCCAATCGCGCATCTGCTCCTGGTACATCTTGCCGGTGCCGGTGCGCGTGAGCAGCATGTTCGTCCATTGGTTGGCCCAATTGGTTGCAAACTCTTCCGCGTAGTTCGACTTCTCCGCCTCGTCGTAGGCGCCCAGCAAACGCTCGATCAGTTTCGACCGGCGGCGTTCGGGCGGGTCCTTCAAGAAGCGATTGATCTCGTCCACTTTGGCGATACGGCCGATGATGTCGAGCGACGCGCGGCGGATGAATTCGTAATCGGAGCAGCGCTCGGAAGGGGTGATCTTGTTTTCTTTCCACTTCGCCTCAATCTGCTCATTGATGAAGCCGACTTGCTCGGCGCCGCCGGCCGTGACCACCATGACGTCCACGAAGGACGCGGCTTTCTCCTTGGCGTCCTTCTTGGTTTGGGCAGTGGTCTCGGTCTGGGCGAGAACAAGTCCCGCCATGACCAGCGCGCCGGCGACGAGCGTAAAGAGATGCGGCCGGCGGCTTTGTTTTTGCGAAGTCATCGAACACTCCCTCCACTGGGACCGGCGGCAGGAGGTCAAGCCGCGCAGCGGTTTTGATTTCGTATATGCTTATCTTAAATTGAACGAGCCAGGCAAGCAAGTTATCCAGGCTAGCCCCCCTAAGGGGCACCTAGGGGGCATCGCCTGGATTCCCCCAATTAAGACGAACCAGGCCCGCGCAAAGTTCCATGCACCGCAATCCGGAAAAAGTCAGGGAAAACATTGCCAAGGCCGACACCGAGGACCTCCTGGACCGGGTGACGGCTTTTCGCGCTGGGATGGAGCCCGAGGGGCTGGCGGCAATAGAAGCTGAGCTGCGGCGGCGCGGCGTTTCCGCCGAGGAAATCGCCGACCATCGCGCGGAATGCGAAGAGGAGTGCTTGTTTGGACCTGACGGTGTGGCCTACAAATGCAGCTTGTGCCGAAGGCCGGCTGTGGCAGATCGTTGGGGTTGGCATCGGCTGGGCAATTTCATTCCTTTATTTCCGCGCCGCTTTCGCTATTGCAGAATCCATAGCCAGACGGATGGATGATTGAATCATTCCTGCCTTCCTTGAGAAACCAGACGTCTAATGAACAAGTTTCTATCGGCAGTCGCACTTGGCGTTTTACTTACACTTTCATGGAATACGGACCTCCTGGCGGGGCCTCCAGACCGCCAATGGAAAGCCGGAGTCGCAAAGATCATCATCACGCCGGATACGTCCATGTGGATGTCCGGTTACTCCAGCCGCAAATCTCCCGCCGAAGGCAAACTGCAAGACCTTTACGCAAAGGCGCTCGTATTCGAAGACGCCAAGGGTAAGCGGGCCGTACTGGTGACGATGGACCTCATCGGCATTGGCCGCGATCTGGCGCTGCCGCTGTGCCGAAACATGGAGAAGAAGTTCGGAATCCGCCGGGCCGACATCATCTTGTCTACTTCGCACACCCACTGCGGCCCGGTCGTCGGCGACAATTTGGCGCCGATGTATTTTCTGGATGAGGCGCAAACGCGCCTGGTGCGCGACTATGCGGACGAGCTGACCAAAAAAATCATTGATGTAATCGGCAACGCAACGCGCAATCTCGCGCCGGCCAGGCTTTCCTGGGGAATCGGGACGGCAGGCTTCGCCGTCAATCGCCGTAACAACAAAGAGCCGGACGTGCCGATGCTGCGCGAAGCCGGCAACCTCCAAGGCCCGGTCGATCACGACGTGCCCGTCCTGACGGTGCGCGACGCCAACGACAAGCTCAAGGCCATCGTCTTTGGGTATGCATGTCACGCCACGACATTGTCCTTTCAGCAATGGTGCGGCGACTACCCAGGCTTCGCGCAGGCGGAGCTGGAACAGGCGCATCCCGGCGCGATCGCGCTGTTCTGGGCCGGCTGCGGCGCCGACCAGAACCCGTTGCCGCGCCGCACCGTCGCGCTGGCCCAGAAGTACGGGCAAGAGTTGGCGACGGCCGTGCAAAAGGTGATTCGCGAAGACAAGAACATGCGCCCCGTGCCGCCGCGTCTCGCGACCAGCTTCAGCGAAATCGAGCTTGACTTCGACAAACTGCCGAGCCGGGAAGTTCTCGAAGCCGAGGTAAAAGGGAAAGACAAATACAAGGCGGCACGGTCGGCTCTCTTGCTGGCGCGCCTGGAAAGAGACGGAAAACTGCCGCAATCTTATCCCTATCCCATACACGTCTGGCGACTGGGCGAAGTGACCTGGGTCGCGCTTGGCGGCGAAGTCGTGGTGGATTTTTCTTTACGCCTCAAGAAAGAAATCGCTCCGGAAAAAACGTGGGTCATGGGATACGCCAACGACGTGATGGCCTACATCCCGTCGCTGCGCGTGCTGCGCGAAGGCGGCTACGAAGGCGCAACCGCCATGGTCTACTACGGACAGCCGACGGTATGGAGCCCGCGCGTCGAAGAAAGCATCATGAGCGCGGTGCACAGGGAACTCAAGAGAGTTTCAGAATGATGCACTCAATCACAATGACTATTTCTTCTTGGGGGGCAGGCTGAAGGGGTTCTTGCCCAGGATCGGATTGGGCTGGAAAGCGTTGTTCTTCTGCTCGAGGATCGGCGTCTTGGCGACCAGGGGCGGCCAGGTGCCGAGCGTCATCTTGCGGAAGAAATTGCTGAGATTGAAAGGATTGGC
>JAKEFD010000237.1 GCA_022616245.1 Gemmataceae bacterium
CGCGCCCATTGCGAACGAATTGGGGCGCGGCAGTCGATTCTCGCAACCGAGGATTTCGACCCGGTCGCGTGGGCGGAAGTGCGCCAAATGCTTGACGGCGAACTGGACCGCTTGCCGGCCAAGTTGCGCGCCCCGTTCATTCTGTGCCACCTCGAAGGCCTGACCAATGAAGAAGCGGCCCGACAATTGGGCTGCCCGAAACGAACCATCCTTTCCCGTTTGTCGCGGGCGCGGGAACGATTGCGCCGCCGGTTAAGCCGTCGCGGCGTGACGCTTGCCGCCGGGACATGGGCGGCAGGTCTTGCGCAAGAGGCGACAGCGCTTACCATTTCCGGTTCATTGGTGATATCCACAGTACAAGCCGCGCTACTAGTCGCGGCAGGTCAAGCGACCGCCGGTGTCGTTTCGGCGCCGGTCGCCGCCCTGACGGAAGGAGTATTGCGAGCCATGTTTCTGAGCAAATTGAAAGTTGTGTTGGCCGTTTGTCTGGGGGTGGGCGTGGTCGCGTCGGGTACGACCGAGTTGGTCTACCAATCCCAGGCGTATGCGCAAGCGGCAGAGAAGGGGGGCCAGTCATCGAAAACTGCCACGGCTTCCGATGACCGCGAGCATTGGCAAATCGAGCTGGATCGAGCTAAGTCTCAATTGACCGCGGTAGAAGCGCAAGCGAGTCTGGCTAAAGCGGAATTTCAGCGTGCGCAAGAAATGCTGCGCATCGCCCAAGTAGAACTGGATCGAACACGCGCTGTTTTTGAACAGATACAAGCCAGGCACAAGCAAGCGCTTCAAGAAGCGGGAATCGTTCCGAAGGAGGAGCGGAAAAAAAGCAGCACGTCGCCGACTCCTTTGCAGGATCCCAAGAAAACCACGACGCCCGTTCCGCCCCAAGAAACAACTAAAGGACCCGCTTTGCCCGGCGCGATTCAGGGCGACCTGATCCAATTGGCCACCGTCTACGTCGACGCACTTCGAGACTTGGAGACGTCCAAACTCCATGTGCTACGAGCCAGGGAGATGGCAAAGGCGGTAGGGGGCGGATCAGGCCAAGAGGAAATCAAGCGTGTTGAAGTTGTGGCCGCCGAACGCAAGGTCCTCTTGTTGCGCTCGATACTCGACGGCGCTCTGCAAGGCGCGGAGATTGAGCTCCGGGATGCCCAGCGCGGCGTGCAAAGCGGCGTGCTGCCGGCCGGTCACGTCAGCGCGGCACAAACGAAAGTCCATGTACTGAAGCTTATTCTCGACACCGCAAAGTAGCTGACCGGGCGCTAGTCGATAGGTCTTCTAAATTCCTTCCGCGATCAGGTATAATCCCATCTGGATGCGGCTAGGGAGAGCCACTTCGGTGAATCGAACGGACTTTCAATTGCTCGCCGACGTTCGGATTGCGGAGGCTAAAGCGCTCCTCGATCAAGGGATGTTCGCAGGAGCCTACTATTTGGCCGGCTACTGCGTGGAATGCGCGTTGAAAGCATGCATAGCGAAGTTGACGAACCAATTCGACTTCGCGGACAAGAAATTCGTTCAAGAGTGCCATACGCACAACCTCGAGAAACTGTTGGAACTATCCGGACTAAAGAAGGAGCGCGATAGCGGTGCGTTAGCCGACCAAGAATTCTTTGCCAACTGGCAAGTCATCAATCTGTGGAAAGAAACCAGCCGCTATGCGCAAAAATCACAGTTGGAAGCGCAACAACTGTACGATGCAATAACAGACGTCTCACATGGGGTGATGCCATGGATCAAGCAGCGTTGGTAACGGATCAGATCAAAGACGGCGAGAGCCTGCTTGAACAACTTGTTCGGGACGGTTTTGATGTGGGCATCGCTTTCTGGCTCAAGTCTAGTGAAGACGAGCATTGGTTTCTGTACATTGCATCGGACGTTGTGGATCAAAAGGGAGTTCAACGCGCCTATCGAGAAATTCACAAATCAATAACCGCATTGTCGCCGTCGTCGGTTGATCCATTTGAAATCAAGCTGGTTGGACTCAACGACCCCATTGTTTCGGATATCCGCAAACTTCGAAATCCGAATACACCACGGATTCCAATGCGCATTCGCGGAATTCGCCTTGGGGGAGAGAGAATCGATGAAGTGTATGTATATCCCGCGACCAATTGACTGCGCCAGACAATCGCAGTGCGTTTCGGAATCGTCCCGTTTCCCTCTTGACCTCTCAGTCAATATGTCTTAGCATTGCTGTCAGACAAGTCGTCTGACAGGAGCCAAGGCATGGCCCGCACGCCGCAAGACATCACCGACGCCGAATTGGCCGTGCTCCAAGTTCTGTGGGAGCACGGTCCGCTTTCCATCCGGCGGATCACCGACGAACTTTATCCCGAGGGCACTCAAGCCCAATACGCGACGGTGCAAAAACTGCTCGATCGGCTGGAAGCCAAGGAGTGCGTCCGCCGCGATCGGGCCACGTCCGTGCACGTCTTCGAAGCGACCATCGACCGCGACGAACTGGTGGGCCGTCGGCTGCAAGCGGTGGCGGAAAAGCTCTGCGGCGGTTCGTGGACGCCGCTGTTGACGCACCTTGTCCACAATCGCAAACTCTCCCCGCACGATCGCCAAACCCTGCGGCAACTCATCGAGGATCTGGAAAAGCCGCGCAAAGAACGCCGTGGAAAGGAGCAATCATGAGCGGGCTCCTCGCGCTCGTCGTCGGCAACCTGGCCGTGGCGTGCGTCATTGCCTTGGTCGCGTTGGCTTCGCAACGCTGGCTGAAACGGCCGGCGTTGAGCCACGGGCTCTGGCTGCTTTTCTTCGTGAAACTTCTGACTCCGCCGCTGTTTCCGCTACCGGTGGCTTGGCTCGCGTCCGAGCGGATGCCCGAAGCGCGGGCGTCCGACATGATCGAACTCGCCGCCTTGGAAACGAGCCGGTCCAATCCGGACGAGGAATGGCCAAATACCGGCGCGACACAGGAACCCGTCGCTTGGGACATCGCGGAGGAGTTGCCGGCGCCGCAGGTCTTTGAGGAAAACGACGCCCTGCTTCCCATAGCTGCTTCCCCGGCCGCGCCGGATTGGAACGCTCGTTTCCTTGAGCATTGGCCGTGGATTGTCGGCGGAATATGGCTGGCCGGCTCGCTGTGGTGGCTTGGTCTCGCCGGCTTGCGTCTTTTGCGATTCCAGCGCCTGTTACGCTTTGCCCAAACCGCGCCCAACCACTGGCAGGAAGAATCGGACAATATTGCCCAAGCGCTCGGAATTCGCGGGCCGCGCTTGTCGCTCGTGCCGGGACAGATCTCGCCCATGCTCTGGGTCCTTGGTCGCACACCGCGGCTGCTCGTTCCGGTGGGCCTGCTCGAGCGCCTGGACACGGCCCAGCGGCAATCGTTGTTCGCTCATGAGTTGGCGCACTGGCGGCGGCGCGATCATTGGGTGCGCTGGCTGGAGCTTGCCGTGCTCGGGCTCTACTGGTGGTGTCCGCTAGTGTGGTGGGCGCGGGCCCGGTTGCAGCAAGCCGAGGAGGAATGTTGCGACGCCTGGGTGGTATGGATGATGCCGGGAGCAGCTCGGGGCTACGCTCTGGCTTTGGTCGAAACCGTAGATTTCTTGTCGGGTGCGCGGGCCGCACTGCCGCCGGTGGCGAGCGGAATCGGCCACGTGCAGCTTTTGCAAAGGAGATTGACCATGATATTGCGTGGAAGAACGCCTCGGGCATTGACCGCAGGCGGAACGCTGGCGCTGGTGGCGCTGGGCGCCTTGCTGTTGCCGTTCGCTCCGGTTTGGGGCCAGGTCCCGCCGACGCCGGGCGGAGGCGAAGTGAACGTCTCTGGTGTTGCGCAAGCGGCGCCGGGCCAAGACCCCAAAGAGTTACGACAACGGCGTGAAGAGCTGGAGCGGGCTCGCCAGGAAATCGCCCGCGCTCAAGAAGACTCGGAAAGGTTGCGCGCCGAATTGGAGCGCAAGACCCGGCAACTGAGCGAAGCCATGGATCAATTGCGCCGCGCGGAAGAACAGGCCCGCGGCGGCAAGGATGTCCCCGGCAAGGGTCGGACTGACCCCGGCAAGAAAGAAAGGACATACGGCTTCGACAAGAAAGAGTGGAGCAAGGAAATGAAGAGGGCTCCCTTGGACGCCAAACCGATGGGCGGCGGTGGGTTTGGCGGCGGCGGGTTCGGCATGATGGGCGGCGGATTGAACCCCAATGTTGAACGCCGGCTGGACGAGCTTGAGCGCAAAATGGATCGTTTGCTCAAAGCCTTCGAACAAATGCAAAGCCAGCCGCGCCCCGGTGCACAGCCGAAGGGCCGCCCCCCCGGCGCCGGCCCGGGCGGATTTGCTCCCGGCGGCTTGCCCGGTGGGCCTCCAGTACCAGGTGCTGAGGGCGGATTCCCCGGGGGCGGCTTCGCTCCTCCGGGTGTACCAGGCGGACCAGGAGGCGGCTCCCCAGGATTCTTACCGCCGGGCAACCCGCCCGTAGCTCCGGGCGGCGTCCCTGGTGGTGGATTCCTGCCGCCCGGTGCGGCGCCTGGCGCTGCTCCGGTGCCAGTTCCGCCGGGTGCGCCCGCGGATCCAAACCAGCGTCGCAAGACGCCCGCGCCTGGCGGGGGTGAGCCACCTGTCGCGCCGTAAGCCCCCATTGCGTCTTGCCGAATCCTCAAGATCGAGCCTGTCGCGACTTCTTGGCGCGCCAGGCTCGTTTCGTTTCTCGCTAGTCTTTCGCTCATCCGAACAGCTTCACTGATCGCGCTCCTATCGCGTGAATTTCCCAGCAAAGCAATCTTGTGCTTTGGCAATCGCGTCGCTATGGTCGATGGGTTGGGAAATGGATCTCGCAGGCACGACGGACACCGCCATTCACTCTTTCCTTTCTCGCAGCGAGGAGCTTCCCGTGCACCCCGACCATGAAGACCGCTTCACCGTCTATGTGCGTTTCAACACGCCGCACGTCCAACGTCCCGAAGACATGGAGAAAGCACTCGCCAGCTTTCCCGATTTTGAACGCGCCCACCGCTTTCAAATCGCCTGGCAACGCCGTAAACCATTCCCTTGCGTCATTCGCTTCAACGGCGCTACCGGCGGCGGCGACTGATCCGATCGGAATTCTTGCGAATTCCACTACTACACAGGATGACCCATGCAGTGCACCATGACACGGCGCGGCTTTGTGCAGACGGCCGCTGGATTGGCAGTTGCAGGAATCGGCGCCGACAGCCTCGCAGGCGAACGGCGGCGGCCAAACGTCGTCCTCATCGTCGGCGACGACATGGGCTGGCCCGACATGGGTTTCATGGGACACAAGGAAATCCGCACGCCGCACCTCGATCGACTGGCGGACCGGGGCGCCGTCTTTCCCAATGGCTATGTGCCCACCTCGTTATGCAGGGCCAGCCTGGCCACGCTCTTGACAGGCCTGTATCCGCACCAGCATCGGCTGTGCTGCAACGATCCGCCCGCGGGCACGGACCGAGTGGACATGCACCCTTTCATCAAGAACGCCCCTGCCCTGCCCCGTCTCTTGGGCGCGGCCGGCTATCGAAGCCTGCAGACCGGCAAGTTCTGGGAAGGGCATTTCTCCAACGCCGGCTTCACGCACGGCGAAACCACTAACACCGACCGCCACATCGCAGCGAAGACGCCGCAGATTGGCCGGGCCACGATGCAGCCGATCTACGACTTCATCGATCAGAGCGATAAGACTCCGTTCTTCGTTTGGTATGCGCCCATGATGCCGCACCGGCCGCACAATCCGCCGGAGCGATTCCTCAAACGCTACGCGGTCGCCGAGCGCGACCTCCACGTCGCCCGCTACTTCGCAATGTGCGAATGGTTCGACGAAACCGTGGGCCAACTGCTCGACTACCTCGACAAGCGCAAGCTGAGCGACAATACGCTGGTGATGTTCGTCAACGACAACGGCTGGATCACGCCGACGGCAAAGGAGGACCAGAAAAGCCCGTTCGGCGCCGAGCGCGGCAAACGCAGCCCGTATGACATGGGCATCCGCACACCGTTTGCCTTGCGTTGGCCGGGCCGCACTCGCGCCGGCCGCTACAACGACCTCGTTTTGACCGTCGACCTGGCGCCCACGATCCTGCAGGCATGCGGCCTGAAAACTCCGCCGCGCCTGCAAGGGCTAAGCCTGCTCGACGTCGCGGCGGGCAAAGCAAGACTCAACCGCTCGGCCGTCTTCGGCGAAATCTACGTACACACGGCCACCAAGCTGGGCCAGCCGGATGTCGATGTAACGCACCGCTGGACGCGCGAAGGCGACTGGAAACTAATTCACGACGTGCGCAAAAACCGGATCGAGCTATTCAACCTGGCCGCCGATCCGCACGAACGCACCGATTTAGCCGCGAAGGAAATGGAGCGCGTCGGCAGACTGAGGAAACGGATTGAGCAATGGGTCAAAGACCGGTGATTGTCTACGTCGCGCGCTTCGTTTACGTTTCGCGCTCGCCGCGCGCCTGGCAACAACAACGTGCGCTCCGAGCGCGAAACGTAAACGGGTGATTCACTCCCCTGACTTCAGCCACTTCTTCATCCGGGCTGTTTCCTTCGTCCAATCCGGGCTGAGCCGGCGCTCGCAGAACGCGGCGTACAAGAGATCGACCGTTTCCAGAAGATGGCGGATGTTCGTGATCCGTTCCTCCAGGCGAGCGCGTTCCTCTTCGCCTTCGGGCACCGGCATTTTCGCGCCAGTGATGGCCAGCGTCTCGGCGTGCAGGGTGAAATCGTAGGTGTGATCCTGCCGCACCACGGTCAGGCCGGCTTTGCGCGGCAGCTTGCCCGCTTGCAGCGCGCGATGAGCTTCGGGCAACCGGGCCGGAGCTTCGCTGGAGATGGTTTCCTTGCCGGTCTGGCCGCGCGGGCACTCGAGCGTCAAGGTTCGTGTCAACATTACCGTGGCTTCGCTGCCATCGGACAACGTGACGGTGTCCGCTTCGTTTTCCAGATAGAACCAGAGCCACAATAGAAACTCGTTGCCCAGAAAATCGCGGTTGGCTTCGTCCGGTGTCCAGGCGATCTCGTGGGCGTGGCTGGGCACGAAGGCGGTCGGCACGGCGTCGTCCACGGAACGGGTCTTTTGCGTCGCCTCCGCTAAGAGAAATGCTTGCCGTCCCGCGCCCAAAAGCTCGAAGCCGTGGTGAAAGGTCTGGCGGTAATGCGTGTGCAAGTAATCGAGAGCGGTGACGGCGGTCGAGCCGACCAGCAATTCGCCCGATGGCGCGTCCCACAACACCGGCACGGCTTTGCGGCGCAAGTAGCGCCCGTCCTTCGCTTCTTGCTCCAAGCGCTCCTTCGCGAGATAGCGGGCCTCTCGCTTTTGCCGGGCGCTGGGATGGCCACTTGGGTTTTGCGACGCCAGTCCTTCCAGCTCAACCTGGAAATAGGCGCGGTAGAGGTCGGCCGGCACGGCTTGTGCGTCGATGCGCAAGGCGAAATGCAACGCGTCGTTGACGATGTTCTTGGCCAGATCGAACTTGGTGTCGAGTATGTGGTCGCCGGCGATCCAGCCGACCTGCGTGCCCTCGGCGCTCACGACGCGCTGCTTACCGATGGCGTGGGCCGCCAGCTTGTCGACATGATCGGGACCAAACGAGCGCGGCCCGCGACCGGTCACTTTGAAACGCATGCAGGTGAGGCGGCCGGAAAGAAAAGGCATGTTTCAGGGTTCAGAAGTCAGGAGTCAGGAATCAGGAAGTGCTTAGTGTAGGAATTCGAAGCGACGCGCGATGGGCTTGATCAGGTAGGGTGGTAGAATACTTCTATGAGCGATAAGAGTAAGAAATTGCAACCAGACGAGCCAATCCGGTGGTATCGCGGGGCGGATGTGCCCATGAGGATCATCCGCCAATTTGCGCGTGATGTCGCCCAACAATTCCAGCCGGACAAGATCATTTTGTTTGGCTCGCACGCCTATGGACGGCCGCACGCCGACAGCGACGTCGATATTCTTGTGATTATGCCGGCAAAGAACGAGCTGGATCAGGCATTTAGGATTCATTCGACCCTCCTGCCCCCTTTTCCATTGGACATCATTGTTCGCACGCCACGAGAAATGCAATGGCGGCTGGAAGAAGGCGAATCTTTCACTAAGGAGATCGTGACGAGAGGAAAAACTCTTTATGAAAAGATCGACCCGGCAGTGGGTGCGCAAAGCCGAGTCCGACTACCGGCTGGCCGCAAAGCTAAGCCGCGCCGAAAGCGAGCCGTTTTATGATGAACAGTGTTTCCATTGTCAACAGGCCGCGGAGAAGTACTTGAAGGCAATCATGTCAGAACTTGGATTGACAGTGCCTAAGACTCACAATTTAGATGACCTCTGCACGTTGCTTTTGCCACATCACGCTTCACTACGTTCGCAGCGACGTGGTTTGATTTTTCTGAGCGACTTCGCTGTCGGAGTTCGATATCCGGGGAAAAATGCGACGAAGCGCCAGGCGGCTGCCGCTTTCCGTTGGGCGGGCCACGTCCGTTTCGCCTGCCGGGCGATTCTAGGATTGACGACGACGCATCGCCGTCGCAAAACTCGTCGATGACATTGAATCAAATGCGATGACGTTAAGACCCGTTTCGCGCCGCCCCGAGCAAGTAGCCCAGCACGTCCTGGGTCGATTCGTCCAGTGTCTCTAAACGGCGGATTTCGATGTTCTCTTCGATCGCCAATGCAGTGATCTTCTCAAAAAAACGGCGCGGATGGCGGGCGCGGACGATGAGCCCTTCGTCGCCGGGCAAGCGATCCAGGCCGACGACGTCTTCGCAATCCAAGAGCGCCGCCGCCAGCGCGCGATTCCGGTCCGACGCCACGCGCACCGACAGCGGGTGATCGTCGAGCAAGTCGCGGATGCGCGGCACCTCGCCGACCGCGACGATCCGGCCGGCGGCCATGATGGCGACGTGGTCGGTTAACTTGTCGAGTTCTTCCAGTTCATGGCTGGAGATCAAAAGACACTTGCCCATACCGGCGAGCCTGTGGAAGACATCGATGGATTCGCGGCGGCCGATGGGGTCGATGCCGCTTAGGGGTTCGTCCAATAGCAAGAGGGCCGGGTCGTGCAAGAGCGCCTGCGCGAGTTTGATGCGCTGGCGCATGCCTTTGGAATAGCCGGCGAGTGTTTTGTGAGCGCGGTCGCGCATGCCGACCAAGGTCAGCGCATCTTCGGTGCGACGATTGGCTTCGCGGCGCGGGAAGCCGCATAGCCGGGCCATCGCTTGCACAAAGCGGCGGCCGGACATTTCTTCGTAGAAGCGGTCGAGCTCCGGACAATAGCCGACGTGCCATTTCGCTGCCGCGGTCCAGGCGTCTTGACCGCGCACCAATACGCGGCCCAGGTCCGGCTTGACCTGACCCGCCGCCAGTCTCAAGAGCGTGGTCTTGCCGCTGCCGTTGTGCCCGACCAGGCCAGTAATGCCGGGCCGCAGCTCCAGCGTCACCTGATTGACGCCGATCACCGGGCCATACCACTTTGAGACATGCTCGAGAAGGAGGACCGGCGCTTGCGGTGTGTGTGGGGCAGACATTCCTGTCTGCGCTACTTGTGGGGCGAACATTCTTGTTTGCCCATCCGCACCACCATCGGACACCGCGTGCACGGCAGGCAAGAATGCCTGCCCCACTAGCGCACCACTTCCACTCCCCGGGTGAGCCGGCTCAAGAACATCAGGCATAGGGCGCAGACTCCCGCGAGCACCAGGCTCGCCTCCCAAAACGCGGGTTGCCGATCCGGTCCGCCCGGTCCCATCGTGTATTGCTCAAATCCCAAAAAGCGGCTGCCGACGATGCACAGATCATTCCACAGGTCCAGGAGCCGCCAGCGGACACCATATTGTAGCCCATCGACCAGTATCCCCGCTAGTAGCCTGAGAAAGATGAACAGCGACAGCCACAACATGATCATGGGCATGGTGCGGCGCACCCAGCTCGCGGTGGCCACGAGGATCAGGCTCAAGACGACGCTCAAAAAGATGCCGTATTGCAGAATGCCCCAAAGGAGCGGCCAGCTCGCGGGCCCTCTGCCGGTGTTCGACTCGACGAAGTAATCGGGATTCAAGAAGTAATCGAAATCCTCCATGCCGTGCTGGATAAAGAGGATAATCGCCGGCAACGTGGTGAGCATGTGCACGACGACGCTCGCCGCCAGACATTTGCCGGCGACGTAATGCCAGCGGCTGATCGGCTTGGCCAGATAGAAGACCAGGCTGTGCTCGGTGAAATCGTTGCCCACCAGGGTCGCGCCGGCCAGCGTCAGGACGACGACCACCATCGTGCCCTGGTAAATGAAAAAGTACATGAACGTTTCCTGGCTGCCGTTCAGCACGCGCAGCCCCTGGCGCAAGACGCGCATGATGCGCTCCGGCTCGGCCGAGACTTTGCCGACCCGTATCGGCTGCGTCGGCAGCATGGTCTCCGCCCAATCGAGAAGATAGGTGCCGAAAAAGAACATGAGGAAGAGCAACAGACCGGTCGCGTAGAGAAACCAGAAGAGCTTGCGGCGAAACAGCATGCCGAGCGCGACTCGGCAGATGGGCCACACCGCCCAGAGCGGCCGGCGAAACTTGCCTTGCCAGGTGCGGTAGTGGAGAAGGTTGGTGCTCAAGGGCTATCTCGACGATTCTCCCGTTCGATTGTACAGACTTCGCAGCGTCGCGCGAATCGAGGCGCAGCCAGTCGCGCTTGGGTGACACGTGTCATCAATGTGTCATCAATTCTGTTTCCGCAAACGCTTGCCAATAAAGGACTAACAAGAATTGATGACACGACCACGACAATGAGCGATGTGTCAGCAATTTTGACCCATCCTTTTGACGTAAGTATAATAGTTACTTTCATAATCAACCATTTATGGTCACTCTCTCGTTAGTGCCACATGGTCTAAGTTAGTGGCAGTTACCAGCCGTGCGTGCCACTTGGGACAGCCCCTTGATCGCGCGTCGGGATAGTGAGGTAAACCGAATCTGTCGCCGGTTATCCCAGCGGGATGACCAACTCGCCGCCGAAGAGATCGTTGACGTCGTCCGCATTCGGGCCGGTACTCGTCCTCAGGAACAAATCCAGACCGCCTTCCCCGTAGAGCTCATCTTGCGCGCCGTCGTCGGCGATGGTGCTGGAGTTGAGATACACGCCGCCGTTCAATCCGCCCGACGTGCCAGTCAGGTGCCCGGCGCGGGTGGCGTAGTCGGCGTCGGTGCGGCCCCATTCGGCCATGAGGGCCAGGAGCGCCGCCAGATCGTTGTCGTGGGCGGTGCTGTTGCCGACGAGCACGTCTTCGCCCCCGCCGCCGCGGAGCGTGTCGCCGCCCGTGCCGCCGATCAGGATGTCGCGGCCCAGGCCGCCGTAGAGGAGGTTGTTGCCGGCGCCGCCGAGGAGGATGTTGTTGGCGCTCGAGCCGCGGGCGTCGAGCGTGTCGCTGCCGGAGTCGCCGTACACCACGGCGGGAGTCGTGATGTAGTGGGTCACGCCGCTGAACTTGGTCGTCTCGAACTTGACGGTGTCCGTGCCGGCCTGGGCGTAAACCAGGATCAGACCGGTCGGATTGAACGTTCCCTGGTTCGAGCCGCCGATCGTCACCTTGACGCCGCCGCTCGTGTTGGCCACTTTCAGAGTGATGTTGTCGTTCGCCGTGGTGCCGCCGACGACCAGGTTGCCGCCTTGCATCTCAACGGCGCTCACGATGATGTTCTGCTGAGCGATGGAGCTGACGCCGCCGTCCTTGTCCGTGGCGGTGACGCTCACCAGGTAGGCGCCGCTCGCCACGAAGACGTGATCGACTTGCAGCCCTGTTGGGCCACTGACGTTCTGTGTGTTGCCGTCGCCCCAGTTGATCGCGAAAGTGAAGCCGGCCGCGTCGTCCACGGGCGAGGGATCGTCGGCCCCGAAGACAAACGTGCGCGACTGGCCGCGGACGCCGGTGGCCGGGCCGCTGAGGGTTGCCACGGGAGCGCCGTTGGTCACCGTCATCACCAGCGTATCCGTCGCGCTGGCGGCGCCGTCGCTTACGGTGAGGGTGACCGTGTAGGTTCCCTGGTCGGCATGGGCGTATTGCACCGTGACGCCAGAGGAAGTGTTGCCGTCGCCGAAATCCCAGAGGTATGTCAGATTGTCGCCGTCCACATCGGAGGAGCCGGAGGCGTCGAAGGTGGCCGCGACGCCCTCGCCGTTCTCGCGATCCGGACCGGCCACCGCCACCGGTGCGTCGTTCACGGGATTGACGGTTAGCGACACGGTGGCGACGTTGCTGTCCAGGCTACCGTCGCTGGCCCTGTAGGTGAAGCTGTCGCTGCCGTTGTAATTCGCATGCGGCGCATAAGTGAAGGAGCCGTCGCTATTGAGCGTCAGGGCGCCGTGGGCCGGGCCACTGACGAGCACTGC
>JAKEFD010000238.1 GCA_022616245.1 Gemmataceae bacterium
AAGATGTCTCGTCCGCTGCGTGACGCAGCACGTCGTGAACGATCATGATTCACGATAGACGACTAAGTTTTTGGAAGTGCTCCGGGGGCGCAGGGAGACCCGAAGCCGAAGATTCGGCTTGGCGGGCGCGCGTTAGGCAGGGCTAGGTCCTGCCGGCGCAATGCCGCTACCACCTTCTTAGGTCAGGATTTGCAATCGTGCGCGCGAAAACGCGTTAACGTAATCCGTTTTTTTCTGACGAGTATTCCGCAAATTCCGATCGGAGTTGAAAATTGCGTTGACATACGAGCCCAACGCGCTAGCAAGTGCGGACGCGGCATCCGCTCTCACTATTCCCACTTCTAATCAAGCCTGCCGCTGGCTGCCGAGGTCACTTCACGTCCTGATAGGCATAGGAACGATCGACCTTTTCCAGGGCATACGGCTGCCCGTCCACTTCAACATATGGATAGATGAAGAAGTTGAGGGCAGGCCCTTTTTGCCGCGGCTCGAGGTTGATGTCGCGGCCGGTAGTGAACTGCACGCGGTCTTCGGTCAGGTTGCCGAAGTAGTAATCCTTCATCTGGGGGAAGCGATTGGCTTCGGAAATGTCCACCGGGATCCAGCCTTTGCCTTCGGGCATGAACCAGGCCCAGCAGTGGTAGCCGCCGATGGGTCCGTTGCCGCGTTTGGGCGGGACCGGGAAGCCCATCTCAAACTTCGACGGGATCTTGTTGCCCCGCGCCATGGAGATAAACAGGCTGTGGAAGTCGGTGCAGTTGCCGAATTTGCTGTCGCAGGCCCATTCCGAGTCGCCCCGGCCCCAGCCCTTGCCGCTTTTGTCGTATTTCATGTGCGTGTTGACCACGTCGTAGAGCACTTTCGCCGCCGCGAATTGATCGCCGGGCAGTTTCGTATTCTTGATGAGGTCCAAGGGTTTGCCGCTGATCGGCACGAGCTTGTCCGGTTCCAGGAAGCGGCTCACGGGCTCCTCGGGGCGCGGCTTCAGCGTCAGATTTGCCTTGATGTTGGTCTTCACTTCTTTGCGAGTGACGCGGTAGGCGATTTCGAATGGGACCTTGCCGGCATCGTTGGCCATTCCCGTAAAGTGCAGCATCTTGTTGCCATACTGCTTGTCGGTGTGGAAGGAGCCGTTTTCCGGCAGAGTCTTGGTGACGATTTCGATTTGCTGTTCGTCGGTGTCGGTGGGCACCGGCAGCCAGACGTCCGCTTTTTGGCCCGGCTTCAGGTCCTTGATCGCGCCGGTGTAGGTGAACAAAAACGTGCGTTCTTTGCCGTCGAACCTGGTTCCTTCTTTCTTGACGACTTCCGGCGTTTTGTCCTTTTTCTTTTTCGGCTTCTGTTGCGCGACGGTTGCCGGCTTTTCTTCTTGTTTCTTGGCAGCGGCCGGCGGTTGTTCCGCCTTGACGGTGATGATTTCGGCGAGATCGACGGTGACAGTCGCTCCGGAACGAAATTCGACCAGGCGGCTCACCTTCTTGCCGCTCGCGTTCACGGTTTCGAGCGTGTAGGAATAGTTGTAGCCTGGGACGATGTCGGGGGTGAAAAACGTGCGCTCCTTGCCGGTCTGCTTGTAGCTGCGTCCGTCGATGGTGAGCGGCGCGCCTTCCGGCAGTTTCACGACTATGGTCGCCTTGGATGAACCCGATTGCCCGAACGTTGCACCGGACAAGGCGGCGAGCGCCAGGCCGGCGCAGAGAGTCAACGCAACGGCTTGTTTCACGATAGTTCTCCTTCGCTGAGAAGCCACGAAGTTGTGACGCGATGAATTAGTTGGCGTTATTGATTGTAATGGAGCAATAACTAAATTCAATTGATTAGTTGGAATCACGGCTCTGGCATTGTGTTTTCATCCAGGGAGGGGGGGTGTCTGTGTGTGTGTGACGCGCGACACATCCTGCAACTGTGCTGTGGGCAAAGGACTTATGGAAGAAATATTCGTCGCGCTACCTGTCAAGAAATTAACTACAAACACAGATAGGATTTAGGAAAAAAGTTCAACGCGCAACATAACCGCCGTCTACGACGAGAGTTTCGCCGGTGATATAGCTGCCCGCTTCGGTGGCCAGGAGGAGGAGGGGCCCGACGAGTTCCTTCGGGTCGCCCCAGCGGCCGAGCGCCGTCATCCTGGCGAATCGCTCCTTTTCCTCCGCCGATAGCAATCGGCCAGGCAAGTCGGTGAGAAATGGTCCGGGCGCGAGGCAGTTCACAGTGATGCCATGCGCTCCCAGGTCCAACGCACTCGCCCGGCTCATGCCGACCAGAGCGGCTTTGGTGGCCGAGTAGGCGTTGCGGCCGTTGTTCGAAACCAGAGCCATGATCGACGAGATGTGAATGATGCGTCCCCAGCGGCGCTCCTTCATTTGCGGGATCAAGGCACGCGTCAGCACCATCACGGAATGCAAGTTGATTTCCATGACGCGGTCCCAATCCTCGTCGGTGATCTGATCGACGGCTTGGGGAATGTTCGTGCCGGCGTTGTTGACGAGAACATCGACACGGCCCGTCAACTCCAGGGCGGCGCGGGCCAGCCGCTGGACTTCTTCGCGATTCGTCATATCGGCGACGATGTACTTTCCTTTTCGACCGGTCCCGCGCAGGATTTCCTCCAACGCCGGCCGTAGCTCCTCTTCGTGCCGGCTGGAGATGGCGATGTCCGCACCCGCTTCCGCCAGCCCGCGCGCCATGGCTTTGCCCAGTCCCTTACTGCCGCCGGTCACCAGCGCGGTTTTTCCGGTCAAATCCAACATTTCCATGATCATGGTCGCACCTCTTGGCATCACGCAACTCGGTCAGAGGACTTAACATAGCAAAGTGCCGCGGCAATCGTGACAAAAATCTTGTCGCAAGAGCGCGTTCTCCCCGATTTGCAGTGTGATTCGTACCTGCTAAACTACGTAGGACAGGTTTGTAACCTGTCCTTGCGATACAATCTCCAATTGCAAAGGAATGGACAGGTTGGAAACCTGTCCTACCAGACGATGGCTTGGAACGATCGAGATTCGGCGACAACCGCGCTACGGGCTTACTTGCTCGGCACGGTCGATTTCGAGGCAACGCTCCAGTTGCAGCGGCGCTTGCACTACGAAATTTCCGGCGATCGCTCGCAAGCGGCGCTCCTTTTGTGCGAACATCCGCCGCTTATCAGCGTGGGCCGGACGGGGAGCCGCGGACAGATCTTCTGGGAGCCCGATGAGCTCAAGCAACTCGGTTGGCGTATTCGCTGGGTCAATCGCGGCGGCGGCTGCTGGCTCCACTTGCCCGGACAACTTGCCGTTTATTGCATCTTCCCCGTGGCTCCGGTTTCCCCTCGCCCCATTGGACAAGAGGGGAGAGGGCGACCGCCCGGCAACGAACCGCTGCCGAGCTTTCTGCAACAGCTGAGCGAAGCCATGCGCAGGACGCTTGCGGATTTCCGCATCACTTCGGCAATCCGTCCCGGCGGGCTGTGGGTAGGAGAACGCCTCATTGCGGGACTGGGCGTGGCCATGCGCGACTGGGTCAGCTATTACGGCATGTGCCTCAACGTGCATCCGGACTTGGCGCCGTACGGCAACATCCGCTGCGCGCCGCGTTGCAATGGGCCGATGACCTCGCTGGCCCGCGAACGCCGCGGTCTGGTTCGGCCCGCGCACGTACGCGAGTTGCTGGTGGAGAATCTGCAAAACGTCTTCGGCTTTTCACGCGTGTCGCTGTTCACCGACCACCCGGCGCTCGACGGCTGCCAAGAGCGTCTTGCGGATCGGCGCGTTGCTTCGTCGCGATCATTGTAGCGATCGGAGGAGGACTCCATTGAAGACCGCCGTTGCCCCATTGTCGCGAGCTTCCAAGAACGGATGGTTCGACCGCTGGCCTTACGCCGCATTGCACATCCCGCGCGACATCCACACTCTGGACGGATTCCGCCGCTGGGTGCTGTCCGATGAGTTTCCGGAAAAAGTACGCGTCACGTTCCTGCGCGGAGAGGTGTATCTCGACATGGGCATGGAAGAAATCCGAACGCATGCTGCGGTGAAAGTCGAAGTCGGCGGCACGATCTGGAATCTGAACGACGAGATTGACTTTGGTGATATCTACATCAACGGTGTATTGGTGACCAACGCAGGAGCCCAGGTATCGAACAATCCGGACGCGGTCGGGATAAGTTGGGCAAGCCTGGAGTCCGGCAATGTTCGCTATGTCCAGTCGGGGGACAAAGAGACGGAGATCGAAGGCTCGCCGGACTGGCTGCTGGAAATCGTAAGCGACAGCTCTGTCACGAAGGACAGGAAGCAACTGCGGCAAGCGTATCACAAGGCAAAAGTCCAGGAATATTGGCTGATCGATGCACGCGGGAAGGAGATTGTTTTTCAGATTCTCTATTGGCGCAAGCGAGGCTTTCTGGCGGCGGCCGATAAGGATGGCTGGCAATGGTCGGAGGTATTTCGCCGGCATTTCCACCTGAGCCGAACCAAAGACCGGCGCGGCGCCTGGAAATACCGATTGCAAGTGCGCGACGAAGCATCCGAATGACTCGAATAGGATCATACCAGGCATGCAGACCCTTCCCCTCCTCGAACCCCCTGCCCTGCCCCAGCGACGGCTGCCGTCTTGGCTCAAACGCCCCTTGCCCGCCGGTAACGAGAACTTTTTCACGCACAGTCTCTTGCGCGAGCTTGGCCTCGAAACCGTTTGCGAGAACGCCCGCTGCCCCAATCGCCCCGAATGCTACTCGCGCCGCACCGCCACTTTCATGATCATGGGCAACGTCTGCACCCGGCCCTGCGGCTTCTGCTCCGTGCCGCGCGGCGATCCCGACGCGCTCGCGGACGACGAGCCCGAGCGCGTGGCGGAAGCGGCGTTTCGCCTCGGGCTCAAACACGTGGTCATTACCTCGGTGACGCGGGATGACCTCGTGGACGGCGGCGCGGAGCATTTCTATCGATGTGTTTTGGCCGTGCGGGCGCGGACGGGCGCTGCCGTCGAAGTGCTGACGCCGGACTTTCTCGGCGATTTTGACGCCATTGACCGGGTAATCGAAGCCCGGCCGGATGTCTTCAATCACAACATGGAAACGGTGCCGCGCTTTTACAAGAAGGTGCGCGGCCGGGCCGACTATCGGCGCAGCCTCGACCTTCTGGCGCGGGTAAAACAGAAAGCGCCGCGCATGACGACCAAGAGCGGTCTGATGCTCGGTCTGGGCGAGACGCGCGAAGAGCTCTTCGAGGCGTGGGCGGACCTGCGCACTGTCGGCTGCGACGTGCTCACCATGGGCCAATACCTGACGCCGACGCTCAAGCACGTCCCGGTAGCGCGCTTTCTCCCGCCGGCAGAGTTCGCCGAGCTGAGGCGTCTGGCGCGCCTGCTGGGTTTCACCCACGTGGCCAGTGGACCGTTTGTGCGTTCCAGCTACCATGCCGACGAGATGGCCCATGCGTAGCCCGATTGTCATGCCGGACGTGGGCGCTGCCGCTTCCCTGAGTTTGTGGTTCGTGGAATTGGGGGAACAAGTCTACGCGGGCGATCGTGTCGTGGAGATCCTCGTCGATGCCGCGACCTTTGATGTGTCGGCGCCGGTTACAGGCAAGCTCATAGAAAAACGCTTTAAGCCAGGCGACCCCGTGCAGGCGGGCCTCGTGCTGGGTTTCGTCGAAGAAGAGACCGTTTAGCGTTCGCTCAAAACGAACTAAAACAACTACATGCCTCGCGGTCATTTCATTTCCTTGGACGGCATCGACGGCGCCGGCAAATCGACGCAATGCCGGCTGCTTGCCGAATGGCTGCGCGGCCAAGGATTTGTCGTCCGCGAGTGCGCCGACCCCGGCGGCACCGAACTGGGCAAGACTCTGCGTGACATCCTCCTCTATCAGCACGCGCAGATCGCCCTTCCGTGCGAAGCGCTATTGTTCATGGCGAGTCGCGCGCAGTTGGTCGCCGAAGTTATCCGCCCGGCTTTCGACGCCGGCCAAACCGTCCTGTGCGACCGATTTCTCTTGGCCAATGTCGTCTATCAAGGCCACGGCGGCGGCATGGATCCGGTAAAACTCTATCAAGTCGGCATGGTCGCAACCGGAGGGCTGGAGCCCGATCTAACAATTGTCCTTGACCTGCCTTTGGAATTGACGCAGCAACGTCGCAAACCTCAAGCTGACCGAATGGAGCGCCGCGACGTCGCCTTTCACGCGCGTGTGCGTGCAGGTTTCTTGGCAGAGGCGGCCAAGCGGCCGGAGCGCATTTTCGTTGTCGATGCGTCCTTGCCTTTGGCAAACGTCCAGGCGACTATTCGCGAACACACACAAGCGTATCTAAAGAAACTAGGGTAACGGCATGTCCTGGTCCGCCATTCAAGGCCACGACGGCTTGGTCGAAACTTTCCAACGCGTGGTCGAGCGCGGCCGGCTGGCGCACGCCTATTTGTTCGTCGGGCCGGAAGGCGTCGGCAAATGCTTGTTCGCCAAGGAACTGGCCAAGGCGCTTTTGTGCGAGCAGTCGAGCAAACAGCGATTAGTCGCCTGTGATGCGTGTGCAGCTTGCGCGCTGGTGGAAGCAGGAACGCATCCTGATTTCTACACCTTGGAAAAACCCGAGGATGCCAACGAAATCCCGATCGAGCTTATGCGTGACCTGTGCAGCCGTTTTTCGTTAAAGGCGGCACGTGGCGGCAGCAAGATCGCGGTCTTGGACGGTGCGGACTTTCTCAATGAAGCATCCGCGAATTGTTTTCTCAAGACCTTGGAAGAGCCGCCGCCGCGTTCGGTGTTCATACTTCTCTGCACTAACTCGGAGATTCAGTTTCCGACCATTCGCTCGCGCTGCCAAATGGTGCGTTTTGCCCCACTCGCGAAAGACACTCTCGACCGTCTTTTGTCGGATAAAGGAATCGAAGCCGGCCTGCGCCGGAATCTGCTGCATTTGGCCCATGGCAGCCCTGGCCAAGCGCTGGCGTTGGCCGATCCTGCTCTCTGGGATTTTCACAAGAAGCTGCTCGAGGGTTTGACCAGGCCAAAGATCGACACCATCGGGCTGGCCAAGGCATTTGCCGAATTTGCCGAAGATGCAGGCAAGGAAGCGGCCCTGCACCGCCGCCGAGCGGCCCTCGTGTTGCGCTTGTTGATTGAAGGGCTAACCGACGCGCTGGAGCTTTCAGTCGAGCCCAAAGGCTCCCCGGCGACGAGAGGAGAATCGCTGGAGGACAGGGAACGGACAATCCTGCAAGCCCTTACGGGCCGCGCGGACCCGGACAAAATCCTCGCCGTCATCGAGCGCTGTCTGGAAGCCGAGGTGCACATCGACCGATACGTGCAAGTAGCGCTCGTTGTGGAAGCGCTTCTGGATGCTATCGGTCAGCTCTTGGAAGGATCGCAAGTCACGATGTAGTTAATGCTTTTAGGACCGCCGACTGAGATCTGCAATGATGAAGCGGTGCTGGATTTGCGGATTGATTCTGTTGTGCGGTTGCAGCACGCACCCGTTGGTCGACACGCTGGACTACTTTTTCCCCGGCAAAATCCCGGCCGGCCAAACGCAACCGCATGGCGGCGTATGCCTTCCCCAAGGCGCCATTCAGCCGCCCGGGCCCGCGCTGCCGATGGGGCCCGCCGTGCCCGCGATCACTGTTCCCGTTGTGCCGCCGCCCGCTCCTCTGCCCGGCGCCGGCGGCTCGGTCCCGCCCATCAATGTGCCGCCGCCCCCAGCGCCGTTTTAGAGCGCTTTGCAAATTCCTGTAGCGTAATTCGTCAGAATTCCGGCGGGTTCCGCATCGGAACTCTGGCGAGTTCCGCTACACCAGTGTGAAACGCGCTCTAGTACGAATTCCGCTACGGCGACGCAAGCAGTTTCCCGAAGCGCTGTTCGGCTCCCGATTGCCGCCAGCGCTGCCACCATTCCAGAAAGCGTTGCCGCTGGGCGGGGAAGCGCTGTTCGTGGAACAAAAGCAAACTTTCAACGCCGGGGCGGTAGCGCTTCCATTGTGCGGACTGCGTTGCTTGCAGGCGTCGGCGAATGCCTTCCAAGCGCTTGGCCGCGACATAACTATCGTTGGCCAGGCCGAGAATTTCCTGCATCTCTTCCACTTCGTTGTAATGCGTTTCGCGAAACGCTTTGTGGAAGCAGCTCGAGAAAACCTCCATGGCATAACGTAACCGTTTGCCCAGGATACGCACCTGGTGCAGGTTGCCGTAGTCTTCCAGGTCCGTGGCGGCAGCGTTTTCCAGTTCCTTCAGGAGTTGCCCCAGCGCCGGCAACGCCAGCTCGCGCAGCGTCTTGGGAGAGCTTGGACTTTTTTGCATCCGCAACGCCGCGACAGTCGCCGAATTGAGTTTTTCCCACGCCGACGATTTTTTCGTGGCGTCCTTGAGTGTTTCCTGAGCAGCGCTACGTTGGCCATGTGCGATGCCCGCCAACAGATCGAGCCCCGGCTTACGCCGGGTCGTGGCGCCACTCATGTGTTCGACAACCGATAAGAGAAAGACGTCCCAGTCGCGGGCCGCGCCTGCTGCGCGGCGGAGTTTGCGCAGCCTTTTGCGTGCCTTGTCGTACGAGTTCTCAGGAAGGCAGATTTGGAAGATGCGCAGCGCCGCCCCGGCTCGCCTCGTCGCCACCCGCAACTGGTGCACGTTTTCCATGTCGTCGTCGGCGTGCAAGGCAGCCGGCTCGATGGAATCGCGCACCGCGCCCAACCTCACCAGCAGCACGTGCCGCGCCGCCGCCGCCACCGGCATGTCACAGCGCAGTCCCGGCATCCACTTGCTATCGGACAAGGTGTTTCTCCTCGCCAGATCCCGAACTCTCACGAGTTCGGCTACCCAGCGGAATTGGGCCCGCGTGAATCTAATCACGCAAGCAGGAAGCTCACGGCTTGGGCGAGCCGGTCGATTTCCTCGGTCGTGTTGTAAAAGTGCGTCGAAACTCTGAGAAGCAAGCCGTCGGGCCGTTCTACAATCGGCGCTTCCACGCAATAGCGCTCCCACAAGGTTTGCCGCCATATCGGCGCATCAGTGCCGGCCGGCAGCCGAAACGCGGTTATGTAACCATGTAGCGCCTGCGCCTTCGGCGTGTGCAAGGGCAATCCACAGCGTTCGCCGAGCGCCTGTCTCGTGTATAGGACCAGTTCCTCGTTGCGGCGCTTGATCTCATCCCAGCCTAACGCACTCTGAAAGTCAATCGCGGCGGGCACAGCAAGCCAGGGGCAGCAATCACGCGTACCTTCGAATTCATAATAGCGCAAGCGCGGCGTGCTGCCGAATTCATCGGGTTGGTCCATGCTCCCGCGCTCGGGACGAAAGCCCCAACTTACCATGTGCGGCTGCAAACGATCCTCATTTCCTTTGCCTAAATGAAGAAAGCCGGCGCCTGTGGGCGCGAGCAGCCATTTATGACAGTTTGCGCCATAGAAGTCAGCATTTATTCCCTCTAAGTCGAGGGGCGTCATTGCCGGCGCGTGCGCGCCATCGACGACGGTCAAAATGCCGCGTCGTCGCGCCGCCGCACAGATTGCATGCGCCGGCAGCACAAGGCCCGTCGGCGACAGTACATGGCTAAAGAACAACAAGCGCGTATTGTCCGAAAATGCGTTCTCAACGGACGCGACTATTTCCGCCGGATCTTCCGCCAGAACCGGCAGCGCGAATGTCCGCAGCGTAAGGCCTTGCCGCTGTGCGGCGCGCTCCCAGCACCAGTGCATCGCCCCGTATTCGTGATCGGTGAGCAGTATCTCGCCCGGTGACGACAGCCGCAGTCCTGACGCGACGATGTTGACGGCTGCGGTGACGTTGGCCGTGTAGAAGAGTCGCTGCACGTCCGCGCCGACGAAGGTCGCCAACCGAACTCGCGCTTCCCACAGGAGCGGCGGCAACGCTCGCAAGAGAAAATCCATCGGTTCTTCGGCCAATTTTCGCCGCAGCGTTGTCACGCGCTCGAACACAAGTCGTGGCAATGGGCCAAACGAGCCCGTGTTCAGGTTGGCCACCTCCGGATCGAGCAGCATCGCGGCCCGTGCCGCCCGCCATTTTTCATGCATCAGAGAATCCCATATTCCGCAAACACTTCGCGAGCGCTGCGGCCCTTGGCGAGTTCGGCGCGGACTTGGTTTTCGCCGCTGACTTTTTCCAGCGCTTTGGACAACGCTTGTTCCGCCAATTCCGCGGGCATGACGACGATCCCGTCGATATCGCCGAAGACCAGGTCGCCGGGCCGGGCTACACAAGCGCCGATGCGGATCGGTTGGCCGAAGCTGATGCCGTCGAGCCGGCCTTTCGAATCCAGCGGTGAGAAGCCGGACGCGAACACCGGGAAGTCCATGGCGAGAATCTTGGCGGCGTCGCGCGTGAGTCCGTCAATGACCGCGCCCAAGGCGCCGCGTGCCCGGCACGCCGTCGACAGCAATTCGCCCCAGAGCGCGCTGGATCGGTCTTGGTTGGTCGTCGCCAACAAGACGTCGCCGGCTTGCAATGAGTCCACGCACGCCAATTCGATCTCATAAGGCTTTTCCGGCTCCGCCGCGACGCTGACCGCGCTCAAGGTCGCAACCCGGCCAAACAGCTTCCATTGGAGATTGAGGGGCCGAATCGCGCCGGGCAGCGCGCTCGTCCGGCAGCCGAGCGAGTCCAAAACGTCGGCCAAAACGGCGCTGGATAAGATCTCACGATGGGGCAAGTACGCCTGCAACAAGTCCATGGTCGCTTTTGGATTTACGATTTGAATTTAGGAAAAACCTTTCGGTATCATAGAATCACAAGCTTCCAGGAGTCGGGTCATGGCTCGCGATCTTACCCTCTATCCGCCTACGCCCAGGGACGTGCCGGAAGACTTGACGCTGCCCACGTCGAACTACCGCTGGCAGACGTTTTGGGTGCTCTTTTCGCTGTTCTTGTTCTTTTTCGTCTATATGGGCCTGCTCATTGGCTCAGGATACGTTGTCTACAGGGCGATAACCATTCCGGTGCCGCGCGACGGCGGCGGCATCATCCTCTTCAAGATTTTCGGCGGCATCCTCGCTCTCTTGCTGTTTTTGTATTTGCTCAAGGGTTTTTTCAAATTCGAACGCGCCGAAAAATCCACATTCGTCGAGATCTTTGAAGAAGAGCACCCGCGCCTGTTCGCCTTCATCGAACGGCTCTGCGAGGAAACCGGCGCCGACCTTCCCGCCCGCGTTTACGTCAGCTTCGAGGTCAATGCCGCCGTCGTGCATGACAAGGGCTTCATCAACCTTTTCTGGCCCTCCAAAAAGAACTTGCTCATCGGCCTCGGCCTGGTCAACGTCATCAACCTCACGGAATTCAAGGCGGTCCTTGCCCACGAATTCGGCCACTTCTCGCAGAAAAGCATCAAGCTTAACGGCTATCTCTACATGTCGGACCGCATTGTCGGCGACATTGTTTATGGCCGCGATTGGTTTGATCGGTTTCTGGACGTGTGGAAATGCGTCGACATCCGCCTGTCGTTTCCGGCCTGGATTTTCTCGGGCGTGCTTTGGTGTTTGCGAAAACTCTTGTACGGTCTCTATTACGCCATCTTTTACCTGAGCCAGGGCTTGTCACGGCAGCGCGAATTCAACGCGGACCTGGTCGCCGTGAGCATGACGGGCAGCGACGCGCCGGTGCACACGCTCTGCCGCTCGGTGTTCGGCGACGCCACGCTCAACCAGGCGATTTACGACTTGCAAACGGCGATGGACCATCACCTCTATACGCGCGACATGTTTTATCATCAGAACCACACTGTCGCCTTTGTGCGCAAGACGAAGAAGGACCCGCATTTTGGCGAGCCGCCCGCGCTGCCGGAGAATCCAAAGAAGTCTTCACAGGTGTTCGAGCCGGACGACGACGAAATCGCCCAGATGTGGTCCACGCACCCTTCGAACTATGACCGCGAGCAAAACGCCAAGGACTATTACATTCGCACGGCGTTCGATGAGCGCTCGCCCTGGATGCTATTCGACGACGTGGACGAGCTCAAGGAACGCGTGACTTACAAGTTCTATCGCGTCTGGTTCAAAGTCAAGAAAGACGTGATTCTCGCCGAGCCCGAGGAAATCCAGGCGTTCATTGACGAGGAGCGCGCGGAGGCGACCTTCGATCCGCGCTACCAAGGCCTGTACGATTTTCGCGACGTCGATCCGGGGCAACCCGACGATTTGGTGCTCGACGCCCAGACCAGCCCTTGGTCCATCCACCAGCTATCGACTATGCACCAGGGACTTTACAACGTCGAGGTCAAGCACCGCGGCCAATTGCACAACAAGCGGCTCGAAGAATTCAACCTGATTATCGCGATTCAAAACGGCTGGCATCGTCCCAAAAACGACGAGATCGACTTTCGCGGCAAGTGCTACGAAGTAGACGATGCCAAGAAACTCTTGAAGAAAGTGGAGAAGGAGCTCAAGGAGGACCAGGAGTGGTTCAAGGATTTGGATAAGCAAGTGTTCCTGTGCCACTATCAGATGGCCCGGCATGTCGACGACGAGCTGGCCGACGAGCTGGTGCACCGCTATAAGTTTCACATGCAGGTTCAGAAGGTGTGGCGTGACTTGAAGTCCCAGGAGGCATCCGTTGGCGCTGCGCTCGATTTTCTGAATCGCGCGGGCAGCTCGCAACTTCAATACGAACAGTTTCAGGAGATGCTCAACATTTTCCGCGACGCCCGCGCCACGCTGCGGCAGTGCCTCGACGCCGCCAAGGACATGTACGTGCCGGCCCTAAAGAACATGACCCCGGGCGCGCCGCTTGCACCCTTCCTCCTTAAAGAAAAACTGGTCCGCGGCCTGAGCGATCACGAGCACTCCTTGCAGTCCAAGTGGATCGACAAGCTGCTCGGACAAGCGCGCGAAATGCAGGCCAAGGTGAACCGCATCCATTTCAAGAGCCTGGGCGGCATCCTCGCGCTGCAAGAACGCATTGCCGCCCAGTGCATGGAAAAATGGGCGGCCCTGCCGCAGGCGCCACAGTCCTGATTCCTCGTTTCGCGCTCGGAGAAACAAACCAATGAAATCACCGGCGGCAATGTATATTCTCATCATCCTCTTTTGTTGCATAGCTTGCCCCGCCGCGGCCCAGGATTCCGCCGTCTTCGACCTCGTCCTCGCCAACGGCCGCGTCATGGACCCCGAATCCGGTGTCGACGAAGTGCGCCACGTCGGCGTCCAGGGATCAAGGATAGAGGTTGTCTCCAAAACGCCGCTCAAAGGCAAACAAGTCATCGACGTGCGCGGCCTGGTCGTCGCGCCGGGGCTGATCGACTTGCACGCGCATGGCCAGGAACTGCCGTCGGCGCGCATGCAAGCCTTTGACGGCGTCACCACCGCCTTGGAACTGGAAGCGGGATCAATACCCGTGCCGCTCTTCTATGAGCGCCGGGCCAAAGAGGGCCGGCCGATCCACTACGGCGTCTCCGCGGGTTGGGCTCATGCGCGCGTTGCCGAGATGCAGAACCTCGAACCGGACGGCAGTGCTCGCTTCATGCTCAAGGCTTTCGGCCTGACCGATTGGACGCAGAAGCCGGCCAGCGACGAGCAGACCGACAAGATCGTGAAGCGGCTGGAACAAGCATTGAAAGAGGGCGCCATCGGCATTGGCATGCTGGCCGGCTATGCGCCGGGCTTTGGCCAGAAAGAGAATTACCTTGTTCACAAACTGGCGGCCAAGCACGGCGTGCCCACGTTCATCCACATCCGCTACATGGGCGTGACCGAACCGCAAAGCTCCTTCGAGGCGTATCAAGAAGTCGTGGCGATGGCCGGCGCCACTGGCGCGCACGTGCACATTTGCCATTTCAATAGCACCAGCCTGCGCGACATCGAGGCCTGCGCTCGCCTGGTCGCCGACGCGCAAAAGCGCGGCCTCAAAATCACGACCGAGGCGTATCCCTACGGCACCGGCTGGACTGGCATCAACGCCGCCTTTCTGCGCCGGCCCGATTGGCGCGAGCGCATGGGCATGGATTACAGCGACATCATCTATCTCAAGACCGGCGAACGCCTGACCAAGGAGCGCATGGAGGAATTGCAAAAGACTGATCCGGGCGGCTCGATCCTGTTGCGCTTCCTCGATCCGGACAGAAAGCAGGCCGACCAGGCGCTCTTGGACCGCTCGGTGCTCTTTCCCAAAGGCGCGATCGCATCGGACGGCGGCGACTGGGAGGTCGGCGGCAAGACGCTGACCGGCGACGTATGGCCGCTGCCGGAAAACGCGCTGGCCCATCCGCGCGCGGCCGGCACTTTTTGCCGCATCCTGGGCCCCTATGTCCGCGAGCGCAAGGTCCTTACCTTGATGGATGCGCTGCGGCGTTGCTCCTTGACGCCGGCGCAGATTCTCGAGTCGAGCACGCCGCAGATGAAGCACAAAGGCCGGCTGCAACCCGGCGCCGACGCGGACATCGTCGTTTTCGATCCGAAGAAAGTCCGTGACCGCGCCACCTTCGAGAAACCGCTGCAGACTTCCGAAGGCATGCGCCACGTAATTGTCGCGGGAACATTTGTCATCCGCGACGCCGAACTGGTACGGACGGCGCAGCCCGGCAAGGCGATTCGAAGATGACAGTGGTTAGCTATGCCTAACCAAAGCTAACGAGAGTTGGCATTCACCACCGTGCACGCCAATTAAGGACGCATTGTTGGCGTTAACGAAGCGAGGTATACGCACCAAGGACTTACGTCGAAAAATGACCCCGTGCACGCCACGTTATGCACAGGCATACCCTTTGACGAATCATAGCGAGCAAGTCGGCATCCCCCAACCAAACGACGCTCGATTCCGTCTGTTATGATGTCCACGCGCAGGTGTAGACCATGAAAAGTCTGGCCATTGGTTTGGGACTGATCCTCTTCGGCTTGGGACACGCCGGCGAGCCGGCGCGAATCGACCAGATAGAAAAACTGGTCGCCGACTTGGACAGCCCGGTCTTCCGGGTGCGCGAGTCCGCCCAGAATGAGTTGATCCGCCTGGGCGACGCAGCCCTGCCCGCGGTCAAGCGCGCAATGGAACAAGCGCGTTCCAATGAAACCTTGATGCGCTTGAGACGAGTCCTCGCCGCGCATCGGCCGACCGCGTATGACGCCCACTTCAACGGCTGGCATTGGGTGTACAGCATCATCGCGCACGCTCAAACGTTCGAAGCGACCGGTTCCAAAGTGAAGTCGCTCAAGCTGCGCGTGGCCCAGCTCAACGACCAGCGCCCGCTCGCGCCGCTCGAAATCGAGATCCGCGACGCGAAGTTCGAGACCATATTCTTGCGCGGCACGATCGATGCGGCCGTGCTCACGCGTGAGTTTGCCTGGCAACCGGTGAAACTGAACCACGTCGCTCCGCTCCAGCCCAAGGAAAGCTACGTCCTCTTGTTCCACTCGCGCGACAACAGCAACAAGAGCCCCTGGGTGATCAACGCGATTTACGAAAGCGTGTATCCCTTCGGCCACCACTGGTACACCCACCACGAAGATTTCTTCTTTGGCATCGAATACCACGACGGCAAAGCACTGCGCGTCGGCCCGAAAACGGACGAAACAGCCTTCAAGCAGCCGATCAACAGTGGCGCGGAAGGCGGCCCGGTGGAAAACGGCGGCCCGCTTGTTTTGCAGACGTATGGACCCATCCCTCAAGGAAAGCTAAAGAATTTGCCGCGTTAGTCGCCTCGCTAGCGTTTACGTTTCGCGCTCACTACTTCCTTGCGAGCGCGCAACGTTAACGGCGCGGCGCGGTAAAGTCCGCGACGTAGAGCTGCGACGGACTTCGCCCGTCGCGCGTCGACGTCCACATCACCTGCCGGTAATCGGGGCTGAACACGGGCAACACGTCTGCCCCCGGTGCAAACGTCAATCGCGTCTTCGTGCCGGTTGCAAAGTCCATCCAATAGAGATCGTAGTTGGGCCGCGCCATCGGATTGGAGTGGTCGGCCGCGGTGTAAAGGATGTGCCGGCTGTCCTTGTACCAAAACGGCGCCCAGAAGACCCAGTTCTCGTCATCGGTGAGCGCTTTTTCGCCGCTTCCATCGGCATTGATGACGAACAGTTGCAGATGGTCTTTTTTCTTGCGGTCGCTGCGGAAGATGACTTTCTTGCCGTCGGGGGAGAAGAAGGGGCCGCCGTTATAGCAGCCGGGGGCGCGCGTGAGCTGACGCACATTTTTGCCGTCGGCGTCCATGACATAAAGCTCAAGATTGTCTTTGCCGGAGCGGTCCGAGCAAAAAACGATGTGCTTGCCGTCGGCGGAATAAGAACCTTCGGCGTCGTAGCCGGGCGCGTCGGTGAGGCGCCGAAGCGCGGTGCCGTCGGGGTTGGCCTCGAAGATGTCCATGTGCGGGTCGAAATCCCAGACGTAGCGGCGGCGCTTCTTGGTTTGTTTCTCCTGGTCGCGCTGTTTCCATTCCACGGCATAATGCTTCTTGGCGTCCGGGTCGAGGTGGCTGCTGGAGAAGATGATCTTGTTGCCCGCGCCGGGGAGAAAATAGCCGCACGTGGTCTTGCCGATGCCCGGACTGACGCGGCGCAGCTTGCCGGTCGCGACCTCCATCACGAACTGCTGGTAGAAGGGGTTCTCGCTTTTGGCTTCCTCGGCCTGGAAGATGATGTGCTTGGCGTCGGGGGAGAAATAGCCTTCGCCGGCACGGGCAAAGTCGAATGTGACCTGGCGCGTGTTTTTCAAGTATGCCGCCTCTTGGGCTTTCCAGTCGCCGTCTTGTCCGCCGCCCAAAACCAATAGCGCCGCCACCTTCCACATCGTTTGCTCCTGTTATGCCCGGCCAACGCACATCCGCACTTGATTCAGACCAAAATACGCGCCACATTATAGATATGGACATTTTCAAGGCTCCGGACTGGTTCCGCAACCTGTTTCCCGAAGGCGCCCGCAGTTTTGGCGGCACGTACGGCTGGTACGCGGTGCTGGTCGTCGCTGGGCTCCTTTTGCTGCTGTTATTGTGGGCCGTGCTCACGCGTCTTTTTCGCCGGCCGCCCGAACCACCAACGCGGCAGAGTCTTGAAGAAATCCTCAACGATTATCCCGACGCCGGCGCCAAAAGCGGCGACCGGCAACTGCGCTTCGAAGGGCTGCCGGTGCGCCTCAGGCTGGTCGTCGTCGCGCCGTCGGGCACGGGCAGCGAGGTCGATCAGGAGGAAGTGGAAAAACTGCTCGACGGCGTGGTTCCGGGCCTGGGCGACATTTTTAAGGAAGACCTGCCGCGGCTACGCATCTGGCCGACGCAGCTCAGCCACGAGGGCTTCGCGAACCATTTTCACCGCAACATGATCGTGCCGGAGCCGGAAGATGAGCCGACGCGCTGGGTGCTGGTCGCCGGCAGGGCCCGAGCCGGCAAGCGGCAGATCATGCTGGGGCTCGCCATGCAAGCCGTCAAGCCGACGACGATCGCCCGGCAATTCATCGACGCGCACCAATGGGCGCTGCTGCTAAAGGTGCGGGTGAAGGAGTAGTGGAGGAGAGTGGAGAGTGGTGCGTGGGCGTTAACTTTTCTTTTTCTTCATTCCGTTCTTCTTTCCGTTGACCAATTCGGGCCTTACTTCCAAAGCCGTGACCAAGAGCAGGTCAATGATCTGAAAACTCTCATCCGGTTGCGTCACAATAATAGTTCGCCC
>JAKEFD010000239.1 GCA_022616245.1 Gemmataceae bacterium
AGCTGGGGCGCGACCGAAGTCAAGCCGCCTCGTCTGGCCGACGCCATCGTCGACGTCACCGAAACCGGCAGCTCGCTCAAGGCGAACAACTTGCGCATCGTCGCGGACCTGTTGCAGAGCACGACGCGCTTCATCGCCAACGAGCGCTCTTATGCCGATGCGTGGAAGAAGCAGAAAATGGACGACCTGGTGCTCATGCTGCAAGGGGCCATGGCCGCCGAGGGTAAAGTCGGCTTGATGATGAACGTTCAGCAAGCAGATTTGGCCGCGGTGCTGAAAATCTTGCCCGCCCTGCAAAACCCGACCATCTCTTCCCTGTCGGACAAGACCTGGGTTGCCGTCAACACCATCCTCGACGAAAACATTGTCCGCCACATCATCCCGCAGCTCAAAGCCGCCGGCGCCCGCGGCATTGTCGAATATCCTTTGAACAAGATCATTGACTAGTACACGTTGGCAGAGTTGATATTCCAGTGCAAATTCGCTATTCCGCAGCCATCCGGTAGCCTACTCCTGGCTCCGTTAAAAGGTAGCGCGGCTGTGCGGAGTCCTGCTCGATCTTGCGGCGCAGGCTGGCCATGAAGACGCGCAGGTAGTGGTTTTCGTGGACGTGATGCGGCCCCCACACTTCCTTCAAGAGAAAGCGGTGCGTCAACACTCTGCCGGCGTGCCGGACCAAGGTGGTCAACAGCTTGTATTCGAGCGGCGTCAGATGCACCTCCTTTTCGTCCACAAAGACGCGCCGGGCCGCGAGGTCGCCTTTAAGGCCGCCGATGGCAAAGGTGGTGGACTCGCCGCCGGGCCGCGCCGCATGCCGCAGGGCGACGCGCATGCGCGCCAAGAGTTCGCCGGTGCTGAACGGTTTGGTCAGGTAATCGTCCGCGCCATGATCCAGCGCGAGGATTTTCTGCTGCTCCTGGTCACGTGCCGACAGCACGAGGATCGGCCCGCGATACCACTCGCGCAGCAGTTGCAAGAGCTGTTGACCGTCCATGTCGGGCAAGCCAAGGTCTAATACCACGATATCAGGCGGCTGCTGGGGGGCGACGCGCAAGCCCAACTCGGCGGTCTCGGCTTCGACGAGCCGGTATTCCTGGGCGGAGAAGGAGCTGCGCAAGAACCTGCGGATCGGCAATTCATCTTCGATGAGAAGAACAAGCGGCGCCGTCATGCCCCGTCTCGGCTGAATGGACTCATGCATCTTACTTCAAAGTAGCAGCGCAATCGAATACTCCCTCGCTCGCGCGTCGGGCTTGTGTGAAGATTCCCTCGCTCGCGCGTCGGGCTTGTGTGAATACTCCCTCGCTCGCGCGTCGGGCTTGTGTGAATATTCGACGTGACAAAAGGAGGACGCGGCGCGAAGCACCGCGCCCCGGAAGCGGCTAAAGGTCGGACGAGCGCACATTTTCCTTTTCCAAAGTCGCCCAGACGATTCGGCAGCGGGGCAAGGCTCTTTGAAGGTCGGCCACCCAATTCGCGTCGATGCCTTCGCAATAGGCGAGATTGAGGAAGCGCAGTTGCGCCAAGCGGGACAGATGCTTTTGGGCCGCTTCCGTCAAGCGGCACGCCAGCAAGTCGAGGTACTGGAGTTGCTTGAGATGGGCAACTTCTTCCAAACCAGCGCCGCCGATGGCAGTACCAGCCAGGTTGAGTGATTTCAACTGAACGTTTTCTTTAAGTAGACAGAGTCCCGCGTCGGTCACGCGCGTTTTGCGCAGGTCGAGGCTTTCCAGTGCCGTCAATTGCCGAAGTTGCTTGAGTCCTTCATCGGAGACGCTCGTTTCCGCGAGGGACAGGGACTTCAGCTGCTTGTGCGGGCGCAAATGCCGCAGCGCTACGTCGGTTATGCTCGTCTTTTGCAGATTGAGCGACTCCAGTTTCTCCAAACCGTCGAACTGGCGCACGTCGTCGTCGGTGACCGGCGCGCCCGCAAGCATGAGAGATACGATGGGGTGGTGGGGCTGCTTGCGGTCGCGGACGACGCCGCCATATTTGCCGACGGCCGTCAACGCCTTTTCCTCGCCGGACTCGACCCATTCGGGCGACGCGGCGGCATAGTCCCATACGCGCCAGGTGCCGTCCGCGGCCGCGGAGAATAGCAACGCATATTTGGGATGAAAGGCCGCCCCGGCGACGGCATCGGCATGCCCTTGTAAATAGCCCAGTGGTTTACCGGACGAGATGTCGAAGGTTCGAATCGAGTGACGCGGCCCGCCAGTCGCCAAGATGGAGCCGTCCGCGCTAAAGGCAGCAAAGGACGCGGCGTCATCGCACTTCAGCCGCTGCTTGAGGGCGCGGGTGTGGCGGTCCCAAATATGGATGTCGCCGTTGCTCCCGACCGTAGCCATCATCCTACCGTCGCGTGAGAAGACAAGTTGCGCCACGCGCTGTTCCAGATCGGCCCACAGGCCGTTGTGCCGCCAGGTGTCCACATCCCAAGCCAGAATCTTGCCGCGCGCGCCCGCGGCGAACAGGTGCGTGTCGTCGGGCGAAAACGCCAGCCGCGGAAATTCACCAGCGCCGGTGACGGCGCCTGTCGCTTCGCCGTCGGTGTAGCGCCAGAGGCGCACTTCGTCGTCCGCGCTGCTGCTGACTGCGTGATTTCGCCCAGGGCAGGCGGCCAGCGACAAGACCGCGTCTTGGTGCGCCTGGATATGCCAGAGCTTCTTGCGCTGTTTGCAATCCCAAAGCTGGAGAGATCCGTCTTGGCAGCCAACCAGAAGAGTCTGGGCATTCTGGCTGAAATGTAGGCAAGTCACCGGCGCTCCGACCGGCAATTGCGCCAACATCTGCCGGCTCCAGGTTTCCCAGAAGAGCACGTTGCCTTCGCGGTCGCCGGTGGCCAGGGTCTTGCCGTCGCTGGATAAGACCATGGCCTGCGTGGGAAGCTCGCGGGTGTCCAGTGTGTCCAGGAGCGCCAGCCGCAGACCATCCAGCGCGAGGGCCGGGCCGTTCGCTTGACATAACAAGTTCTTGGGACCCGTTTCGGGTTTGTTTGCCGAGATGGAATACTTGTCCGCCGGCGTCAACAAGAAATCGGCGCCAAAAAAGGTAACGACAGCGAGGAGGGCTACTGTGGCCATGCCCACCAGGATGCCGCGCAGAGGGAATTCCGTCATGCCGCGGGCCATGGAGTCGCTCCAGCGCCAAGGCGCCGCGGCGGGCGTCAAGGCGCCGCTCGAGAGCTGCTGCGCGGATTGCGCGGCATGGGCCAGCAGCGTTTCCGAAACCGGCGCCGCCAGAGCCTGTGTGGAGAGGGCGCCGCCGGCCACTGCGGCGGCCAAGGCGACGCCCCGACGCGACAGGCGCTTGCGCAGCTTTTCGCGGGCCCGACCCAATCGCGACATGATCGTGCCGATTGGGCAGTTCAAATCGCGCGCTGCTTCTTCGTTCGTCTTGCCTTCCAGGTAGCACAAGAGAAACGGTATGCGATAGATTTCCGGCAGACGCTCGATTTCGTCGTCGAGCAGCGAATAGATTTCCTTGTTGGACGCCAGTGTTTCAGGCGTGTCGCTCTCCGGTCGATCGGGCACGGCCGACGCGGTTCGCAAGGCGTCGCGCTCGATTTGCGCCTTGGCGTGCAAGGCCGTACGAAAGGCCACTGTGTGCAGCCAACCCGAAAGCGTCGCTCCGCAACGAATGCTCTTGGCCTTGCGCACCAACGTCAGGAGAGTCGCCTGAAAAGCGTCTTCGGCCAATCCGTCGTCGCGAAGAATGCGGCGGCACACGCCGAGCACCAATCCGCCGTGCCGCCAAGCCAGCAATTCAAAGGCCGTCTCATCGCGGTGTTCTACATAACGCTGCAACAACTCCGCATCGGCAATCCCTTCTCCGCGCTTCTTCCAGTGGCTGAGCTGTTGGACGAGGAACGGCAATTTGCCAATGGCCATGAGGTCCCTCCAAGTGACACTCCTCCCCAAAGTTAAGAGGTCAAACCAGCCTCTGCTCTTCCCTCATTTTTAGTGTTTTCTTGGACAATATGCCAATTTTTTGGCCTATCCAGTCTCCTTCGGGTTGTATGAACGAAGCGGGCAACAGGTCAAATGAGCTTGTACAGCGTACGCGGCGCCGGATTCGACAAGACGCCATGCCGCCAATCCAACTCACCATTTCATACTTTTTTCGCTCGCCACGCCAGTGAATTTTTCCGGGTCTCGCAAAAGGACACAGCCCAGGTCAAATCGGTTCATCGGTTTTGGACTTCGGTGTCAGTTCTTTGTCCATTTCCTACAATTCCTTGCACACCAGTTTAGACCTCGCGCTTCGCTTAAGGTGGATGCGTGCGCCGAATGCGGGCGATTCCAAGCATAAAGGCTCTCCCATGCGAACGATCCAAATCGGCGACATCAAAGAAACGGTCGTCGAACGTTCCGATTATCCATCCGAACGCATTCAGGCCATTCTCGGCAAGGAAACTGTCGCAGTCCTGGGCTATGGCGTTCAGGGCCGCGGTCAGTCCCTTAACATGAAAGACAACGGCATATCCGTGGTCATCGGTCTGCGCGAAAAGGGCGGCCGCAGCTGGGATCTGGCCCAACAGGACGGTTGGACGCCCGGCACAACGCTCTTCAGCTTGGAAGAAGCCACCCAGCGCGGCACGATCATTCAATACTTGCTCTCGGACGCTGGTCAAAAGGAGCAATGGCCCCACCTGAAACCGTTGCTTGCCAAAGGGAAAGCGCTCTACTTTTCGCACGGCTTCTCCATCGTTTTCCGCGAGCAAACGGGCGTTATCCCGCCCATGGACATCGACGTGATCCTGGTGGCGCCAAAAGGTTCCGGCACCACCGTGCGCCGGTTGTTCCTGGAAGGCCGAGGCATCAACGCCTCGTTCGCCATCGAACAGGACGCAACCGGACGGGCCCGCGACCGCTGTCTCGCTACCGGCATCGCCATCGGCTCCGGCTACCTCTTCGAAACCACCTTTCAAAAAGAAGTTTTCAGCGACCTGACCGGTGAGCGCGGCGTGCTCATGGGCGCCATTTACGGACTGTGGCTGGCGCAATACGAGGTCTTGCGCGAGCACGGGCATTCGCCCTCTGAAGCGTTTAATGAAACCGTGGAGGAAGCCACCCAGAGTCTGTATCCGTTGATCGCGGAAAACGGGATGGACTGGATGTACGCCAATTGCTCGACGACGGCGCAGCGCGGCGCTTTGGATTGGTTTGGCCGTTTTCGCGACGCCTCCAAGCCCGTATTCGAAGAGCTTTATCAGAAGGTCGCTTCCGGCGAAGAGACGCGCCGTGTTCTCGACGCCAACAGCCGCAAGGATTACCGCGCGCAGCTGGAAAAGGAGCTCAAAGCGGTCGCGGACAGCGAAATGTGGACAGCCGGGTCCGTGGTGCGTTCGTTGCGACCGGAGCGTGCCTCCAAATCCAAGGGCTAACGAATGGACTCATGCCACTTCGACCAGCGGTGACTTGTAACTCAGGATCTTGCCTCCGACGCTGGCGGTCAGCACTAGACAGTGAAAGCCGCGCACATCGGGCGTGAACGATTTCGGGCAATTCTTGAATTGGCCGGAGTGGACAACGCCATGGAATACGGGCGCCGAGGTTGGTGACTGGCGCACGAAGTTCTTCACGGAAACCAGCGTCTTTTTCGGCAGGTCCACTTTCTTGAGGTCCAAAGGGATTTTCTGATTGCGCGCATGAACGGCGCGAAACAATTCCATAGTGATCTTCTTGTTCATATAGGTCCTTGTGCTTGTCTCAAATGTCCTAGACTATTGGGTCGCCTATTCTGTACCGGAATGGCCTTGGACGGAAAAACTTCGCGTCGCGACGCCATTCCCGGCGTTGTTGATGGCAGTAACGATCAATGTGTGCGGCCCGGGACCACAGTTGGCGGTCGTCAACTCAAAAGTCCAATTCGCAGGCGGAGTCTCAATAGGCCCAGCGCCCAGATCGTCTATTTCGAAAATCAAGAATTGAACAGGATCATCTCCCGGCGCCGTTGTCGTTCCGCGCGCGGTGAAAGGCAACGTTATGGACGGACTTTCGGGGGGATGAGTAATCGTGACGGTCGGTTCGGGCATTTACAATCTCCAAAAAGTATTCAAGGAACAGAGTCCAGGGGAGCCAAGGCCAGGATTTTTGCATTCCGGATTTGACCTGTGCCGTTCTTGACCCAAACTCCCCACGCGCCACGGGCATCCAATTTGCGGTAGGTCGTGTGTGTCGAACGCAGTTGTTTAAGGTCGATCGCCAATTCGTTCGGGTCCGCCGGCGTTGTCGCGTTATTCAGCGTTATCGTGATTTTGTCATCCAGCGCGCGTACACGAACGTTGTGCCAGGTTGGCGGCCCAACCAGGGAAAGCGGCTTGCTCCAATGCGCAGGCAAAGCTTGCAGCCAACTTGTCACAGGCAAATCCTGAAAGCCCTTACTAAACTGCGACACTCCGATTGTCCATTTCCCGTTTGGATACCCTTTGTCGGGACGCTCGTCGAGCATAGCCATGAAGAACCCAGGCACATTCTGCGGATCCTGCAGGTCTTGGCGCAACCCAAAAAAGTACCCCATTTGATGCTGATTGGAGTCTTTGCCGGTGATCGCATCAAAGTCCATAGACCACTCGAACCAACGCTTATGCGGGTCGTCGTCTAAGGCGAACATGGTCAGCCCGTTCAAGGAACGCAGGAGCAGCTTTTCCCCCGCAGGCGCCCAGGCGCCATCGCCCCAAACCCGCTTTGCCCAAACAGGGGCAGCGGGAGGTTCACTGATCAAGTTCAGCCAAGTGCGCCACGGCCGGTGCACCAGCATGGGTGGCAGCGGGTTTTCTTCCTTGGCCGTCTGTTCCGCATTGCCACTCGTGTCCCGCTGGAAAAAGCCGCCGCCCAGCATCCAGCCGCCCATCACCAACAGCGTGGCTGCGAACGAATAGACGAGCAGTTTTTTCGAGCGGCGTTTGGTCTGCGGCGATAGCCAAGACTTGCGCTGTGCAGTACCGCCGGCCGCAAATGCCTCAAGGTCGGCGGCCAGTTCCAATCCGTTCGAATGACGGCGTTCGGGCCGGTCGTGCAGCGCTTTGAGGATGACAGCTTCGAGTGTTTCGGAAATGTCCGGCGCCAGGGTGCGGAGGGGCAGCCGCTGGCCCGCGACAATCTGCGCTAAAACAGCTGCCCGATTGCTCCGCGGCACCGTGTAAGGCCCCACGCCGTTGGTCGCCAGCTCAAAGAGTGTCACGCCCAAGGAAAAAAGGTCGGAGCGCTCGTCCAACACCTGTCCCTGAGCCTGTTCGGGGCTCATGTACCAGGGCGTGCCGGCGACGGCGCCGACCGCGGTGCTCATCGCATCGGGCTCCAGCGCACGCGTCAGGCCAAAGTCGACCAGATACACCTGATCGTGAAAGTCCACCATCAAATTGGAAGGCTTGATGTCGCGGTGCAAATGGCCTTGTGCGTGCGCGAACGCCAAGGCGCGCGCCGCCTGCGCCCCGATCTTGGCCAGTGTGCGAAAGCGGTCTTGAAAATAGGCGCGCGCCAGTCCAGGCAACTCGTCCTCAAAGGTCTCCGAGCCGTTCCGGTCGGCCGGCGTGGAGACTTCTTTGTCCGACAGGGACGGAGTTTTGGCCTTGCCGGTAAGCACAGCCGTCGGCGTGGCAGACGGTTCGTGGGTCAGGCGAACTAATTGGGCGAGCGAGACGCCGCGCACGAGCTGCATGGCGTAATACGCGTAGCCGTCCTTGGTGGCGCCGGTGGTGATGATGCGCACAATGCCGGGATGTTCGAGCTCGGCGGGGACACGTGCCTCGCGCAAAAAACGGCGCAGGGCATCGGGATTCTGCGACAGCCACGGCTTGAGCACCTTGAGGGCCACGCGCCGCCGCAAACTGGCCTGTTCCGCTTCATAGACCTCGCCCATGCCGCCTCTGCCGAGCAGGCGGATGATTTCGAAATCATCCAAACGTTGATGTGGCGCGAGCATGGTTGACTGTTGGGAGGCTGACACCATAACGGAGAAAACGGGAGATTGCAATAGCCCAGGTGTTTCAAATGGCAAAGTGAATCCTGTGATTGCGTCACTTCGACACCGCGACCGCTGTGGCTGTCGCGTACGCCCGGCAGTGCGAGATGGTCACCAAAATGTCAGCGATATGCAGGTCCTTGGCGCGGTCCTTGGCAGCGCCGCCCAAAAACACTCTCGGTCCGCCGTCCGGTTCGTTGCGAATCTCCATGTCGGTCCAACACATGCCCTTTTGCCAGCCCGTGCCCAGACATTTGAGGATCGCCTCTTTCGCCGCCCAGCGCCCCGCGAAGTGTTCCGTGGCGTGTTTCTTGCCTTGGCAATAGCGGATTTCTCGCGCCGTATAGACGCGCGCCAGGAAAAGCTCGCCGTGCTTCTCGATCATGTGTCCGATCCGCACGCACTCCACAATGTCTGTGCCGATGCCGACGATGTCCATGAAGCTCACTCTACGATTGACCGTCGCGCGCGTCGTCGCCGGCCGTCATTGCTTGAACCCAGTCTCGATACAACCCCGGCGCGGCAAACGTCTGTTCCAGCTCCGCGCGGTGGGATTCTGCGTAGTCAAGGGCCAACACCAAGGGAACGGTGAATTGCGCCGCTCCAAGCGTTTTTTCCGCGATCGCCAGCGTCGCGCCGGCGGCGGCTATGGGCAGGGCAAGACGCGCGATTGGGTTGTGAAATGGGTCCTGGCACAACGAAGCAGGCGAAGTCACCAAGTACTGCCTGCAAACGAACGGGCGCTCGGCGTAAATGCTGCAACTATCATCTTCCAAAAAGGGACAGACCAGACCGAGCTGGAAATAGCGTTGGGCAACCGCGCGGGCTTCCTCCATGGATGCAGTGGCATCGCGCCGCAACAAAGGACCTTCCAAGCCGGCGGCGCGGAGCCTGCTCACGCGGTCCCCGAAGCGTGCGCGGATTTCCCTTTGGCGCAGCGCCGGCAGCGACCCGACCAACCGCCATAACGCATATGCTTCCGGCGGAGTCACCGGCACCGGCTGAGCCTTGCAACACGCAGCGCAGCCTTTGCAGCAGGATATCTTCGCGCCGGCAGCTTCTGCCTGGCGAACCGCAACACCGATGACTTGATCTTCCAAGGCGCGCAGGAACGGCAGCGGTTCATCCAGACGGACTGGGCCGGCCGGCTCTTGCGCCTCCACAGTGACCGATTCGCCCAATACCCGCAAAGCCACGCGCATGCGGTTCCATCCTCTCAAAGCGTCTTCAAGTACTCCACGACCGCCCGGCGCTGCTCGTCGCTCAGGTCGTCGCCAAAGGTATGTCCCTGGTTGCCGCGGCCGGGTTGCGTAGTGTCGTAGACTTTGCGACGTTCGTAATCGGAAACACCGGCATCCGGGGCCCGGTCGAGGATTTGAATTTTCCAACCGACCTTGACGGCGTCATAGTCCGCTTCACCGGTCCGAAAAGAGCGCGAGTAGATCTTGGGTCGGGTCTTGGAGTTAAGCACGTCGTAAACGGTCGGGACCGCGCCGTTGTGAAAATAGGGCGCCGTGGCCCACACGCCGTCCAGAGGCGGCGCCTGGTAGCCGACGGGCTCCATGGACTTGTATCCGCCTTCACCTTGAGAGAACCAACTTTTGTTGTAATGTTCCGCCAAACGCCGGCTCAATCCGACGAATCGGTTGCGATCGGTGCCGATGTCGTCGATGGTCACGTGTTTGTTCGGATAGGTCCAGTCGTCGCCGTAAGTCCCGTGGCACTGCGCACAGGTCTTGTTGAAAACTGTCCGCCCTCTGTCCGCCAGGCCGCGGTCAATGGGCAAAGGATACTTCGGTGCTGCAAGACTTACTATGTACTGACGAATGTCGGCGAAGGTGGCTTCTTCCTTCGCGAACGTGGCGGCGCTGTTGGTCGGCACCAGCATGAATTGCATAATGGAGCGCACGGAGCGGGCGTCCACCGTGCCGGTGTGATACATGGTTTTCTTCTTCTTGAGCAGCCACCAGGCGGGCACGTCTTCGCACAGATCGTCGCGCAATTCGAGATCAAGCGGCGCAAGACGAAGTGACAAGTCGGGCTCGCGGTACGACAAGAGGAAGGTCGCAAAGCCGCCGGCTTCCGATGTGCCGCGTACGTGGCTGAACGTAAATGGCAGTTTGCCGACTTTCGTGCTGGCGCGGTTGAGGTCGAGGAACAGCGCGTGGATGTCCAGCGCGGCGTTGCCCAAGCCGATGTAGCTCTTGCCGAGAATCGACCCGCCGTGGCACACCAGGCAATCGCTGGTCAAGCCCTTGCCGAAAAGCAAGCCTTGAGCTTCGCGCAAACCCATCGGATAACGGCCGTTCTCATATGGAGTGGGGTGCAATCCGTAGTAGTCACGGAAGGCCTTGTCGTAATCGGCCGGCTGCTTGGCGGGCGCGGGCTGCCAATGCTTCCAGGCGTTTTCGTAGCCGGCGAAGGTCCAGGATGCGGCGTTGTAGGCGCGCGTGAGCAGCGCCTTCTTGCCGCGCTCGGCAGGAGTATCGGGGGATTGGGCCGCGAGACGGGCGACCCAGAAAAAGGCGAATCCTAAACCAGCAACCGCCGCAAAGACCAGATTCATGCCTAGCTCCTGGAAAACCACATAGTCGGCCTCATGTATTCTACGATGCAGCATCCAAATCATTCATTCTCTCACCGCTTTTCCTGGCCTCCGTTAACCGTGTATAATGGCTTCCAATTGGCGGAGCGGAACTCGCAGGTCAGAAGCCATGATGATCCGCAATTTTCGGCCGGGCGACGAGGCTGCCCAGGTGGAGATCTACAATACCGCGGCGGCGGCGTTGCCCCGTTTCAAGCCGGCGACGGTGCAGGAAATACAGCGCCGCACTCGAGCCCGCGACTTCGATCCCGGTCTACGTTTCTTTGCTGAGGAGGGCGGCAAGGTTGTCGGTTATTGTTCTTTCAATCCGAACGGGAGAATGAGCGCCCCCTGGTGTTTGCCGGGCCAGGACGCGTGCACCGAGCCTTTGTTCCTTGCGGCCTTGACGGAAATGAAGCGGCGCGGGATTGCCAAAGCGTTCGCCGCCTATCGCGCGGATTGGCCGATCGTGCAGGAATACTTCCTTCAGCGCGGATTCGTCAAAGCCCGCGACATGGTCAATTTCGTGATCGATTTGGTGGAAATGCCGACGCCGGCGGCGCGCGGCGTGACCGGAGTCTCCCAGGTTCACCCGCAAGATGCACCGGCGATCCTTGCGCTCATGCCCAAGTTGATTCAACTGAATGACCCCAAAGCTCTGGAAAAGCACTTGTTCTTCAATCCCTATTTTCAGCCGGAAGCCCTGTTTGCGATTCGCAGCCGCCAAGGGGGCGAGTTGGTTGCCGTCGGCATCCTGGTTTACGAGCCGACCTATGCCGATCCGCACGCGGTGGACCCCAATATGCCTTGTTACCGTTTGGGCGCATTCGGCGCGGAAAACCAATCGACCAAGCGCATCAAGGGACTGTTCAGCTTTGTCGCCAAGCAAGATGTCAAACTGCCGCTCCTGGGCATGGAGCTTTTGGGCCACGCCGCATTCCGCATGCGCGATTCCGACGACGTGTCCGCGCTGGCGGCACAAGCGCCCTCCGACGCGCCGGAGCTGTTAACCTTCTATCAAAGAAACTTTCGCCGTCAGGGAAGCTTTCCGGTTTTTGAAAAAGCAATCAGCTAAATCGCGTCATTTCGGAAGATCAGGCCGGAAGCTTTCGAGTTTCGCTGCTCCATGGAGGACTGCCATGCCATTCGCCGCTGCACTTTCGACTGCCTCTCTCGCCGAGCAAGCCCTGAACGATTGCTTTGGTCAGTTACATTGGCAGGGGCCGGTCGATCTGGCGCTGACGTTTTACTCGCCGCATCACTGTGCAGCCGCGGCGAATCTGGCACGCGAGTTGAGTGCCCGGCTCAAGCCGCGCGCGTTGGCCGGCTGTCCCGGCGAATCGATTATCGGCAACGAGCGCGAGGTCGAAGGCGGTCCGGCACTTTGCGTGTGGCTGGCGCGGTGGGCGACACCTGTCATAATTACGTCGTTCGCGCTGTCTATGGAGCCGACCTCCGAGGGATTCAGTCTGCTCGGCTGGCCCGACGAGTTGATCGAGGCGAATCCCAAGGAGAGCTGGTTGCTCACGTTGGCCGACCCGTTCACGTTTCCGATTGATGATTTCCTGGGTCAGGTGAACGAGGAGAAAAAAGGCTTGCGCGTTGTCGGCGGCATGGCCAGCGCCGCGCGGTCGCCCGGGCAGAACCCGCTGCTTTGGGGCGAGCGCGTGCTCGACCGGGGCGCGGTGTGCGTGCTGTTGCGCGGACCCATTCCCGCGCGCAGCGTGGTTTCACAGGGGTGCCGCCCCATCGGCAAACCGCTCGTCGTCACCAAGGCCCGCGACAACTTAATCCTGGAGCTGGGCGGCAAACCCGCCTTCGCGCAGTTGCAGGAACTATGGCAACAGTTGAGCCCGCGCGATCAGCAGTTGGTGCAGCAAGGGCTGCACATTGGCCGCGTCATCAGCGAGTACCAGGAGAGCTTTCACCGTGGCGATTTCCTGGTGCGCAACGTCATGGGCATCGACCGCGACTCCGGCGCGCTCGCAATCACCGAGCGCGTCTGCCCAGGCCAAACTGTGCAATTCCATGTGCGCGACGCGGCCACGGCGGACGAGGACTTGCGTTTGCTGCTGGAGCACGACAAGAAGGCAAATGCGACAGCGCCCGCCGCCGGTTTGCTCTTTAGCTGCAACGGCCGTGGCACGCGCTTGTTCGACGCGCCGCACCACGACGCCAAAGCAGTGCAGGCCGGCGCCGGAGGATTGCCGCTGGCTGGTTTCTTCGCCGCTGGAGAGCTAGGCCCGGTGGGGGGCCAGAATTTCATCCACGGCTTCACGGCAAGCTTGGTGTTGTTTGAAGAATGAGCGAACTGGCGACCTTGAATTCATTCGCGGCTACAAACCCAACACCGGCACCGTGTTCAGCAAATCGCGGACGACCTCGGCGATGCTCTTGCCTTCGACTTCGGCTTCGGGCCTCAGAATGAGCCGATGGCCCAGGACGCCGAGCGCCATGGCTTGCACGTCTTCGTGAGTGAAATAGGTCCTGCCGTCGAGCAACGCGCGGGCGCGGGCGCAGCGCAAGAGGCACAACGAGGCGCGCGGGCTGGCGCCCAGCGAAATGTCGGGATGCTGCCGGCTTGCCTCAGCCAGGTCGACGATGTAGGTCAAGAGTTCGTCCTTGCCGTAGACGTGCGCAAGCTTGTCTTGAATCTCAAGAATCAGCTCCGGTCCAAAAAGCTGTTGCACCGGCACAAGGGGGTGGCTGTGCAGCTTCAGCATGGCCACTTCTTGTTTTGGGCCGGGGTAGCCCATGTCGATGCGCAACAGAAAACGGTCGAGCTGGGCTTCGGGCAGTCGATAGACGCCTTCCTGCTCGACCGGATTCTGAGTGGCCAGGACCATAAAGGGGTGCGGCAAAGGCAGAGTCGTGCCTTCGATGGTGACCTGGTTTTCCTGCATTGCTTCCAAAAGCGCGGCCTGGGTCTTGGCAGGGGCGCGGTTCACTTCATCTGTAAGCAGGATTTGACAGAAGATCGGCCCCTTGCGCAGCACGAATTCGTTCGCTTTGCGATCGAAGATGTATGTGCCGGTAACGTCGGAAGGCAACAGATCGGGCGTGAACTGCAAGCGCTGGTATTGGATGCCGAGGATCTGCGCGAGCGTTTTGGAAAGAGTTGTCTTGGCGACGCCGGGCACGCCTTCCAGAAGAACGTGGCCGCCCGCCAGCAACGCGATGAGAAAGCGCTGGGTCACGCGTTCCATGCCGACGACGACCCGGCCGACTTCCGTGATGGTGCTATCGCGCAGCTCCTTGACGCGCTGGGCCCAGTCTTTCAGGTCGGAGCTGCCGACGTCGTTCATGGACATGAAGCTAGAGTCCCCCAGCTTGCGTAGGTCAGGAATCCGCTCCGGACACTCGCGCTCACATCGTATGCAACGCGTCAGGACAGGAGCGGAATCCTATCCTACGTGTTGTATTCGTGTCTTATTGTAGAAAGATTGGCATTTTGGAAACGGACCCGGCCGTCCAGGGCGGCGGCGGTCATTTCGGCCAAAGCGTCGAGGAATCTGTGAAAGGCACGCGGGGAGATGCGTCTTTTTTGCTGGGTTTGGCCAAGGTCCCACAAGTCGTCGAGCTGCTTTTGCAAGGAGCGCCGCTGCCACCACGAGCCGGCCAACTCCACAGCGGGAGTGGGCATGACGTTCCCTAACGGCGATGGCGCCTGCCCGGCGTGCTCGAGGAAGAAGTCGCGGGCTAGCGCTTGTGCCGCTTCCCAGAGGTTCTTGCGCTTCAAAAGCGCTTGCTGCCTTTCTACCTCCACCGGCACGATCGGCGGCGGCGTCAAGTCGTCGGCGACAAGCGCCGCCCAGTGCTCCGTGCGGTAACGGCTGAGGACGATGCGGCGCGCACCCAAGAGCAGAAACAGCGCGGTCAATGCCAGTACGAAGACCCGCACTACCGGCTCTTTGCCGACCACCTCCACCAGCAGGCGATTAAAGATATTCTCGTTTTCCAGGCCGCGCAGCATTTGATTGATGATGCGCACCGGCGGAATGGGAATCGGGATCTGGCGGCCCAAAGGTAGATCGAACTTGGTCACGGGCGATCCTTCGTTCAGGAACATGGCATAACGGCGTGGTCCCTTCGGACCTTCGGCGAGCCAACGTACGGCGTTCCACGCGACCAGAAAGTTATCGTTGTCCGGCTGGATCACCATCCCGTTCATGAACATGCCCTGGCCGGCGACAACGAGCATGCGACCGGTGGGCGCGGCCTCTCCGCGCGAGCCGAAAACATAGCCGGCGTTTTCGGGCAAGGGAGTATTGCCCGATCTGCCGCTGATCCAGCACTCCAACGTGTCCTTTGGATTCTGCCGCTCTCCGGGGAATTCCGCGAGCAAATGCAAATCGCTATTCTCGCGGAGCAACAGTCGCGGCTTGTTGGTTGCAATGCCCGACTTGGCCGATTCAAAGACGGGATGAGCCGTGCTCAAATAATCGGATGAGAGCCAGGGACAGTCGCTGTACGCGCCCTGATAAGAAGACTGCCGCCGTTGTTTCACTTCCCAATTGGGCAGCCGCAATCCCCAGCGCGCCAAGCTGCCGCCGTCGTCGTAATCGCTGGCGAGAAGCAAGGCGCCGCCGCCCGCCAAGAAACTGTCCCAATCGAAACCGGCGGGAAGATCGTGCAGAGTCTTGAGCGGGCCGAAAATCACAGCGACCGTTTCATGCGCCGGCGCTTTGGCAAGCGCGTCGACGCCAGAGAGCGGTTTCAGGTCATGCGAGTGCAAGATATGCGCGAACGCTTCCACGCCTTCGAAGGGCACGTACACCTGCGCGGGTTCGTCTTGGGCGCAGAGGGGCGTGGACAAGGCCCCAAGCAACGCGATGGAACAGAAGAAGTGGCTTCTCGAAACTATCATGCCTGTGTCGCTCCCGCCAACAGACACAGGTGCCGCCGCGCTGCTGCTTGGTCGGCATCGGTCAACGCTTCCGCGCCGTGCGTATAACGCGCCTCCTCATACAACGCGCCCAGCACTGCGGCCGCATGTTCTTGATTGTTGCCGCGTGCCGCCTCTTGCAAGCCTTGGGCAATGGCCCGGTGATTCCAGGTGCGCGCTTCCAGCCCCAAGTTCCGCAAGGAGAGATACTCGAAAGCCTGGATCAATTGGCCGCGCGTGGCCACGCGCGCGGGATCGACCGGCCAGGGACCGAGTCCGGCGTCGCGCGCAAGCGCTTTCTTGCGGACGCCCAGGTTCTTCATGATCTGCCAGCCCAGTACCAAGACGACCACAATTACGAGCGTCCAAAGCAAAAGCTCAAAGACGTTGCCGCTCGAGGGACTGCCGAGGTTGGGCAGGGGCAGAGCCGGGATCTGCCAGCCGCCCAAACCGAGGCGGGCGATTCGGAAGCGCGGCAGTTTCGGCATCGAGAAGTTGCTCAGCCGGTCCACGAGCCCTTCACCCACTTTGAGGCTCCAGCCTTCGCTAAAGCGCAAGTGGTCCGGCAGCTCGCGCATATTCCAGACGGCGCCTGTTTGGTCGAAATCGATCAGTTTTTTCAAATCGTTCAAGCCGCTCTGGAAGGCGGGCGAGTTTTTCAGCCATTCGCCGGCCTGCGAACTCTGGAGATCTTTGAGCCGTACGCTCACCCAACGGTTTAGTTTTTCACTGTTTAGCATCGGGCCCTTGCGCCCCGGTGCGCCCGCCGGGGGCCGTGGCGGCTCGTTTGTGCCGAGGTTCTTGCCTAGCCCTGTTCCCATTGGACCCTGCAGATTGCCGCTGGTGACCATCTTTTGCAGGTTTTTCACGTCGTCGATCGTGAGATTGTCGTGGCCGTTCTTTTTGAGCGCGTCCAGCAACAACTCTCGGATGAGCGGATCGTCCAAGTCGATTTGCTTGAACAAGTCCTCTGCTTGCTTGCGCGCGTCGCCGACCTGTTCGTTTTTCAGTTTGCCGAGCAAGTCAGACAGGTTGTCCTTTTCCCGTACCGCACGCAGCTTAGATTTAAACAGCTCTTCGAAGTCGCCGGAATAGGGGATAGCGATGTAGCGGCCGGAGGGAGTGCGCGGCTTCTGAGCTGGTACTGCGGAGATTCGGACTGCCATCTCCTGCGCGAACGAAGACGCCGGCCAGGAGAGGGCCAACAGCGCCGCAGAAGCCATCACTCCAATCTGTTTCAGCAGGATTGACATGGGATTCTCCGCAACACTCTCTATCCGATTCTAAGTGTTGCCGGAGAAAGAAACAACGATCTTGCGAATTATCTGACATCCAGCGCGAAGCTCGGATTATTCGCCAGCGGCAACAGCGGCGCGAAGCGATTGCGCGGCTGGTCGCGCGCCGTGCCGGGGTACCAGACCAGGCCGAGCGTGGCGGTGATCGAACCGGTATCGTTGGGGGTAATGAAGTGGGCCTCGCCGAACAGGGCAAGGTTGTCGCTCAAAGGCACAAAGAAGTCGCCGCCGAACGTGAGCGGATGTTGCACGGGAGGGTGGCCCGGATTGATCAGCACGAATCGGCTGTGCTCATTGGCGATGCCGATCCAGGCGCGCGTGACGATGTTGTTTTCCCAAATGTGCCGCCAATAGAAGTTGACCTGGTTGATGGGTTGCAGGTCGAAGCGCACGCCGCCGATGCCGGCGCGGTCGCCGCGCTCGCGCAGCGTGCCCCACAGGCCGATCTCGTCGCACGCGCCGATTTCGTAGCCGACCTGGCCGCGCCATTGGCTTGTTTCGAAGTTGCCGTAGTAATCGTCAAAACGAAGATCATAGGCCACTCCCCAGTTGATGCCGCCCGCGCCACGTTGAAAAATGCCGAGCGTCGTATAGCTCTGGATGTGCTCCTGCGTGCCGTCAATGGCGGACAAAAGACGCAGCGCGGTGCGCGAGTAGTTGATCGCGGTGCCCACCTGCGCGCCCAGGCCCATATCCTCAAGGATGGCAAAACCGGTGTTGAAGCCGACGCGAAAGCCGAAGTTGCCGTTAATGCCTAGGTCGGCAGGCTCCTTGTAGCCGTCCAGGCCGAAGAACAACGAGGTATTGTCGAAACAAGTTTCTGGGCGGCGGCAGCAAGTTCCGTCCGGGCAGAGCGCCGGGCCTTGGCAATGCGAACACGGCTTAAGAAGCCCTTCACCCGCGGGTCGCTGCACGGCGCTGAAACCTGCGGGCCAAGGCAAAGTGGAATGGATGACTTGCCCCGGCATGACTCTGGAATCCACCATGAGAGGCAACGACGCGGCAGTACTGGATGTCGGTCGATGCATCTCTACCGGGATTGGCAACGCGGGCGGCATGAGCGAATGCGGTGCGGATTGCGCGTCCATGGTCGCGGCAGGGAAGCCGACGAGGCGCGGATCGGCCTGGCCGGCGGGCAAAGGCATGGCTGGCGGCTCGGCCGTAGGCGCGCCCAGGCTGGCGCGCGGCGGAGGACCGGCCGGCGGAAGCTGCATCGATTCCCCTCGCCCCTGCTGTGTCGGTTGGCCAAGGTCGCCCATCGGCAGCGGGGGCGGAGGCGCAATCTCAGTCGGGGCAAACGGCGCGAAATTCAATTTCGGCGCCTGTGCCGCCGCGGGCATCGTCAACAGCACGCTCACCAGGACCGCTGCAAGTCTCACCTTGCCCATGACTTGTCCTTTCTAAGCCAAGCGCTGGAAATAGCCTGTTCGCTAAACAAAACCGACGCTAACTCCAACTTTGGCTAAAGAATTGCGAACCCAATACCGAAGCGCGCCCGGACTGTCAAGCGAGCGTAGCTCATCGTGTTCAAGTCGGGCTAAGCTGGAAGTCCCAGGGAAATGCAAAAAAGAAATAAACTAGTCGAATGGCTCAAGGCGGCATGTTCGCGACCTGTGCGCGCGGCCTGGAACTGATCCTTGCTGCTGAATTGCGCTTGCTGAACGCCCGCGACATCGTGCCGGGCCGTGGCGGCGTCCACTTTCGCGGCGACCTTGCACTGCTCTACCGGGCGAACTTGTGGTTGCGCACCGCCGTCCGCGTCCTTTGGCAACTGCTCGAAGCCCCGGCCGCTTCGCCCGAAGAGTTGTACGACGCGGTGCAATCCATCGACTGGCAACTCTACTTGACGCCGGACCACACCCTGGCCGTCGACTGTAACGTGCGCGACTCGAACATTACCCATTCGCAATACGCCGCTCGCAAGGTGAAAGACGCGATTTGCGACCAGTTCATCCAAAAGTGCGGCCGCCGGCCCAGCGTCGACACCGAAGAGCCCATGGTGAAGATCAACCTGCACATCCACCAAAACCTTGCGACTCTCAGCCTCGACAGTTCCGGCGATTCCTTGCACAAGCGCGGCTACCGTCCCATTCAATCCAAGGCGCCGCTCAATGAGGCGCTCGCCGCCGGCTTGATTTTGTTGACCGGCTGGAAAGGCAATTTGCCATTGGTCGATCCGTTGTGCGGTTCCGGGACGTTGTGCATCGAGGCTGCATGGATCGCAACCAGGCGGCCGCCGGGACTGACGCGCAAACGCTTCGGCTTCCAGGGTTGGATGAATTACGACGTAGCCGTTTGGACAAAGCTGCGCGATCAGGCGCGCGGCAGCGTGCAGAAACAGTTGCCGCAACCGATCATCGGCAGCGACCTGCGCAAGGACGCCATTCAATTTGCCCAGACCAACGCCCGTGCAGCGGGCATCGGCCACCTGTCGCGCTTTGAGGTGAAGAATCTGGCCGACTTCACGCCGCCGCTCGGTCCGCCCGGGGTTCTGATTTGCAATCCGCCCTATGGTGAGCGCTTGGGCGAGACCAAGGACCTGTACAAGCTCTACCAGAAACTGGGCGAAGTCTTTCGTGAAAGGTGCGCTGGTTGGAGGTTATTTGTCTTCACCGGCAACGCTGCCCTGGCGCGGCGAATCGGCATGAAGCCGAAGAATCGAACACAACTATTCAACGGCAGGATTCCATGCCAGTTCTTGGAGTTTGAGAGTCATGCGCGATAATCTATGAAGATAGAACCGCAGAGGCGCGGAGGAACGCAAAGAGAGAAAACAAGGAGGGGCATGACAATAGAATTGAAATCCCTTTTCTTTTTTCAACCTTTATTCTCTGCGTTCCTCTGCGTCTCCGCGGTTAAGAATTGAAGAGGTAAAGCCATGGCGGAAGTCACCTTATCCCCGCAAGAGGTCGCGCGCTATAGCCGGCACCTGATCATGCCGGAAGTCGGCATGGACGGTCAGAAGAAACTGAAGGCGTCCAGCATTTTGCTCATTGGCGCGGGCGGCCTGGGCTCGCCGCTGGCGCTTTACCTGGCCGCGGCGGGCGTGGGCCGGCTGGGGCTCGTGGATTTCGACGTGGTCGATTTCAGCAACCTGCAACGCCAGGTATTGCACCACACCGAAGACGTGGGCCGACCCAAGCTGCAATCGGCCAAGGAACGCATCCAGTCCATCAACCCCGAAGTTCGCGTCGACCTTTACGAAACGCGCCTCACGTCCGCCAACGCGTTCGACATCCTGCGTCCTTACGACATCGTGATCGACGGCACCGATAACTTCCCCACGCGCTACCTGGTGAACGACGCTTGTGTTCTTCTGAAAAAACCAAACGTCTATGGCAGCATCTTCCGTTTCGACGGCCAGGCGTCGGTGTTCCATCCGCCCGCGGGACCGTGCTACCGGTGTCTATATCCGGAGCCGCCGCCGCCGGGCGAAGTCCCCAGTTGCGCCGAGGGGGGCGTCCTCGGCATCCTGCCCGGCCTGGTTGGCTGCATCCAGGCCACCGAAGCGGTGAAGTTGATTCTCGGCAACGGCGCGCCGCTCATTGGCCGGCTGCTGCTCTACGACGCCCTGCGCATGAGTTTTCAGGAATTCAAAGTCCGCCGCAACCCGCGCTGCCCCATGTGCGGCGACAACCCCACCATCAAACAGCTCATCGATTACGAACAGTTTTGCGGCGTCCGCGGCCAAGAAACCGCGCTCGCGGCGACGAGTGAAGAAATCACTGTCGAAGAACTGCAGCAACTGGCTCGGTCAGGCAACAACGTCTTCATCCTCGATGTGCGCAATCCGGAGGAATACCAGATTTGCCGGATACCGGGGAGCGTGCTTTTGCCGTTACCGCAATTGCCGCAGCGCTTCGGCGAACTGGACAAGAACAAGGAGATGGTGGTGCACTGCAAGAGCGGTATGCGCAGCGCCAAGGCGATCCAATTCCTCAAGCAGCAAGGCTTCACGAAACTGAAGAATCTCAAGGGCGGCATCCTCGCCTGGGCGGACAAGATCGACCGCACGATGGCGAAGTATTGAATCGAAAATCACCAATCCAAAATCCAAAATACATGGCGACTCTGGCCCGCTACCTGCGTCTCTGGCTCTCCCTGGCGCGTTTCAGCCTCACGCGCGAACTGTCCTTCCGCTCCAATTTCCTGGTCAAGATCTTTGTCGAGCTCTTGTGGCTGGCGATCCTGCTGGCGTTTTACGAGACCATCTTCGCCCAGACCGACAAGGTCGAGGACTGGGACCGCCACCAGTATCTCTTTTTCCTGGGCTACTACTTCGCACTTGGTGGTCTGTTGGAAACGCTGTTCATGGACAACTGCAACTCTTTCGCTGATCTGGTGCGCAGCGGCGATTTGGATTTCTATCTCCTAAAGCCGATGGACGAACAATTTCTTGTGACCTGCCGCAACGTGGACTGGTCGTGCGTGCCCAATGTGTTTCTCGGCGCCGGAGTGATGCTTACCGCGCTTATCTTGAGCGGCTGGACGTTCGATCTGGGCGTGCTGCTATTATTCCTGGCCACCTTCGCGTGCGGATTGGGACTCGCCTACGGTTTCATGCTTCTCTTAACGTCCGCGTCGATCTGGTTCATGCGCAACCAGAGCCTGTTCGAGATGTGGTGGCTGTTCACGACGCTGATGCGCTATCCGCGCGAGATCTTCAAAGGGCCTTGGGCGGCGCCGGTGGGCTTTGTCTTTTCGTTCGTGGTGCCGATCATGCTCGTGACCAACGTGCCTGCGCGTGTGATGCTCAAGATGATCCAGCCGGACATGGTGCTGTACATCTTCGCGGCGACTATTGCCGTGCTTTTTGTTAGCCGGCGCTTCTTCCGTTACGCCTTGCAGCGCTACCGAAGTGCCAGTAGCTAATCCAAACACGATTTGGCAACTCGCATTGCTCTTGGACTGCGGCGATTTGACGCCGCTTTCTTTATTTTCTTTCCTTCGCAGGGAGCGCGCAATCGCGGCGGGTTGCACTGAAGAATTGCCGTTCCGAAGGCAAAGAAGGAAAGAAAGCGGCGTCAGATCGCCGCACTCCAAGATTAGACCGAAAAGTTACCTTTCGCTAACATGAAGGGGGGTGGTGTGTGTGTCGCTGTCGCTCCGGAGCTCCTTGCAACCGCAAAGTATTCATAAATAGTTACTTGCGTCGTTGTTCCGGAGCGACAATGGTAGCCGATATTTGTCGCTCCGGAAACTGTCGCTCCGGAAGTTGATTGATGCTGCTCTTGCTCGTGCCATCCCCATCCGCTATATCCGTTGGTTCTTCGGAACTCTAAGACCCGCAAGTCCGGGAGGAGAAAGCCATGTTGGGGAGAATGAGGCAATGGCTGCGGCCCAGCCCGTGGCTGGTACGCAAGGGGATGATGGCGGCGGCGATTGTGGCCGCCTCGGTGGGCGCGTTCTATTGGGGCCGCATGGGCGCGACGCAACTGAAGGCGACGCCGCCGACGTCGCCTGTAGGGGAATTGGCCAAGATCGTACCGGGAAGCACGCCGGAATACGCTCAGCGTGTTGTCGCCTATATCCACGGCAACATTCCGATTACGCGCGAGGAGTATGGGGAATTCCTTATCGCACGCTTTGGCGCCGAGCGCATTGAGTTCTTGGTTAACAATCGCATCGTTGAAAAGGAATGCCGGGCCAAGGGCATCTACGTGACGGACGCCGAAGTCGAGACAGAGTTAAGCGAGCAACTGCGGCAGCTGGGGGGCGGCACCGCCATTCCAATCAAGTACTTCGTCACCAACATTCTCAAACCACGCGGCAAAACGCTCTACGAGTGGAAAGAAGACGTCATCCGACCCCAACTTGCCGTGTCCAAGATGGTGCGGCCGACCATCAAAGTCAGCGATGACGAACTCAAACAAGCCTTCGAGGCGCGTTTTGGCCCCAAAGTCCAATGCCGCATGATCGTGTTCTTGAAAGGTGACAACACTCACAAGAGAGCGTGGCCCGAGGTCAACCAGAGTGAAAACGGCTTTCGGGACTGGGCCCGCAAGCAAGCCATTCCGGACCTGGCCTCCAAGGGCGGCGAAGCACCGCCGATCCACAAACACTTCGGCGACGAACGCATCGAAAAGGAAGCGTTTAGCCTGAAAGTAGGCCAGGTAAGCAGTGTGATGCAAATGCCGGACGGCACACACGTCATCTTGAAGTGTGATGCCCACATACCAGCCGAACTGGGCAAAAGCCTGGACGATGTGAGCGTGCGAACGGCGTTGCACAAGGAGCTCTCGGAGATCAAGCTTGCGAGAAGAAATCAAGAAGTGCTCGCCGAATTGCGGAAACAGGCGGCGCCGCGGATCGAGTTGACGACGCCGGTGACGCAGCAGAACTTGGAACGCGAAGTGCTGCGCGAACTCACGCCGCCTCCGCCCCCGGTCGGCAATGTACAGAAGGAGCCGGGCCAGAAATAACGAAATTCAATTTGTGAATGAAACAAATGCCCGAATCGCCTCTCAGGGCGATTCGGGCATGTTTTTTTTTAAGTAGTAGGCACACTCCGTGTGCCGTATGCGGGCCACGGCACACGGAGTGTGCCTACTACTTTGAGTAGCCCCTATGAAAATACGGCGAATTTCCCGAAACGGCGTTTTCCCAGCAATTCAAGGCCTATAATTGAGTAGCTGGATGCTTGGGCTCTCTTTGGATTGGAGTCGCCGGCATGGAAACCACCGTGATTCAAGGCACGCCTTGTCCGTTGTGCGGCGAAAACGCATTCGCGCTGGAATCTTTCCCCGCCGCGCCGCCATTTGCTTCCGAATACGAATGCTTGTGGGATGACGACGAGGCGCGCGTCCCCGCCCATTGGCACGCCCGGAGCTGCACCTCGTGCGGGCACTTGCAAGTTTTGCTCGCCAAGTAGCGTCGTCCCAGCAAAGGGAGGCTCGAGCGCGAAACGCAAGCGGGTTGCCTATTCTTCCTAATCCTCCGCGCATACTTCTACCCCGCCGTTGCAATTGACAGCTTTCGCGGGATGACTAGAATCCAAATCTTGCCGCAACCTGCCACAGCACGAAAGCCAAGCTCGTGACCGAAGCGCAGAATTTCGAAGCCAGCCGTCAGGAGAAGTTGCATCGCCTCGAACAGTTAGGCCTCGATCCTTGGGGCCAGCGCTTCGACGGGCACATGCCGCTTGGGGAGATTCTCCGTCTGCCAATCACGCATGTGGAAGATCAAAGACCCAAGGTTCGCGCCGCCGGCCGTGTCGTCGCCCGTCGCAAGCAAGGCAAAATCTATTTCGTCGACCTTTGGGACTGGACCATCCCGACGCGCGTCAACAAACAAGGTCAGGAACGCCGCGCCTTGCAAGTGGCGATAAGCCAAAAAGATGTCGGCGAGACCGGTTGGCACATCGCGGACAACCTCGACTTAGGCGACCTCCTGGGCGTCGACGGCAGCTACGGCGAAACGCGCAGGGGCGAGCCGACCATCTTCGCCGAGAAGCTCACGTATTTGACGAAGTCGTTGCAGCCGCACCCTGACAAGTGGGGCGGCATGCAAGACATGGAATTCCGGCTGCGGCACCGCTATCTCGATTTGATCTACACCCCGGAAGTGCTGGAACGCTCACTTAAGCGCATCAAGATCGTGCGCCGGATTCGCTCGTACCTCGAAGAGCGCGGCTACGTCGAAGTGGAGACGCCGACGCTACACGCCATTGCCGGCGGCGCGGCGGCCCGGCCTTTCACCACGCACCACAACGCTCTCGACATCGACCTCTACCTGCGCATCGCGCTGGAGTTGCACCTCAAGCGGCTTCTGGTCGGCGGCATCGAAAAGGTCTACGAGATTGGCCGCGTCTTCCGCAACGAAGGCATCAGCCCCAAGCACAATCCCGAATTCACCATGCTGGAGCTGTACCAGGCATACGGCAATTACGAAACGATGATGGAACTGACCGAAGGAATGATCGTCGCGTGCATTGACGCGCTCGGCGGCGAGAGGATTCTGCCGTACGCCGATCGCACCATCGACTTCACGCCGCCTTTTGACCGGAGGACGTACCCGGCATTGTTCCAGCAATGTGTGGGCACGGCCATCGAAGATCGCGCCGGCGTCGTCGCGGCCGTCAACGTGATCGGCCTGACCACGCACAACATCGATCACGACGTGCTCGTGCACAAGCTGTTCGAGATCAAAGTCGAGCCGTACCTGGAGACACTGGACCGGCCCGTGTTCGTCCACGATTACCCCGCCGGCCTGTGTCCTTTGACCAAGCGCAAAGCCGGCATGCCGCACATCGCCGAGCGTTTTGAGTTGTACGTGCACGGTATGGAGTTGGCGAACGCTTACACCGAGCTAAACGATCCCGTTACACAAGAAGCGACCTTTCGGCAGCAGCTGGCCGGTCTGCCGGAAGAGGAATCGATGGCGAAGATGGACGAAGATTTCGTCCGCGCCTTGCGGCACGGCATGCCACCGGCCGGTGGTCTGGGTATCGGCATCGACCGTTTGGTGATGCTCTTGACGAATACGCAAACAATCCGCGATGTGATTTTGTTCCCGCTGCTGCGGCCGGAAAAATAGCCGTTGGCGGATTACAAGGATGTAACCATGTACAAACTCCTTCTCTGCTGGCGCTATCTTAAGACTCGCTACCTGGCGATGGCCTGCATCGTCAGCGTAATGCTCGGCGTCGCCACGCTCATTGTCGTCAACAGCGTCATGAGCGGGTTTTCGACCAAGCTGCGCGAGCGCCTAAGGGCCATGCAGTCGGACGTGAGCATCGAATCTTTCGGGATGGAGGGCTTCGCCGATCCACACGGCAAGATGGAGAAAATCCGCCAGGATCCATTTCTGGGCCCGCGCGTCGAGGCCATGACCGCGACCATGGAAGTTTTCGCGATGTTGCAATACTCCTGGCCCAACGGCGAACGGGTAAGCCGGCCGGTCAAGCTGGTCGGCGTCAATGCCGACGAACGCGCCGAAACCGGCGGCTTCAGCGAGTTCCTGGTGCTCCATAAGGACAACCCTTCCTTCGCACTGCCCGAGAATCTGCGCAAGCGTTTTTTGGCCGACGAGGAACGTTTTCTCAAACAGCTAGCGCCCGTCGAGCCGCCCAAGCTGTTGCCGCCCGACGAATTACCTTCCCCCGCGCCGCCGCAAGTGGAAATCAAGATCCCTGAGGGGATCATCCTCGGCAACTTGATCGCGAGCATCAGGCGCAAGACGTCGGAGGACCATCCGGACAAGAAACGCGAAGAAGTTTACTTCCTGAACCCCGGCGACACCGTCGTGTTGTTTACGGTCAGCGGGGCGAAAATGAAACCGGTGGACGCGCGCTTCGTCGTGGTCGATTACTTCAAATCCGAGATGAGTGAATACGACAGCAACTTCGTCTTCGTGCCGCTCCCTTATCTGCAACACCTGCGGACCATGGGCGACCGCGTCACTAGCATTCATGTCAAGCTCAAGGATTACAGGACCGACGCCAGACAAGTGGTGGACGCCCTCGAACATTTGTTCCCAGGCGAAATGCTGCGCGTGCAGACCTGGGAGCAAAAGCAAGGCCCGCTCTTGGCGGCCATCGACATCGAGAAAGGCATCTTGAACGTACTCTTATTCCTCATCATCGCGGTCGCAGGCTTTGGCATCCTGGCAATCTTCAGCATGATCGTCGCCGAGAAAACGCGCGACATCGGCGTCCTCAAGGCCCTGGGCGCTTCCAACGGCGGCGTCATGAAGATCTTTCTCGGCTACGGATTGCTCCTGGGGATCGTCGGCGCTAGTTTCGGAACGATCCTGGGCGTCTTGATTTCCGACAACATCAACGCCGTCGAGAAATTCTTGAGCAATATTACGGGCGGCGACATTTTTAACCGCGACCTGTACTACTTCGACAAGATCCCCACGAATCTCGAAATCTCGATGCTGGTTTCGGTCAACCTCGGCGCGATCGGGATCGCGGTGGTGTTCAGCATCCTGCCCGCGCTGAGGGCCGCGCTGTTACATCCCGTGCGCGCGCTACGGTATGAATAAGCAAGCGCCGTTTACGTTTCGCGCTCGTCGTTTACGTTTCGCGCTCGCTGGACTAGGCGCGAAACGTAAACAACAAAGGTGATAGGAGCCGATTTCCATGATGGAAGCAAATCCCCTCGTATGCGCGGTCAACCTGCACAAGACTTATCGCCGCAACGCCGACCGCGTCGAAGTGCTGCGCGGTCTGGACTTGGAGGTCCACGAGGGCGAATTCATCAGCGTCTTGGGGGCGTCGGGTTCCGGCAAGAGCACGCTCCTGCATCTCTTGGGCACGCTCGACCGGCCTGACGAGGGCGCGATTCAATTCAAAGGCCGGCGCATCGACAACTTGCCTTCGCAGGAGCGCGACCGGCTCCGCAATCAAACGTTCGGCTTCATTTTCCAGTTTTATCACCTGTTGCCCGAGCTCAACACGGTGGAAAACACCCTCTTGCCCCAGATGATTGCCCATGGCGCGTGGAGTTGGTGGTGGAACAGGGGGGAAATCAGGAAGCGGGCGCTGGAATTGCTGGACCGTGTCGGCTTGAGCCATCGCTTGAAACATCGGCCGCGCGAGTTGTCCGGCGGCGAAATGCAGCGCGCCGCCATCGCCCGCGCTTTGGTCAATCGCCCGCGCGTGCTCTTGGCGGACGAGCCGACCGGCAACCTCGATTCCGCCAACGGCCAGCACATTATCCGCCTGTTGCGCGAACTAAACCGTCAGGAAGGGCTCACTATCGTCATGGTGACGCACAACCTCGACCTGGTCGCCGACACCGACCGCGTGGTGCGTCTGGTGGAGGGCCGCATCGAGGCGGACCCTAACGCGGCCGCGGCATTCGACACTGCCATGGCGAGCAAGTAGATTGCACGGATTAAGCCACCCTGTGAAACCTGTACGTCCCGCTTAGTGTCTCAATCGGTTTTGACGCAAATGACCTAACCTGCGCTGGCAATGCCTGATTTCCGTGATGTCGATCCTCGCGAACTCCGCGTGCCGCCGTCCCGCCGCCAAGGGGCAGATCCGGGCAAGCTCGCTCGACAGATTTCCATGTTCGGCGCTTCCACGGCCGGGATGCCTCCGCCGTGGGTCTACGAAGGTTTGGACGGCGTTCTTATGCTGTATAATGGCGTGACACGAGCCACGCGCATCGCCAAACTCGCTCCTGGTACGTTGATTCAAGTCGAGGTAATCGGCAAACTCCCAAAGAAACTCGCGTCCGAACCGAGAATTGGAGATTTGGTCCCATGATCTCTGAAACACAACAAAAAGCACTTTCGGTGCTTGCCGAGTTGCTGGCACTGGCGCCGGATATCCGTCTTGGCCAACTGTTCGCTCACTTGGACTTCATGGGCGAATGTCACTTGGGGAAGGGGCTTGGCAATGTCGACGACGACGATCTCCTGGCCGTCATGGTTCGACATAGATCAGAATTACAGGCACGACTGCAATTAGCACAAGCAGAACCTTCTGCAAGCTTAGCGTCTTCGGACTCGACTCCGGCAGCGCAGTAAAGGGAACGAGAAACTTCCATGACACCCAAAGTTTACATCAACGGCAAACTGTTCGACAAACCCGACGCCAAGATCAGCGTTTACGATCACGGCCTCCTCTATGGCGACGGCGTCTTCGAAGGCATCCGCATCTACAATGGCAAAGCCTTCAAGCTGAAGGAACACGTCGAGCGCCTGTTCGATAGCGCCCGCGCCATCAAGCTGGAAGTCCCGATGAGTCGCGAGCAGATGATCGAGGCCATCAACCACACGATTGCGGTCAACCAGAAGAAGGACGGCTACATCCGTCCGCTGGTCACGCGCGGGGCCGGCTACCTCGGTCTCGATCCGCGCAAGACCAGCGACCCGCAAGTCATCATCATCGTCGACGACATCACGCTCTATCCGCCCGAGCTTTATGAAAACGGCATGGACATTGCCACGGTGGCCACCATACGCAACCACCCGGCCGCCCTCAATCCGCGCATCAAGTCGCTCAATTACCTCAACAACATCCTGGCGAAGATCGAAGGAATCCTGTGCGGCTGCGCGGAAGTGCTCATGCTGAACCACAAAGGTGAAATCGCCGAATGTTCGGGCGATAACATCTTCCTCGTCAAACACGGCGTCTTGAAGACGCCATCCATCGACGCCGGCATCCTGGAAGGCATCACGCGAAACACGGTAATCGAACTGGCCAGGAAGACGGGCATCCCGGTTCAGGAATTAGCGCTCATCCGCCATGACGTGTTCACTGCCGACGAGTGTTTTCTTACCGGCACTGCGGCAGAGATCATTCCGGTGGTGAAATGCGATGCCCGAAGTATCGGAACTGGCAAGCCGGGACCCATCACTAAGCAACTCAGCGAGGCGTATCGCCGGCTCATACGCGAATGACAATCTTAGAACAACCGCAACGCCACGGCGGCGAAGTAGACCAGACCGCACGCAGCGGCGGCCGCGATGGTGATGCCGACAGGGCCGAGACGTTCTTCCCACGAAAGTTCTTCTTTGTAGCCGGCGCCTGGAACAATGCGATTTTCCGGAGCCACTGGTGAATGCTCAGTTTTTTCCTCGGCTTTCTTGGGCACCGGAGCCGAAGCTGGGCTGGGCTTGCCCACTCCGCGCAAGGTGTTGCGCGAGGGCAACGCACCCAATCCAGCCGGCTTTGGCGTTGGCGTCGAGGGGCCGACGTTTTTCGTGGGCGGCGGCGGTGTGGGAAAGGCCGCGCCATTGCCCAATGTTTTTAGGCCTTCGGGCGCGACCGGGGCCGGCGCGGACGGTTTGGCTTGCAGCCAAGCGTCGCGCTGGGCTAAGGCTCGCGGCGCCGTCTTGGTCGCGAATGCACCTGTGGTGGACAACGGCTTGAGCGCCTGAGCCGCTTCCGCACAACTGCCGAAACGCTTGTCCGGCGATTTTTGCATCAAACGCTCGACCACCGCGACGAGTGCGGCCGGCACTTCCGGCGCTAGCTGGCTGATCGGCGTGGGCTCCTTGAACTGATGGGCCATCATTTTCTCGGCCGCACTGCCATCCGGGAACGGGCACTGGCCTGTCAGCATGTGGTAAAGGACGCAACCCAAGCTATATTGATCGCCTGTGGGCGTCAGGTTGGTCGGGTCCATGATGCTCTCAGGACTCGCACAATCGAGGCCGCTGGCGATCGAGTTGGCCGTGGACATCGTGTCGACCAGCGATTCCCCTTCGGTTTCCGCCAAAAGGCAGCCGATGCCGAAGTCGAGAATGCGCACCTGGTGCTCGGCGTCGATCATAAGGTTCGACGGCTTGATGAGGCCATGTATGAGGCTTTGTTGATGGCAAATGTCCAGGCCTTCGGCGATTTGGAGCGCATAGTTGGCGGCCAAGCCGGGCGCTACCTTGCCTTGAGCTATGACCTTGTCGAGCGTGTCGCCTTCGACGAGCGGCCAAGCTAGGTAATGCATGCCGCCGGCCGTGCCGACGTCGACGAATGGCACAACGGCGCGGTGGCGGCATTGCTCGAAGGAGCGGACTTTGCGGCGGGCGATGCGCACGTTCCACATGCTGCGGCGCGGCAAAACCTTGACAGCGTACCATTGATTGTCGGTCTTGTTGTGCGCTTTGTAGACGGTTCCCATGCTGCCGGTGCCGAGGGCATCCATCAGAGTGAACGGCCCGAGCACGAAGCCTTGGGTCTTCCCTTGCAGCAGCCGATCTGCTTGGAATTGGGTCAAGATGTTCCTGGCGACAAGGAATTCCGCTAGAGCTTGCGGTTCGGAACGAGGATTCTTTTGCAAAAACTCCCCGATGATCTGGTCGAGTTGGCCACGGTCCAGCAAGTTGCTGCGGCGCAAATCCCAAACGAACCACTCGCATTGTCCCAGTTCAGTGGCAACCATGACACATCCTTTTGTAGCTGAACTCGGAAGAGTTCAGACGGGGGAAAGTAGGCGCGGGCGGTATCTCGACGATGCCCAATGCCAGCGCGTTCTGAGGGGACGGGATGGCATAGCCTCTCGTGGGAAACATGGGATACAAAAGAGGGGGTGTCAAACAAACGAGCCGTAAACCCTTGGAAAAACAGCGTGATCCATACTTGGAATCCCTGGATTTCTTTGAAGCCATGATCTAATCGCTCATGAGTCTCATAAAAAAGTAAGCTGTGGCGCGATTCTTCCAGCTCGTTTACGTTTCGCGCTCGCTGCTACATTGCAAAAGCATGCACTGAGCGCGAAACGCAAACGTTGTGTTTACACCTGAACGCGGCCACGCGCCGCGCTATGCCGTGACAGCGAAAGTCCCCTTACCACTGACGTCCGAACCAAGCCCTGAGGGCATTGCCCAGTGGCAGGGCTGGACACCGTCCGGGGCGATCCCAGTGGCGCCACAGGGCGAATACGCCGAAGTTTCACAGGCGCCCGATGCGCTGCCGGATTGCGGTGCGAGCCCGAACCTGCGCCCGGTGGAATTGTTAGCGCCCGCAGGCGGCTTGGACTCGGCGTTTGCCGCGTTTCACTACGGGGCTGATGCCGTGTATTTGGGCCTCAAGAAGTTCTCGGCGCGCGCGGAGGCGGAGAATTTCACACTGGAGGAGGTGGACGAAATCACGGCGTATGCCCATGCGCTCGCGCCGCGCCGGCGCGTTTTCGTCGCGGTCAACACCGTATTGCGACAGGATGAGTTGCCCGAGCTGATCGATGCCTTGGCGGCGCTGGAAGACAGCGGCGTGGACGCCGTCATCCTTCAAGACCTTGGCGTCTATCGAGCGCTTCGCACATTCTTCCCCAAGCTGGAAGTGCACGGCAGCACGCAAATGGCGGTGCACAACCGCGCCGGGGCGGAAACGTTACGTCGTCTCGGCTTCGCCCGCGTCGTCCTGGCGCGCGAGCTTACTTTCGAGGAGGTCGAAGATATAACCAGCGCGGCCGGCGTGGAAACAGAGGTGTTTGTCCACGGCGCGCTTTGTTACTCCTACAGCGGCTTATGTTTGTTTTCAGCGCAAACATTGGGCCGGTCCGGCAATCGCGGCAAGTGCGCTTACTCTTGCCGCGATTCCTACGAAGTCACCGGCGCGCCGACAAAACTGCGCGACGGGGCGGCGACCAAGCGCGATCCGCGCACTGGCTTTCCTTTCTCCATGAAAGATCTGGCGTTGCCGGACCATCTGCCGGCGCTGCGCGCGGCCGGCGTATCCTGCTTCAAGATCGAAGGCCGCAAGAAAAGTCCGCTCTACGTGGCTACGACGACCGATTATTATCGCCGGCTCTTGGACGGCAAGCTCGCACAGAGCGAGCGGCCCAGCATAGAAGCAGATCTCCAATCGGTGTTCAGCAGACCCTGGACGCGATTGTTCGTGCAGTCCGCCCAAGACAAGGAAGTCGCCGACCGCGATACCGTGGGACACCGCGGCACGCGCATCGGCGACGTCGAAGCCGTTCTGTCAGCGCACTCGTCCCATGCCCGGCTGCGGTTCACGACCCGGCGCGCCTTGCAAAAGCACGACGGCCTGCAGATCGACTTGCCGACGCTCGGTAAGCCTTTCGGCTTCGCGGTGGACCGGCTGACGGTCGCGGGCAAGAGCAAGGCACGCGAATTGTTCGAAACAGAGTTTCGAGGAAGTGCGTTCGCAAACCGAGTTTGGGAACGAGGGGAAGTGTTCGAGGCGCCGGCGGATTCTGTCGTCGAAGTAGCGCTGCCGGCCGATCATCCGCATTTGCCGATCGGTGCGGCGATATACTGCTCATCTTCGCAAGAGGTGAAGCAGCGTTACCAGTTCGATCAACCCAAGCCGGGGCAGCACCGCGGTCGAAAGCCGTTGGCAGTCGAGGCCACGCTGACGCATGAGGCATTGACACTCACGCTGCGTTCCCAAGGGATCGAAACAAGCTATTCCCTGGCCGGACCGTTTCCGAAGGCGAAGGATGCAGGCGTCATGGAGGCGGCTTGCCGGAGCGCGTTTGCGCGGCTGGGAGATACGCCGTTTCATCTGGATGAGCTTACCTGGCGCAACGACGACGACCTGTTCGTTCCCGTGTCGCGCCTGAACCAATCACGCCGCGCGGCGCTTACAAGTCTGGCAGGAGAGATTCAGAGGTATCAAGCCGCGCGCGTCGCTCAAATCAAAGAAGTAGTGCGCGGGCCGAGTAGCCGTAGCAGCAAGACTGCGGCTGTTCCGTTCAAGTGGTCGCTCAAAGTGGACCGCGTTGCGTTCGTGAACGCTTTCGAGACCGAAGATTGGAGCGCGGTCGATGAGTTGATCGTGGATATCGCCCGCGATCACCCAACCATCTTGCAGGACAACCTGGATGGCATCGCGGCGAAGATCGGCAAGGAACGGATCCGCCTGGCCCTGCCGGCACTGACCCGTGCCTGGGAAGACAAAGGGCTACGTCACAAGATCGCCATGCTGCGCGACGCCGGTTGGCGCAAGTGGGAAGCCGCCAATCTTTCAGCCTGGAGCTATTTGAATGTAGCAGGCACACTCCGTGTGCCGTCCGAAGGCACGCTGGCCGGCACACGGAGTGTGCCGTCCGAAGGTGTGTTTGACGGCACACGGAGTGTGCCTACTACGCTTGACCTCGCCGCGGATTGGTCGCTCTACGTTCTCAACCGACTTGCCGCCTGCCAACTTCTCGACATGGGCGTCACGCGCTTCGCTTTTTCGCCCGAAGACGGTCTGGCAAACTTCCGCAGCTTGCTCGCCGAGTTTGGCGAACAGGCTGTGGTCATCGCGCACCAGGATACGCCCTTGTTCATTGCCGAATCGTGCGCCTACGCCAACCTGATCGGCGGCTGTCCGGGCAAGGCGAACTGCAAGTTCGAGAGCATGGAAATGATTTCCAGCCACGGCGAGAAAGTGACCGCGCTGGATTATCATTGCCGGACCATCGTCTTGAACCAGGGGCCATACTGCTTATCCATGCGCCTGAAAGACTTGGCACAAGCTGGTGCGAGGAATCTCCGCTTGGATTTCGTCTATCGCCCCTACGACGCTGATGAAGTCAAGAAGCGATGGCGCATAGTTCGCGCCGGCAAGCATGTCCCCGGCGGACACTGCGCCAACTTTGACCGCGGCATCTTGTAATTTGGAGTGCGGCGCTATTCCGCCGCTTTGGTTTTTATGCGTGTGCTACTCACTGGCGGCTATGGTTGCATCGGCAGTTGGATCGCCAAGAATCTGCTCGAGCGTGGCGACGGGATCTGGATCTACGATCTTAAGGAGGACCCGAAGCGCTTGCGGCTGCTCATGCCCGAAGAGCGCATCCGCGAAATCTCCTTTGTGCAGGGCGACGTCACGGACCTGGCGCGGTTGCGCGAAGCACTGGAAACGAACAGGATCACGCAAGTCGTCCACCTGGCCGGCTTGCAAGTGCCGGTCTGCCGTGCAGATCCGATTCTGGGCGCCAAGGTGAACGTGGTCGGCACACTTGCCGTCTTCGAGGCGGTGCGGCAATTGCAATCGCAGATTCAGCGGCTCGTTTACACGAGCAGCGCCGCGGTCTTCGGCCCGCCCTCTGCCTATCCCAGTGGACCGTTGGACGATGACGTCAGGTTGACGCCGGCGACGCACTACGGTTTCTTCAAGTGTTGCAACGAGGGCAACGCCAAGGTCTACTTTCAAGACTTTGGACTTTCGAGCATCGGCGTCAGGCCCTGGACGGTGTACGGCGTGGGCCGCGATTTCGGCATGACCAGCGAGCCCACCAAGGCGATCAAGTCAGTCGCCTTGGATAGGCCCTATCACATCAGTTATGGGGGCTTCCAGGATTTGCAATGGGTGGACGACGTGGCCAAGATCGTCGTCCGTTGCCTCGAAGCGCCCTATCAAGGCGCAAAGTCGTACAACTTGCGCGGCCACGTCGTTGATCTGCCGACTTTTCATCGAACCTTGTGCGACATCGAGCCGCAAGCCGCACAACTTGTCACGCACGGCGACCGGCAATTGCAGCTCGCCTATGACCTGGATGATAACGCATTGCAGCGCGACCTGGGACCCATGCCGCGGACACCGCTCGACGTGGGCATCCGCGAAACGCTGGAGCATTTTCGCCGGCTGCGTGCCGAGGGGCGATTGGACACGGACGATTTGCCGGCTTAACACAAAGCGTAGCCGACGCTGCCAGCGTCGGCGGGCGTCTGTGTCCCGACGCAAGCTGCGTCGGCTACGCCGCTTTCGACAGCGCCAACTGCAGGAACTCGTCACTAGCCAGTAGCTGCTGGGTCAATTCGCCCGGAGTCAAGCCGTCTTCCAATTCCGCTGACCATTGCGTGATTTCATCCGCGGTCGCCGAGCGCCGCAGCGTTGCGCGGAAGACGTCGTTTACACTGTTCGCCAGACCTTCGTCCGAGAAAACGAGCGATTGGACGATCTCGGAGGTCGGCTCGTTGCTTTGCGTCAATTGCTGAGAGACGCTGAGGTCGGGCAGTTCGCCGACGATGTCCATGTAGAAGCCGCCAATGAGCCTGCCGGCCGTCGGGTGCAGGGTCTGGTACTCCTCCGAAGTAAGGACGGCGATCGTGAGATCGATTTCCGAATCGCCGCCTCGGAGCTGCGTGATGCCGTCCGTCAATTCTTGCTGGGTCGGTGCGCGGTCGAGCAAGTCCTGGTATACGCCGCTGACCTGTTGGGTGCGATGCGCGTCCGAGTCAAACAGGTTCGATATGAGCTGCTGTTTCGACAAGCCGCCGCTGGTGAGCGCCTGGCCCATATTGTTGGTTTCTTGCGTGGTGGTGGCGCGACCGGTCAGCGTCGAGAACACGCCGGATGCGAAGACCATGTTGTTGCGCAGCACCGGGTTGGCCAGGTTGATGTTCAGATAATTCGAGCCGCCGGAAATCAGTTGTTTCTTGCCGAAATACTGCAACTGGCCGACGGCGACTGCCAGCGGCGCGATCGATGCGGCCTGGTTGAACACCACGCCCGTCGTCACGGTGCTCTGGTTGTTGCTGGAATCGTCGTCCGGCGTCTGCGAGGTCACGGTGGCGGAGTTGGTCATCGAGTTGGCCACGCCCGGCACTTGGATCGTGATCTGGAATTGCGACGATGTCCCGACTTCCAAGGAGGGCAGCGTCGCCGTCACGGTTGACGCCGTATTGGTGATCGTCCAGCCGTCGCCGGCAGCGCTGAGAAACGACGCGTCCAGGGGCAGAGTATCGCTGACGAGCACTTGTTGAGCGGTATGAGTACCGTGATTGGTGATGGTCAGCGAATACGTGAGCTGGCCGCCGACGTCGCTGACGTCGGCGCTGGCGGTCTTGACGATTTCCAGGTCGGCGATGTCGGGCGAGATTTCGCCGAAGTTGTTGTCGGTTCCGTTCTGGCCCGCAGCTAGTGTGATGCCGCTAAAGTGATCATTGGCAACCGTACCACCTTGGCTGCCGATCGTGTCTTTGCCGTCGTTGAAGTTTTCGGGCTGCGTTTCAATTAGCTCATACGTGCCTGCAAGCAAACCGGTGAACGAATACGAACCGTCGATGCCGGTAGTTGCCGACTTGTTTACCTGCCCGTTGACGTCCGAGCCGCCGAGCGTGACGATTACGCCCGAGATGCCGCCTTCGCTCGCATCCTTGACGCCGTCGTCGTCGCTATCGACGTAGACGAATCCGGACAAGCCGCCGGCCGTTTCGCCGAAATTGTTGTCGGTCAAGTCCGCGTCGGCGAGAGTGACGGAGATGGTGTCGGTGCCCGCGGAATTGGGCACCACGACGCCGCCCGAAGATTCCTGGCCGTCGAGCAAGCCGGGGGGCTGAGTGGTTTGCACGATAGTGTACGCGCCGGCTTGGAGACAGTTGCCGGGCGTGTATTTGTAGATCACGGTGACTTTCGATTTGCCGGAACTATTGAGCGAAACGTCGAGATTGCCGCCGCCCTGAGCGAACGACGACGCCTCGCCGGTCGAGGTAAACGTGACCTGGCCCGTGCCCTTGTAGGCGTCCATGTCGGCGCCGGTCAACGTGATCGACTCGTTGCCTTCGGCGGTCTGCACGCCGAACGAATGGCCGCTATCGCCCGAGTAATCCTTGGCGCCGTCGTAAAGGCCGGCGCTGTACGTGCCGGCGTTTTCACTGAGCGTGAGCGTCGAGGTGACGCCGGGGCCTGCGAGCTTGAGCGAGCCGGACACCGTGCCCTTGATGTTCGAGCTGGAGACCGGGCTGGTGTTTTCCACCTTGATCTCGCTGGCGATGGCGCCATCGTGAATGATTTCGATCTCCAGGAGCTCGCCGAGTTCGGTGTCGAACTGATCTACAAGACGAGTGAGGCTGAAGTCGGTTTCCGTGCTCGGGAATTCGACGGTCTTGGTCAGAGTCGTTTCGGTTTGGGCGACGGATTCGTCGTGCTCGAATTCATAAAAACCGTTGGCGTCTGTTGTCGTGGAGCCTACGACCTGGCCGGCGGAGTCGCGCAACTGGATTGGGCTGTTGGCGATGGGCGTTTCGTCTGTGTCCATGAGGCCGTTGGCATTGGCGTCGAGGTAGACAAAGCCGCTAATGACATTGCAGCTCGGCAAGGCGCGGTCCTCCAGGATCTCGAGGAACAGCCTGGCCTTGCGCGGCTGACCGGCGGACGTCCTATTCGAGCGGTTGGATGAAAACAGACTCATGATTCTGCTCCTTCTATGCACGTGCCCGTGCTTCGCGCGTTTGCCCCAATTCCGTGGGACAAGACACGTTTCCTAGATCGGCCGGTCAACGTGTTAAGTTGAAGCGGAATGCCAAGAACAAGGCTTTTGGGGGATAGGCGGGGAATGCTGTGCGAGCAGAATCTAACGCGACTTGGCAAACTGGGCAGTGTTGGGATGTGTAAAGGCTGACGAGCGGCAAATGGATTGCATTGCACATACACACACTAACGATGCAATCCATACGGGTAAACTATCTTGCACTGAATTTAACAATTCTTACCAAGGTATCCTACTTTCTCAGGAACCAGGGCATCAATTCGTGTCCCTTGGCAAACGCCAAGTCCGAGGCGGCTGCCACGACTTCGTCGTAAGCCTTCTGGCCAAGCGCTAGCACGCCGCTGCCGGCTACGACAAACGGCACTTCGCCATGGCTATGAGCGCGGGTGCGCAGCGGCGTGCGATGGTCGGGGGAGACGAGCATGCGCCATTCCCCATACCCCATTAGCGCCTCCAGCAGTGGACCGACGATGTGACGGTCGATTTCCTCCAAAGCCTTCACCTTTTCGTCCACTTTGCCTTCATGGGAAGCTTCGTCCGGCGCCTCGACGTGCACGCAAACCAGGTCGTGATTCTTCAATGCCTCCACGCCGTAGCGTCCCTTGGCGGCGTAGTCAGTGTCGAGGTAGCCGGTCGCACCGGGCACATCGATGCGCGTCCAACCCAATAGCATGCCGACGCCGCGAACTAGATCGACGGCGCTCAGGATCGCGCCGCGCTTGCCATAGACTTTGTCGAAGGCTCCCAGCCGCGGCGCTATCCCTTGACCCCAAAGCCAAATCTGCGTGGCGGGTCTTAGTCCCTTGGCGAGGCGTGCCACGTTGACAGGATGATCCTTCAGGATAGGGCGGCTTGCGGACATCAATTGATTCAAAAGATCACTGCCCGGACCCTTGGGCAAATGATTCACGATCGGCTGATCTGGAATGTCGTGCGGGGGCTGCGTCGTCGTCTGGACCGTAAACGGAGCGGATGGCCGCGCTTCATAGACGAGGCAGTGGCGATAACTCACGCCCGGATAAAAGGTCAGCCGGCTGGCGTCATCGGGCGCCGGACCTCCTAACTTGTCGTCGATCGCGCGAATCAATTGCTGGCTTTCTTCGCTGGTGATGTGCCCGGCCGTAAAATCGCGCATTTGCTCGTTTACAACCGTCACTAGATTGCAGCGAATCGCCCAATCCGCTGGATGGAGCTTGATGCCCATTGCCACCGCTTCGAGCGGCGACCGGCCGGTGTAAACAACGAGCGGGTCGTAGCCGAACAAACTCAGTGTGGCCACGTCGCTGGCAGGGGTAAGGCTGGCGGGGACGTTGTTGGATCGGCCCACGACGCCGAGCTGGGCCAGGCGATCCATGTTGGGAGTGCGCGCGGCTTGCAAAGGGGTCTTGCCGCCGAGGATGTCCTGGGGCTCGTCGGCGCAGCCGTCAGGGATGACGATGGCGAATTTCATGATTCGAGCAAGGAAAGACAATTGACAGTTTACAAATGCCGATCGTGGAGGCTCGACCGCGTTTGTTCACCGTCAATTGTCTTACCAAGAGATGCAATCGACAGCTAAGGCCGGAATTCACTGGCCTTGACCCAGGTAGCGCCGCCGGGCCCGGACAGGTCGAGCATGCGCCAACGCACGAGATCGGCCACGGTGCGGGCTTTCATCTTGGCCATCACTTTGCTGCGGTGGATGTCCAGCGTCTTGCGGGAGATGCCCAAATGCTCGGCGATCATCTTGTTGGTGCGGCCCCCGACCATGAGGTCCAGCACTTCCAATTCGCGCGGGGTAAGATCGGCAATGCGGGCGGCGACTTCCTTGCGCTCGCCTTCGACGCGATGCCATTCGGTCCACACATCGACGGCGCGGGCGAGCCGATCGAGAACCGTGTCTTGATTGAGCGGTTTTTCGATGACGTCGAATGCGCCCGCCTTGATGGCTTGCACGGTGATGGGAATGTCGCCGTGGCCGGTCAAGATAATGACGGGAACGTACACCTTTCTCTGTTTCAGGATTTCCAGTAATTCAAGCCCATTCATCCCGGGCATGCGGAGATCCACGACCAAGGCCGCGACGTTCTTAGGGTCGAAGGCTGCGAGGAACTCCTGGCCGCTTCCGTAGGCGGCGACATTGTACTGAGTGGCCTTCAAGAGATTCTTGAAGGCGGTGCGAATCGCGTTGTCGTCGTCGATGATGCAGACATTGAACTTGTTCTTACTCATGGTCCTCACTAAGTGGCAGGGCGAAACCAATTGTTGTGCCCCGGCCGGGGGAAGACTCCACCCACAATCGGCCGGAATGCGCCTGTAGGATGGATTGACACAGGGTCAATCCCAAGCCCATTCCGTGGGCCTTAGTGGTTTGCAAGGGCTGAAACAGGCGCGGGGCGATTTCGGCAGCGATGCCCGGGCCGGTGTCCGACACCTTGACCACCAATTCCTGTTGTTGCCTCAGAGTTTCCAGAGTGAGCGCGCGCCGATCCGCGGACACGTCCGACATCGCCTCCACGGCGTTGCGGATCAAGTTCACGAGCACCTGATGAATCTGAATGCGATCCGCCAATACAGTAGGCACATCGGGAGCAAATTGCAACACAATACGCACTTCTAATCGTGAAATTTCCTGTTCGAGGGTTGCTAACGCCTCTTGGACTGAATCATGTACGTGAATGGTTGATCGGCGCGGCGCGCCCCGGCTGACCAGTTGCCGCATGCGCCGCACCAGCTCGCCGGCGCGCTCCGCCTGGTCGGCGATCTCGTCGAGGTTGTGCGACACCTCGTCCCAGTCGGTTTGGCGGTCGCGGGCCAAGCGCGCAAAGGCGCGTGCGGACAGCGCCAGGGCTGTGAGCGGCTGATTGAGCTCATGCACGAGACTGCTAAAGGCCACTTTCTCGAGCGGCAAAGCTCCCGGATCGGCGTCGGTGCGAGTTCCAGGCAGCAGGCGGACCAGGCAGAGATACTCCACTTCCTGCGTCTGTGGGTGCGACAATGCTTGACAGGACAATTGCACGTTGAGCTTCACGCGGTCGCTGGGAAACAACGACACCAGCAACGCCTTATCCGGGGTTTGGTCCAGCACCTTCTGGAAGTAAAGAAAACCGTCGGGCTGACTTTCCGGCGCCAGAAGGTCCCAAAAGGTCTGTCCCATCAAGGAGGCAGGTTCCAGGCCCCACTGGGCTCGACATTGGCCGGAAACGGAGAGAATCTTGCCGGCGGCCGTCAGGCGCAGCACCACGTCGCTGCCCTCGCGCTGCAGGTAGGCAAGCGATTCTTCCAAGAATTGGCGTGTTTGTTCGGCGCGCTGGCTGCTTCGGACCAGGGCTTGCGCATTCTTCTTTTCCTTTGTTAGCTCGGCGCGTAGTTTGGCCGTCTCACGTTCCAGATCGGCCAAGCGCTGGGCGGTGGCATCTGCGCCGCGGGATCGCTCGGACATGGTATTTCGCTCTTTTGGCTTAGAAGCGAGGGCGCCGGTGTGCTGCGAGGGGCTCCTTACCCCGCCAGCGCATCTCGGTATTTCACCCTAAGAATATCCTAGTCTGCCCTTGCGAAAGAACAAGGGTTCCCCTGAACCGCTAGCATAGGCGTTGCCGCGCCATTGCAAAGAAAAAAAGGGAGATAATCGGTTTTTTCATTATGCACGCAATCCTCGACGATCCCGGACTGCTGCGACGCCTTGTCTTGGCCACTCTATCCGAGCATCTCGCCGGTCGGTAAGATTCTCCTCTGTGGAGCGCGTTCGTACCGTCTTTTGCTTCAGCACGTTGCCAACGTAAACCACACGACAGCAACGCCCACCGAGCGGAACGGAAAAAGCGCAGCCTATGGCCACCTCCAATCCACGTCTCATCCGAAACTTTTCCATTATTGCCCATATCGATCATGGCAAAAGCACGCTGGCAGACCAATTCTTGCTGAAGACCAAGACGATCAGCCAACGCGATTTCCAGGCGCAACTGCTCGACTCCATGGACCTCGAGCGCGAACGCGGCATCACCATCCGCATGCATCCGGTCACGATTTATTACTCGCCGGCGACAGTAGAAGGCACACTCCGTGTGCCGTTGCAGGCGGACGGCACACGAAGTGTGCCTGCTACTGTGCCCGATGGCGCAACCTACGAGCTGAATCTCATCGACACCCCAGGCCACGTCGATTTCAGCTATGAGGTGTCGCGCAGCCTGGCTGCCTGCGAAGGCGTCATCTTGCTCGTCGACGCCATGCAAGGCGTACAGGCCCAGACCGTTGCCAATGCGTTCCTCGCGATGGAGCATGAGCTGGTCATCATTCCCGTGCTCAACAAGATCGACCTGCCCGCTGCGAGGCCCGACGCCGTCATCGCTGAAATGGAGCAAGCCCTCGGCATCAACCCGGCCGACGTGCTGCGCGCCTCAGGCAAAACTGGGGCGGGGATCGAAGAGATTCTTCAAGCCATCATCGAGCGCATTCCGCCGCCGCAGAGTAGTCCCCACGCTCCGCGTGGGGATGCGGATTTTCCCCACGCGGAGCCTGGGGACAACTCTACGACCCGCGCCCTAATCTACAACAGCCACTTTGACACTTACAAGGGCGTCGTGGTCTACGTTCGCGTCAAGGATGGCCGGCTCTTCAAGGGCCAAAAGATCCGCCTCATGAGCGGCGGCACCGAGCATGAAGTGATTGAGATCGGTCAATTCCGGCCGGGGATGACACCTTGCCAGGATCTCAGCGCCGGGCAGGTCGGCTACTTGATGGCTCAAATCAAGACGCTGTCCGACGTCCACATCGGCGACACCGTTACCGATGCCTTGTACCCTTCGTCGGAAGCGCTGGCCGGCTACAAAGAGCCCAAGCCGATGGTGTTTTCCGGTCTCTACCCTGTCAACAACGCCGACTTCGAAACGCTGCGTGAAGCTCTCGCCAAGCTCCGCCTGAACGACGCCAGCTTTACCTATCAGCCGGAAAACAGCGAAGGGCTCGGCTTCGGCTTCCGCTGCGGTTTCTTGGGTATGCTGCACCGCGAGATCATCCAGCAGCGTCTCGAGCGCGGCAGCGAACTGGAATTGGTCACCACCGCCCCCAACGTCACTTACGAAATCCTGACGCGTTCCGGTGAAACGCTCACCATTGACAGTCCGCAGAAAGTCCCGGAATCGGGCCAGATCGAGGAATTCCGCGAGCCCTTCGTCAAAACCAGCTTCTTGGTTCCCTCGGAGAATATCGGCGACATCATGGGCCTGTGCACGGACCGGCGCGGCATTTACGTCCGCACCGAGTACCTGAGCCCCAGCCGCGCCATTCTCGTTTATGAAATGGCGCTCGCGGAGATCATCTACGACCTCTACGACAAGCTCAAGTCAGCAACCAAAGGCTACGGCACCATGGATTACGAGTTCCTGGGCTACCGGGCGGCCGACCTGGTCCGCCTCGACATTCTCGTGCACGGCAAGCGCGTCGACGCCCTGTCCACGATCGTGCATCGCGCCATGGCCGACCGGCGCGGCCGAAAACTGGTCCGCAAGCTGCGCGAAGAAATCGACCGCCATCTCTTCGAAATCGCCATTCAAGCCGCCATCGGCAACCGCATCATCGCCCGCGAGACCATCGCGCCCATGAAAAAGAACGTGACCGCCAAGTGCTACGGCGGCGACATCACCCGCAAGCGCAAACTCTGGTCCAAGCAAGCCGCAGGCAAGAAACGCATGAAGCAGGTTGGTCAGGTCGAGATTCCGCAGGAAGCGTTCTTGGCGGTGCTGGAGTCGGACCAGTAGTGATTTCAGTATTTGATTGATGATTTTCGATTCATCGTTTAGCGTTCGCTTCTCCATGCGAAGTGATTGCGAAAACAACCGCGCGGTGCTTGAATAGACGGTATGGAGACGTTGTACAGCTACGTCGCGCCGCCCAGCCCGTGCCACTATCTGCCGGGCGAGCAGTGGAGCCTGCAATACGAGATGGTCCAAGGGATTACAGCGGCGGAATACATGCAGCGGCTCGTGGACGGCTGGCGGCGCTTCGGCGGCATGCTGTTTCGGCCACGCTGCCCGGCTTGCACCCAGTGCCGCTCCCTGCGCGTGGACGTTGCCCGCTTTCGCCCCAATCGCAGCCAGCGGCGCGCGGCCAAACACTGCGCCGGCCGAGTAGAGCTGCACATCGGCTCTCCCGGCGTCTCCCGCGCCAAGCTCCGCCTCTACGACCGCTTCCACCAGTTCCAGGCCGAGTTCAAAGGCTGGCCCGACCACCCCGGCAAGGACGTCGGCAGCTACGGCGAATCCTTTGTGCGCAACCCGGCCTTTACCGAAGAGTGGTGCTATTACATGGAAGGCGTCTTGGCCGGCGTCGGTTACGTGGATGCGCTGCCCGCCGGTCTTTCCGCGATCTACTTCTTCTACGATCCGGGCCACCGTCCATTGTCGCTTGGAACCTGGAACGTGCTCACTTGCCTCGACGAGGCCAAAAAACGCGGCTTGCCCCACGTTTATCTCGGCTACTTCGTCGCCGGCTGTCCTTCGCTGGAGTACAAAGCGAACTTCAAACCCAATCAGATTCGCGATCCGGACGGGCGCTGGCGCGATTTTCTCGTGGAATAAAACGCTGTCGTTCGGATCGAAAACTTGTAGTGTTTCGAAAAAATGGAGACCAAATGTTTTACGGCCTGCTCGCCGACGCCATCGCTTTGATTCACCTGGGCTATGTCAGTTTCGTGGTGCTTGGGCAGCTATTCATACTGTTGGGCATTCTGTTTCGCTGGAGTTGGATTCGCAACTTCTGGTTTCGTGCGATCCACTTGGGGATGATTCTCGTGGTCGCGGTTGAAAGCTTGGGCGGCGTCATGTGCCCGCTTACCACTTGGGAAAACCAACTGCGTGTTCTCGCCGGACAGCCGGTTCACGGCGATTCCTTCATTGCCCGGTTCGTGGACGAGGTCATGAATTTCAACTCGATTCCGTTCGATCATTGGATCTTCACGGCATCGTATCTTGGCTTCGCAGCCTTGGTCTTGGCAACGTTTTTCATCGCCCCGCCGCGCTGGCCCAAATCGAAGCAGGTCGTTCCAGTTCCGGGGCCAGTCACGAGCGCGACCGACTCGCCGACCACCTAGCGGAAAAGTGCCCTTTCAAAGCGTCACCGGTTCCGGAGCGTCAAATCATCGCAACGGTTGACGCTCCGGAACGGAGTCCTAAGTCATTTTCTCACATAATCTTACGCACTGAGAAGCGTCCGGAGCGTCAAGCGTCACACAGGTACCCCCCCTCCGCTGTCCCATTTTAGCGACATGATTGTGTCCTATTTGTAATCACTTCGATACCCTGCGGCCAACTCTCCTTCGGCTCAAAACCCAAAAGACGCCGCGTAGTTTCCAAGTCAACATATTGGCGCTTAACCGGCTTGCTCGTGGCATAGACGACTGCGTACTTGATGGGTCCAGGCGCTTCGACAGCGCATGCGAAGAAGCTTCCAGCGTCGCGCGGACTCAGATACACGTCCTTGGCCCAGTCGGAGCCGGCAATCTCTTCGACTTGCTCCGTCGTACGTGGACACCAGCCCAGCCGCACCGCGATCACGCTCATGCCGAATGACTCGGCGAAGGCCCGGCCAGCCGCCTCGAGAAACACCTTGGCCGCCGCGTACCAGTAACGCGGCGTCGGCTGCACATCGACGCCCAGCGGCCACGGCCCGCTCAGCCGTTGGTGCCAGACGACCTGACCGCTGCTGGCGAGCACCATGCGCTTAACGCCGGCCGCGCGCGCCGCTTCCAGAACGTGATGGACGCCGATGATGTTGTTGGGCACAATCCGCTCGAGGAAGTCGTCGTCGTCCGGCGTGGCGGCCAGGTGGATGAGCGTGTGCACGCCAGCCATGGCACGCCGCACCGCTTCCGGATCGGTCAACGTGCCGACGACCATGTCCGCCAGGCCGGGTGTCGGCGCGAGGTCGAAGCCGCGCACCGGATGGCCGCGCCGCAGCAGCTCTGCCACGGTTGCCTGACCAATGCGTCCCGAAGATCCCGTGACCAGGACTAACCCTTTCGTCATGTCTTTTCCTTCCCGAGAAACAGTGCATCGACTCGCTCATCGATGCGACTTACATTGTAGACTTCGGTGCATCGGCACGATACATGCGACGGCGACGTAAGAACAAAAGAAAGTCCGAGTGCCGCGCGCGGCACTCGGACTTTAGGGCGCTTCGCAGATTCCTGTAGCGGAATTCGCCAGAATTCCGGCGGGTTCCGCGTCGGAACTCTGGCGAGTTCCGCTACAGTACTTTCGTTCTTGCCGACTACTGTCTATCCATGATCACAAACCCTTGGCTCGGAGTCATGGGATTGGATTCCATGATCGGCCCAAGAGCGGGAGCGGCGTGTGCGGGCGGGGCTGTCGGGTTCGCGCCGGAGAAGAGAACCTGGATCAGTCCGCGCTTGGCGGCGGGTGACGGCGGCGGCTGCAGACCGGGCGCTTGCGTGTGCGCCATCGGCTGCATCGTGGCGATCATCTCAGGCTCCATCGCCCCGGAAGGCAGCTTGCGCGGCAGATCGGAGGGCGAAGCGGCCTGGACGATGATGCCGGCCAGACCCTGCCGGCGAGCGCCGGACGTGGGCGGCGGCGGCGTGCCGTTGGGCCCTTCTCTGCCTTTGCCTCCCCCTTCCGTGACCTCGGCTATTACCTCGGCACAACGGAAGAAGGCATCGGCGGCGGCAGCGCGAACGCGCGGCGAGCTTTCCGCCGGGAAGCCGTCGGCCTTGCTGCCGTTGGCCGAGTGCTTGAGGGCGTCGAGTGTTTCCTGGTTGCAGCAGCAGCCGCGGCCCAGAGCCAGGGCGGCTTCGAAGCGGACGCATTCATTGGGATCGCCGCGCAACGCGGCCTTCAAAGCGGCCTTGGCTTCGGGCCAGTAATTGCAATCGACAGTGCCCAGATAGCGAACGGCTGCGCGCCGCGCCTTGGCTTCGGCCTCGCTCTTCTGGATCGCGGCGGCGGCGCCTTCGGCGCTGTCGGCCTTGCCGGCGGCCGCCAACGCGGCCAGGTCGGCGGCGGTGGGGGCGAGGCATTTGTTGCACAAAAGGCCGCCCGACATCGTGTTGATGGGCTTGGCCATGCTCTTGAGCACCTCTCCGACCGGCGAATTGATGAGCTTGGCGCGGCAGGCAACGCGTTGACCCGCCGAGGGAAGCAACATGGACCAGATATTGCTGGTTGGGGCAGCGGCGCCGGCGGCACCGGCCGCGTCCACGCCCCCCGGAACACCGACTTGAGCAGTAAGGCGCGGGGTGACGGCGAATGTCGCGAGCAGCCCCAGGACGCCTATCGTCCACTTGTTCATGGTCAAATTCCTTTGTAATCGCCGCGCCACCCTAAGCATGGCAACGCCGGAGGACGGCGAGAATTCCGCGGTGGAAAACCTCACTTGCGCCACGCCGGCCCGCGCCGGCATGCTTTCCTGTTTGACCCTGGAAGTGGTGCTATCGCTATCTCCACAAACTCATTCGGTTGCGACCTTTGCCAGACTTGAGGATTTCGTCGCCTTTAACAGGTTCGTGGATTGCTCCGCTCATTCGCATGCTGCCGCATTTTCGCTCCCTGCCGCATATTCGCTCTGTGACGTCTTTTTGTCCCGTGACGGAATTGAGTTTCGTTCTCAATGTGGCGATTATTCACCTGTTCCTCTTAAGTCGTCCAGTTTAGTCGTCCGAAAGAAGTAAGGACCCGAAGTTGCTATCCCATCTCCACTGGACCCAAACCGAAACACTCCGTCGCTACGAGCCATTAGAAGGAGTCTGAAAGTGAACCGAATGAATGAAAGGAATGGGAGGCGCGGCCGTTGGTCCTGGTTGGCCGGAGCGATGCTGCTCGTCGCCGGCGCGGCGCCCCATGCCTTGGCCCAATCCCCGTACTCGCCGATATGGACGAAGCCGGCCCCAACTGCCTCGAATACCGCGCTGCCGGCGCCCGTATTGACCTTTACCCAAGAAGGACAAAAAGAAGGACAAAAGGAAGTTCCGCCGGTTACCGTCGAGCCGGGACCCGTGTCGGTCGCCGCCGGCTGCGTCGGCTGCGGGCCCAACGGCTGCATGTCCTGCGTCCCCGGCCGCCTGCACGATTGCGGCTATTGCAACCACGACACCATATGCGGACGCCTCTTCTGCGGCTTCTATGAAGAGCTCTGCTGCCCCGATCCGTGCTATGAAGGAAAATGGATTCCCGTCGCCAACGCCGCCTTCTTCGTCGAAGGCACCCGTCCGGTGTCGACGACGCGCTTCCGCTGGGACTACGGCCGCGACTTCCTCTTCCCGGATCGCGCCGAGTACTTCTGGGCGCGCTCGGGCGGCGGCGGCAAGGGCCCAGCCGCAATCGAGCGGAGCCTCGACTACCACGAGATCAGCATGTACACGGAAATCGCCGCCAAAGGCGCCAGCGCCTTCATCAACATCCCGTACCGGTCCATCAATCCCGAAGTCAACCCCCATGCCGCGGGCTTCGGCGACATGTCCGTGGGCGCCAAGACGCTCCTCTTCGACCGGGACCTGTTCCAGCTCGGCTTCATGTTCACGACCTACCTGCCGGTGGGCAAATTCAGCACCGGCGTGGGCAACGGTCACGTGTCGCTCGAACCGTCGCTGCTGGCGACACTGAAGCTTGGCCACGACACGTACATGCAAGGCCAGCTCTCCGAGTGGATCCCGATCGGCGGCGATGCGGCGTACGAAGGCGCGATCCTGCACTATCACTTTTCACTCAACCACGTGCTCTACCGCCCGATTTCCGACGTGGAGCTGATCGGCACCTTGGAATTCTTCGGCTACTCGTTCCAGGACGGCGCCTTTTCGGACCCGGCGCTTGGCCAGTTCCAAAAGGCCAGCGCGGACAGCTATTTGTACGCGGGACCGGGCCTCCGGTTGGTGATCTGCAATTGGCTGGACTTCGGCGTCGCCTCGGCTATCGCGCTTGGCGACCGCGGGCCGGACCAGGTGTTCCGCACCGAGTTGCGGATTCGCTACTAATGGTGAATTCACTAACCCGACGCGTAAGCGAGGGTGAATTCAGAAAACCGCGGAGGCGCAGAGAAGCGCAGAGTAAAGACAAAAGAACGCCTGTTCCGTTCTTATCTCTGCGTTACTCCGCGCCTCCGCGGTTCATTTCCCTCTGAATAAGATTGGTGACAGACCCGCGCGACCTATCCGTTGCCGTAACTTATTTGAGGACAAGGAGGTTGCGGGATTGGTCGCGCGACACACCCACACACGCCTTGAACAATCTTGCAAAGCGCCCACTTTAACAGGCTCG
>JAKEFD010000240.1 GCA_022616245.1 Gemmataceae bacterium
GTATTGGAAATCCCACCGCTCTCAGAACACGGCAACGTGATGGAGATCGCGAAAAAGTTTGGCGGCTCGGATAAGTTAGTTGAGGCGGTTCATCAATTGCAAACGCTGCTATATGCGGCATGAGGAGGCAGAATAAATGACAAAGGCTACAAAACGAGCCGCAGGAGCGCAAAGTGTTACGAAAGCCACGAAACGGTCTGCCGCAACCGGCATCGCTGAAATCACAGTTGCCGGATTCAAGTCCATCAGCGAGGAACGAACAATTGAAATACGTCCGCTTACCATCCTTGCAGGCGCAAACAGCTCAGGCAAGTCGAGTATGATGCAGCCGCTGCTTCTTTTGAAGCAGACCCTCGAGACCTCTTACGATGCCGGTCCCCTTCGGCTCGACGGGCCTAATGTGAAGTTTACCCAAGCGGATCAATTGTTGTCACGGATCGGCAGGGGCGCGTCCTTGGGAAGTTTTCAAGTGGGAATGCGCTTAAGGAACGGCAATGATGGCTTCCACATTTACTTCAGGAAAGAGCACAAGACGGGGTTTCAGATAGAGCGTCTGGATATTTCCTGGGCAGGGCAAGAGGAGTGCTTTTGGCCGGAAATGAGTCAGGCCGACATAGACAAAACAGGAATTGTCAAAGGCATGGACCTGTCCAAGCTCGCGCCGGAGGGGTATAGCGACGGCCAATTGAGAATTCTGCGCGATCGCTGCTTTATCGGCCCTGCGTGGGTAGCGAACGGCCCGGATGGAATCAACTTTTCCCATGGGCTGCGCCCTGGCGCCAGATGGGAAGAGATCATTCTGCAGATCATCCATTTGCCCGGTCTAAGGAGTAGCCGGGAGCGCAGTTGGCCGGTAACCGCCGTGGCAAGCACCTACCCCGGAACCTTTGAGCAGTATGCCGCCAGCGTCATTCTGCATTGGATGGAGGAAGACGAGACTAAGCTGAATAGGTTTAACGCCGATTTGCGATTGCTAAACATGACAACCGGTGTTTCGGCAAAACGCCTGTACGCCACCCAAATCGAGCTTTACGTCGGACGACTACGCAATGTGATGCACACCCGCCCGGAAAACCAAGTCAACATAGCAGACGTTGGGCTCGGCGTTTCCCAGATTCTGCCGGTCCTCGTGGCACTGCATACTGCCCAACCAGGTCAACTCGTCTACGTGGAACAGCCGGAGACCCACCTACACCCACGGGCCCAGTTTGATCTGGCACAGGTACTAATCTCCGCTGCAAATCGGGGAGTTCGCGTCGTCGTGGAAACTCACAGTTCACTCCTTCTCCTCGGAGTGCAGACTAAGGTCGCAGAAAACGAGCTCGGTCCGGACAATGTCCAGCTTCATTGGTTTAAGCGTGACAGGGAAGGGCGCACCACTGTATGGCCCGGACACCTGGACGAGGCTGGGCGTTTCGGCGACTGGCCGGAAGATTTTGACGACGTGGCTTTGCAAACGCAAAAGGAGTATCTCGATACGGCTGAGAAGCGCCTATTCGCCAAATGAGCAAAAAGAAGATCGGTACCTGCTGCTTGGTCATTGACGCCTCCATTGCGCGAGCAGCGGATTCGCTCGAGTCTACCCACCCGAGGGGTATCCTCTGCCGCGATTTCCTAGTTGCTGTGCGCGGCGTCTGTCATCGCATCGCATGGACAGACGCGATAAAGAATGAGTGGGACAAGCAAGACTCCCTTTTCGCTCGCCAGTGGCGCTTTTCGATGCTGAAGTTGGACAAGCTGAGGCCCGTGGAGGAGACAATAACCTCCGAAATCCGTGACAGCATTCAAGAGCATTGCAACGACGCAGATATCCTTGCCATCGTCCTCAACGACTGCCACCTGATCCAGGCTGCCTTGGCCGCGGACTTGCGAGTGGCCTCCTTGGATGAACAGGTGCGAGGCCATTTAGCGACTCTTTCAGCAGCAGTCGAATCGCTGCGACCGCTTATCTGGGTGAACCCAGCAGTCGTAGAGGAAAACGCCGTGGAATGGCTCGAAAAGGGAGCGCCGGACCAGAAAAAGCGACGTCTTAAGCCAAGGTGAGGAAGGACGCGTGGCCAAAAGGAATGCAAAGCAATCTGGATTGCCCGTCACCACCGCCCAGCGCCTCGGCTCCCTCATCAAGTCCGCGCGCGACATCATGCGCAAGGATAAGGGGCTAAACGGCGACCTGGACCGGCTGCCGATGCTCACCTGGGTCATGTTCCTCAAGTTCCTCGACGACATGGAGCAAATCCGCGAGGAGAAGGCCAAGCTGGGCCGGCAGAAGTTTCGGCCCGCCATCGAGCCGCCTTACCGCTGGCGCGACTGGGCCGCCAAGGAGGACGGCGTCACCGGCCCGGAACTAACCGCGTTCATCAACTACGAGGAAACCACCCGGCCCGACGGCACCAAGGGCGCCGGCCTGCTCGCTCACTTGCGCGGCCTGCAAAGCGCCAACGGCGACGACCGCCGCGACGTCATCGCCAGCGTCTTCTCCGGCGTCTCGAACCGGATGGAGTCTGGCTACCTCTTGCGCGAAATCCTGAACAAGGTCGGCGGCATCCACTTCACCTCGACCGAGGAAATCCACACCCTGGGCCACCTGTACGAGTCGATGCTGAAAGAAATGCGCGATTCCGCCGGCGATTCCGGCGAGTTCTACACGCCCCGGCCCGTCGTCCGCTTCATGGTCCAGGTCGCCAACCCGCGCCTGGGCGAAACAGTGCTCGACCCGGCCTGCGGCACCGGCGGCTTTCTCGTCGAAACGTTCCAGCACCTGGAAAAACAGTGCAAGACCGTGCAAGACCGGCAGACCCTTCAATCCCGGAGCATCTACGGCGGCGAAGCGAAACCGCTCCCCTACATGCTCGCCCAGATGAATCTGCTTCTGCACGGCCTGGAATCGCCGGAGATTTCCAAGACGAATAGCCTGGCCGTGCGCATCGCGGAATTGGGCGATAAGGACCGCGTGGACGTGATCCTCACCAATCCACCTTTCGGCGGCGAAGAAGAACGCGGCATCCTCAACAACTTCCCCGAGGACAAGCAGACGGCGGAAACCGCGCTATTGTTCTTGCAACTCATCATGCGGAAGCTTCGCAGGCCCGGCACTCCCCTCTCCCCTTACGGGAGAGGGGCTGGGGGTGAGGGCGGCCGCGCCGGCGTCGTCGTCCCCAACGGTACCCTCTTCGGCGACGGGGTCTGCGCCCGCATCAAGGAAGAAATGTTGAAGGAGTTCAACCTGCACACCATCGTCCGGCTGCCCAACGGCGTCTTCGCACCGTACACCAGCATCCCGACTAACCTGCTCTTCTTCGACCGCTCCGGCCCGACAAAGGATGTCTGGTATTACGAGCAGCCGCTGCCGGAAGGCCGCAAGCAATTCACCAAGACGCAGCCGCTCCAGTTCGAAGAGTTTGAGCCTTGCCTTAAGTGGTGGAAAAAGCGCGAAGAGAACGAACGGGCCTGGAAAGTGGCGGCCAAAAGCATCGTCGAAAATGGCTGCAATCTCGACCTCAAGAACCCAAGCGCCAAGCAAGACTTCGAGCACCTGCCGCCGGAACAATTGGCGGACGACATTCTGCAGAAGGAATTGCGGATCGCGGAGATCATGCGCGAGATCAAGGAAGTCTTGGGGAGGAAGCCATGAGCAAACGACGGAAGCTATTCCACCGGACTTTATCCCAATTAGACCCGCCTGGCTATAACCAAGTCCTTGGCGGCGTAGTCGAATTACTCGAATCGGCGCGTCGAGCCGCCGCCAAGACCGTTAACGCTTTTATGACGGCCAGCTATTGGGAAATTGGACGAAGAATCGTTGCGTTTGAGCAGGGAGGTAAAGGACAAGCCGAATATGGAACAGCCCTCTTGAAGCGACTGGGGAGCGACTTGAGCGCTCAGTTTGGGCGCGGCTTCTCCTGGCGAAACCTGTACCAAATGCGCGGCTTCTATCTGGCCTATCCACAGATTTTGCAGACACTGTCTGCAAAATTCAAACGAGCCGACTCCAAGGAAAAAGGCCAGACACCGTCTGTCCTTTCTACAAGTGATGAATCTGCCATTTTCCAGACGGTGTCTGGAAAAACAGCAGGCCAATCGATTCGCAAGAAATCGTCCGACGAATCGGCAGACCAGATTTTGGCGACGCTGTCGCGAAAAATCTCGCTCGCCGACCTGGCCCGCCGCTTCCCGCTTCCCTGGTCCCATTACGTCTTGTTGCTCAAGGTCGAGAAACCTCAGGCTCGTGAATACTACGAAGCCGAGGCCCTGCGCAACGGCTGGACGGTCCGGCAACTGGAGCGGCAAATCACCACGCTTTTCTACGAACGCACGTTGGCATCCCGAAACAAGGCAGCGATGCTCAAGAAAGGCGCCGTCGCCAAACCAGGCGAAAATCTCACACCTGAGGAGGAAATCAAGGACCCGTTGATCTTGGAGTTTCTCGGCCTCAAGGACGAATACTCCGAAAGCGACTTGGAAGAAGCCCTCATCCGCCAACTGGAATCGTTCCTCTTGGAGCTGGGCGGCGACTTCGCGTTTGTCGGCAGGCAACGGCGGCTGCGCATCGGCGACGAGTGGTATCGGCTTGACTTGCTGTTTTTCCACCGCCGGCTCCGCTGTCTCGTCGTGATCGATCTCAAGCTCGGCAAGTTCACGCACGCCGACGCCGGGCAAATGCATCTTTACCTGCGCTATGCCAGCCGGCATTGGACCAATCCGGGTGAAAACCCGCCCGTTGGCCTCATTCTGTGCGCGCACAAGGACGAGGCCGTCGCCCACTACGCGTTGGACGACTTGCCCAACAAGGTGCTGGCCGCGCAGTACCGACTGGCCCTGCCCGATGAACGGACCCTGGAAGCGGAATTGGCCCGGACGCGCCGCCTCTTAGAAAACCGCCGTCCGCGACTAGGGAGGAAGCCATGAGCAAGGCGTGGCCGATGGTGGCGCTCTCAGATGTGGCCAAGCCGGTGGTACGACCAATTCAGGTCATACCAGGACAGACCTATCGCACTATTGGTGTCAAATGGTGGGGAGAGGGGGCTTACGAACGCCAAACGATCGACGGTGCCCAGACCGCTGCAAAAGTCCTGTCGCTGGTCAAGAAAGATGACCTCATCATCAACAAGATATGGGTAAGACACGGCTCGACCGCAGTGGCGACGGAGGCCGTAAATGGTTGCGCAGCGTCCAATGAGTTTCCCACCTTCCGGCTGGATCCGGAAAAAACGACACCGCGATGGCTGCACTGGCTCACGAAAACGCGCGACTTCTGGGCGAAGTGCGACCACCTCTCAATGGGCACAAGCGGAAAGAACCGAATAAAGCCGGAGAGATTCTTGACAATTGAAATCCCACTGCCCCCGCTGGAGGAACAGCGGCGGATCGTGGCGAAGGTCGAGACGCTGGCGGCCAAGATCGAAGAGGCAACAAGGCTTCGACAAGAGATAGGCGCAGAAGCAACAGCTCTGCTTAAGGCGGAGATGCGTCGGACGTTTGCGTCGAACTCCAGCTGGCAACAGGTTCCCCTCGAAAACGTCTGCGCTGCCATCATCGACAATCTACACTCCAACCCCAAGTATGCTGAAGACGGCGTACCGTGTATTCGTTCACCTGACGTCGGGTGGGGCACGCTGAACCTACAGTCGGCCCTCAAAACCAGCGAAAAGGAGTTTCAGCATCGGACGGCACGCGGGGAACCGCAACTCGACGACATCGTGCTGGTGCGGGAGGGCGGCGGCACTGGGAAGGCGGCAATTGTGGCGAAAGGCCAGCGGTTCAGCCTTGGTCAACGAGTGATGATGATTCGTCCAAACAAGAGCGCAGTTCTGCCGCAATTCTTTCTTTACCAGCTCCTCTCCCCGGTGATTTACGACGAGCAAATCGTGCCGCTCTCCAAAGGGTCAGCCTCACCGCATCTAAACATCGGGGCCCTGAGAAGGTTTACTTTCCGTCTCCCGGAACTCCCGATTCAGGAGCGGATCGTGAGACACTTGGACGATCTCAGTGCTCGGCTTGGGGAGTCGAGACAGCATCAGGCTGAGAGTGCCGCTGAAGTCGGTGCCCTCCTGCCCGCGATCCTGGACCGCGCCTTCAAGGGAGAACTGTAAAATGGCCAAAAAGCCAAGCAAGTCATTCGGTAAAGCACTCCGCGAGAAGCGGGTCGAGAAGGGCTACAGCCTGCGCAAGTTTGCCGAGCTGGTCGGCGTCAGTCCGACTTACTTGTCGCTGGTCGAACAGAACAGCGTGGACCCACCGACGTCCGAGCGCGTCAAGCGCATGGCCGAATTGCTCGGCGAAAACGCGGACGAATGGATCGCCTTGGCTGGCCGCGTGGCGGAGGACCTGCCGCCGATCATTCACGAGTCGACTTTGATACCCGATATCTTGCGCGAAGCTAGCGGTATGACGGCCGAGCAACTCCGCAAGCTGCGGGACAAGGCAAGAAAACTCAGAGAAGAAGGCAGCTAGTCATGCGAAAACTTACTGTTTCACGGGAGCCAACCGTTCCTTACCTGCCAAAGCAGCAAATCGAGGAAGAGGCCGCATTGTTGCTTGCCGAGTTTGGCGGCAAGCACGGCATTGTGACCGCGCCGCCGATTCCTATCGACGAGATTGTGGAACTCTACCAACTCTTGACGGTCGAGTTCAAGGACATGCAAGTGCTATTCGGCGTCGGTGACGTCCATGGCGCTCTGTGGGTCAACGATAAACTCGTTGGCGTTGACATGAGCCTGGACCCAAGCAAATACCCGGCCAAACGCGGCCGCTACCACTTCACGCTGGCCCATGAGGCCGGCCATTGGCGCTTGCACCGCCGGATTTACCAGCGCCGCAGGGATCAACCGTTGCTCAAACTGGATGGCGTCGAGCAGCCGAACTACGTTTGCCGCTCGAGCGACAAGAACCCCATTGAAACGCAGGCGAATTATTTTGCCAGCTACTTGCTGATGCCGCGCGAGATGGTGAAGCGGATTTGGCACGAATGGCGCGGCAGCATGTCGCCGATCTATCTGCCGGACTTGCGCGCCCAAGCTTCTCACGACGCCACGGATGAGCTGTTACTTGAAAACGGCGTGCGGCCATTGGCCAGCCGGTTTCAAGTTTCGTCGCAGGCCTTGCGCATTCGCCTGGAAGAGCTGGGACTCGTGTTGTGGAAAAAAGAAACGTCGCTCTTCGATTGAGCGGAGATTTTTTTTGACCTTGTGTTAACTGTTTACTGGACATGGACGATCCGACCTGATAGATTGAAGTCACGCCCATCGCAATTCGTGTTGACTTGCGAGTCGCCCGGCGACGCAACCGACCCCCGGCTGAACGTCGCCAAATCCGACTTTGGGGGGAAGGATTCCAGATCATGGCTTCTTATCGGATCGTTTGCACGGATCAGGCGCCGGCGGATAAGCCGCCCTCTCATCAACACATCGTCAACGTGGGCACGGGCACCAATCCCATCCGCGCCGACAAACGGTGGTCGTTGCAGCAAGTTCTCGACGCCATGGACAAGGGCGACACGTTCTACACAATCGGTGAACGGAGCGGGAAGCGCGCCGAGGTGGATAAATACTGGTGCACGCCCTGCGGTCGTTGGTTCATCCGCTCGCATGCGGATGCCGTCCAAGACAACAACCTCGACAATCTGCCACGTTGCTAACCAATCTTTGTAAAGGAGTTCGTTATGAGGTGTCTTTATTGTGCACTGCTCGGTATGTTCTTGCTCACTATCGGTGGCGCGCATGCCGGAGGCAAGAAGGACGATGACAAGAAGTTCGGCGCATTGCCGCCGCACGGGCTTGATTCGGCCTTCGGGCGAGGCAACACGGAGCGAGCGTTGACAAATGGCTTGCTCAACAACAAACTGTTCGAGCGCGCGGTCAAAGCGGCGCTCAAGGCCAAACGCGAGCAGGAAGAGAGGTTCAGGAAGAACCCGAAATTGGCTGATGCAACTCCCGCCCAGGCTGCTCGGCTAAGGTTCCTTGAAGTGCTCAAGGAAGGGAACGGGAAGGACGAGAAGCCACGGAAGGAATGATGGCCTCCGCCATAGGAGATTGGCAATGTTGCCAATTTGTTGCGGCCTCGAATGCAAGACCGCAGCTCTTGGCAACGTTGCCAAGTTTTGGCAAGGTTGACCCAGAAGGCGACTTTTTTGGCTCGTTCCCAAACTCCGTTTGCGAACGCACCACCGCGAAACTCCGTTTCGCTGCCTTGCGGGGCGACTCCTCCCATCCGGCTGGCCCGATCGATCGCGCGTCGGGGTGAGAGGGTCGAAACAGAGTTTCGAGGCAGTACGTTCCCAAACGGAGTTTGGGCACGAGTTCAACGGAGTTTGGGAACGAGTTCAAAATTCCCGATGGGCGAAAGCGGTAACCGCCAAAGTGGCAACGTTGCCAAGTTTTGGCATGTTGTCGCTCACTGTGTCGCGCAGGCGACTCTTCAAGATCCAAGAGCTAGTGAACGATAACAATGCAAGGGGGGGTGTGCCTATGCATGAGTTGGCGTGCACGAGAAATCTCATAATTACAAGTCATTTATGATTAATGGTTTATGCCAATGATCCCGTGCTTGCCACATGTTAGAGTCCCCTCTCCCTCGGGCGAGGCGAGACGGTTCACTCCTTCGCTCGCGCGTCGGGCTTGTGATTGCCTCGCTCGCGATTTGGAGGTGGGTGGTGTGTGTGTCGCTGTCGCTCCGGAGCTTTTCGCAAGCGCAAAGCCCTATTAGTTAGCTACTTGCGACGTTTTTCCGCAGCGACACCTCTGCCGAAGATTTATCGCTCCGGAATTCGGTGTCGCTCCGGAAAGAGATCAATTCACCGCTTGCTGCGTGCGCGGCTCCGAGTCTTCCTTGCACTCGATTGGCACTTCCATCTGCAGGTTGTTAACACTCCTTCGCTCGCGCGTCAGGCTTGTGCTAACCGATGCCATAGAGCGCCCCGTACTTCTTCCGCAAATAGCTCATTAGCGGCTGGTGGCTTAGCGGCTGGCCGGTCACTTTCAGGCCCAGGTCGCGCGGGCGGTGTTTGTGGCCTTGGCGGTGGATCTTCTCGTTGAGCCAGGTCTTAAGGCGTGCGAATTGGCCGCGGCGGAAATCGTCTTCCAGGCCAGGCAGGTCCTCTCTGGCTTTGTCCATGAACTGGGCGGCGTAGAGGTTGCCGAGCGTGTAAGTCGGGAAGTAGCCGAGGCCGCCCATGCTCCAGTGGATGTCTTGCAGGCAGCCGTGGGCGTCGTTGGCAGGCACAAGATCGAAGAAGGCTTTGAACTTCTCGTTCCAGGCACGAGGCACGTCATTGGGTTTCAGATTGCCGCGGATGAGGTCTTGCTCCATCTCGAAGCGCAGGATGATGTGCAAGTTGTAGGTGACTTCGTCGGCTTCCACTCGGATGTAGGAGCGCTCCACTTTGTTGATCGCGAAAACGAAATCGTTGAGGCCGACGTCGTCGAGCGTGCCGGGGAAGGATTGCTGCAGGCGTGGAAAGAAGTGCTCCCAGAACGGCCGGCCGCGACCCACCTGGTTTTCCCAAAGGCGCGACTGCGATTCGTGAATGCCGAGCGAAACCGCCATGCCCATGGGCGTGCCGAAGTGCGCCGGGTCCAAACCCTGTTCGTATAGCCCATGGCCGGCTTCGTGCAGGGTGCCGAAAAAGCCGGGCGTGAAATCGCGCGGGTTGTAGCGCGTGGTGAGGCGGATGTCGCCGGGGCCGAAGGTGGTGCAGAAAGGATGCGCGGTGGTGTCGAGCCGGCCGGCCGCGAAGTCGAAGCCGATGGCGGCGGCAGCGGATTGACCCAGAAGGTGCTGCCGGTCCACGGCGAATTCGCGATTGAGGATGTCGCCGCGCGGCTTCGTCTTCGCCTCCGCGATCGCGCCGACGAGCGGCACCAGGTCCTTGCGCAGATCGGCAAACAGGCGCGTGATTTCCGCAGCCTTCGCTCCCGGCTCGTAGAGGTCCAGAAGCGCGTCGTACGGGCTGTCCTTGTAGCCGATGGCTTCCGCCTCCTGGCGCTTGAGGCCAACGATCTTGTCGAGCCAGGGCGCGAACGCAGCAAAGTCGTTTTTCTTGCGGGCTTCCTGCCAGACGCCTTGGGCGCGCGTCGTGGTGCGGGCGATTTCCTCGACCAGCGCGCCCGGCACCTTGACGGCGATATCGTACAGTCGGCGGATTTCGCGGATGTTTACGGCTTCGGCCGATTCCGTGTTTTTCGCGAGCGGCGACGCTTCGACTTCTTTCAAAAGCTCGCCCAGGCGCGGATTGGTCAAAGACTCGTGGCCCAACCGGGCGACCAGGGCCATTTGCTCGGCGCGGTGGGCGGCGCCTTTGGCCGGCATGTAGGTGCGCTCGTCCCAGCCAAGCACGCTGCCGATCGATTCGAGAAAGCGCGTCTCCTGAAACCGGCGAATCAACTCGTCATACGCGGCCCTTTGGTCCATCGATCTATCTCCGGATTCCAATCGCTCACGGCAGTCACCGCACTCCAAAAAACCAAAGCGGCGGGAAAGCGCCGCACTCCAAATCCAAAACGAAAGTCACTTGGCTTCGCAGACCGTGCGGAAGCCTACATGGTTGCCGGCGCTTTTTTTCTCGCCCTTGCCGCGGGCGGCGACCTGGAAGCGGATGCAGTAGTTGTCGGCGCACAGGAACGAGCCGCCGCGCTGCACGTATTTCTCCTTGGCGTCCGGTTCTAAGAGGTCGAAGCTGCTCGTGGGCCCTTGCGGGTTTTTCTTGGGGCTCTCCTTGTAGTAGTCCTTGCGGTAAAAATCGCTGCACCACTCCCAGACGTTGCCGGCCATATCGTGCAGGCCGTAACCGTTGGCAGGGAAGGAGCCCACCGGCGCGGCGCGGGCGAACCCGTCCGCTTCGGAGTTTTCGTTGGGGAAACGGCCCTGCCAGATATTCGCCATCCATTTGCCGTCGGGAGTGAGCTCATCGCCCCACGGATAGTCCTTCTGATTGAGGCCGCCGCGCGCCGCAAACTCCCATTCCGCCTCGGTCGGCAGACGATAGGTGCGGCCGGTTTTTTTCGAGAGCCACTTGCAATACTCGACCGCGTCCACCCAAGCGATGTGCGTGGCCGGACGTTTCTCCTTGCCTTCGATGCTGCCCATGGGACCTTCGGGTTGCTTCCAACTGGAATTCTTGACGACGCTCCACCACATGTGCTCCATGTGCGCGATGTCGAGGTTGTAAATCCTCTGGGGCGGCGGCGTGAACACCAGCGACACGGGGTGAGCGAACAGGTCCTTCTTATGCTCGGGCGTCATGCTGTCGAGTTGTTCTCTCGTGAAATCATTCGGATCGGGCTTCAGCTCGGCGACTGTGAGGTAACCCGTTTCCTTGGCGAACACAGCCCACTGCTCGTTGGTCACCTCGTACTTGTCCATGAAGAATCCGTCCACGTAGACCTTGTGGGGTGGCAGTGAATCCTCGGCGATGATGCCGTTGTGCTGTTCGACCTCGCCGCCCATCCAGAATTCGCCGCCGCGGACCCAGACCATGCCTTCGGGGGCGGGGCCGGGGGGCGTGTCCGGATTCAGCTTGAGCGGGGTCGGGTCGAGGAGGCCGACGCGCGGCCGGCCGAGCTTGGTCGTGGGCCAAAGCGCGTACGTGACTCCCGCAAGCGCGGCGCAAAAACAGAGCAGACCGAGCAAGGTCAGCAGCTTGCGCTTGCGGCTCGTCGGCGCGGCGGCCGGAGTATGGGGCTTGTGTGATTTCTTGGCCGGAGGATGGCCGGCGCGGACGCCGGTCTCATGCTTGGAGTGCTTGCTCATGATGGTCTCTCGGCTGAAGGACCGGATTCCGACCCTGACCTGATTGTAGCGAATTCAATCCCCACGCGGAGCGTGGGGTCTACGTTGAAACTCAGACGCCTCAAGGGACTTTCCAAAGTGGTGTCCCTTGAGGCGCGAATATTGGCGAATTAGCTGAACCCTGGATCACTTGGCCGAGACAATCTTCGACACGTCAGCGACGACGCGATCGATATCCTTGGCGGCGAGTTCGCCCTTCTTGAAGGCGTGGTTTGCCTTGACGTTAAACTCTGTATAGAGCAGCACGGTTACTTCCGCGTCCTTGGCGATCTCATAGGACTTGGGACCGGCGGGATTGTCGATGGACAACACCAGTTTTTGCAGCTTCTGCTTGCCAGCCATGTCCTTTAGCTGTTCGGCCAGTCCCTTCTGGTCGCTGCAAAAGACGGCATAGCTGCCCATGTTCTGGCTGCCGTTCTTGATGGTGGCTTCGTCGAGCTTCTTCAGGAGCGTGGCGACCGTGGGGTTGACTTCGCGCGCGAACACGACGGCGACCGGGTTGCCGCCGTTGGCGCAGTACAGGCAGGCGGTCTTGCCGGCGTGCTCGCCGGTGACGTTGAGCGGATGAAACGGTCCGGGCACGTCTTCGCCGACGGCCGGTCCGGATTGGAATCCGTCCTGTGCGGGAGCGCTGTCTTCGGTGTTTTGGCTCTTGGCCAGGATTTCAGCGCGCGACGGCGCCTCTGTACAGCAATCTTCTGTTTCACATGATGCAGACGACGTCGAGGAACTCGACGGCGAAGAGGGGGCCGGCGTGTTGCTGCATGACTGGTGACAACCAGTCAGCGTCAACATCACGCCGCTCATCACCAATAGCCAACCATACCGAAACTTCATGACGAACTCCTTTGCTGAGAATAATGACAATTTTAACACTCCTTCGCTCGCGCGTCAGGCTTGTGTTAGCACTCCTTCGCTCGCGCGTCAGGCTTGTGTTAGCACTAGCCCGACGCGCGAGCTAGGGGAACATTTCGCAATATGCTTTTGCCAGCATACCAGAAGCTTACTCAAGGATACATGATGTTAGACCGATTCAAGATAGCAAGTATTCGGGAGCGTCTTTGGGCCCTTGCCGTGCGCGACCTCCAAGAGGCCGGCGAAGGAGTTGAACCTTCCCGAGTGCGTCTTTACCGCACTCACATCGGGTTTGCAGTCCGCGGGGGGCGCCGGCCCCCTAAACCGGCCGACTTTGAATCGAATGGGAGGCGTGGAAGCGCCTAAGACACCGAGCACGCGGCTAGGAATGAGAATTGATTCAGGTGAATCCGGATCCGTGTTTCGACGAGGTCATGGAAGCATTCCATTCAGACCGAATTCTTGCGAATTTGGCTACCAATTAGAGACGCCGGGTCAAATCGCCCTATTCACTGGGCGGAGGGACGGAAGGATCGCGCTCTGCCAGGGCCCGCTTGTATTCCTCGTTTTTCTTGCAGCCGCGGTAAATTAGAAAGCCGACCACGCCGAGGGCCGCATAGGGCACAGAGAGCATGAAGTATATGCTGGCGTTGTAGGCTCTGGGCAAGTTATTCTCGTCGTCCTCCGAACCGGAAGACGTGGCAATGGCTTCCTTTCAAGAAGGGCATGCGTGCGCGGCAAGGGGCAAAAACAGCACAGCGATGATCGCGCAGCCAACAACTAGTGATCGAATCCAGTGCATGGACGTTATTGTATAGAGACGGAAGCGATCGGTGCTGGCTCGTCACTGTCCGGAGTCGAGTTTTTGCCGGAGTGCTTGGAGCGCGGTTGCGACGTCCGGGGCGGTGGTCTCAAGATAGCGGAGATTGGCGGGGTTGTCGGGCTGGGGCGCGAAGCAGGAAACGCGCACGCCTTCCGGGACCGGCTCGGTCTTCAGGCCAAGGACGCCGCGGGCCTGCAGTGTACTTTGCAAAACCTCGACGGATTCCGCGCCCAGCGGCGGCACGTTGGCTTTGTTTTCCTCGGCGCTCCAGGAACCGGTGGTGAGTATGCCTCCCGGGGCCGGCGCCATGCTCGACGCGCCTGGATTGCCCGTCGGGTCGCGCGGCACGGGCATGACTTTGGGACTGCCGGTTGGCCCGTTGCTCCCACTTCCCATTGGGGCGGCGGTAGGATTGCCGCCTTTGTTCGTGTTCGTCAGCGTCCAATCGGGAGCATTCTTTTCGCCGATGGCAAGCGGACTCGCGCCGGGCAGCGCGGTGTTGTTGGCGAAGGCCGCCGGACTGTTGCCGGTGAGCGCCGTCGGCGTGGACAAACCGACTTTATTCTGGTTGGCGGCGGCTTGCTGCGGCAACTGCTGCCCTGTTGGCCCCTTCGGATAATACTCGCCGAAGAGCGGGTCGCCCGAGTGCGTCGGTTTGGTCGAATTGCAGCCGGTACCGGTAAGAATCAGGGCATGCAATAAGCCAATGACGCCGACTGCAAAGCGCAGCTTTCTTCTGAGCCGGTTTGTCTTTGCTATTTGCCGCATATTGACCTGCTTGCGCCGCCTACTAAATTGAGGTTTTCCCCAATAAATAGACATCGGCCATTCGGGCCGCACTCTTTAGTCCATTTGAGACCTTTCCGCAATGGCAACTCCGCGCATCGCAGTCATCGGCGGCGACGGCATTGGTCCAGAAGTCATTGAGCAAACCATTCGCGTCGTCGATCATGCTTTGCAAAAAGAAGGCGCCGCCCTGACGTGGAATCGGTTGCCGTGGAGTTCCGCGTATTACAAGGAAACCGGCCGCATTGTTCCCGAGGACGGCTGGGACACGCTCCGGCAACACGACGCGATTCTGTTGGGCGCGGTCGGGCGGCCGGATGTGCCCGACACGGTCACGGTGCACGGCTTGTTGCTGCCGCTTCGGCGTCGCTTCGACTTATACGTGAACCTTCGGCCCGCCTATCTCTTTGATGGCGTGGAGTCGCCGCTGCGCGGCAAGACGCCCGGCAGCATCGATATGCTGGTTTACCGTGAGAACACCGAGGGTGAATACGCGCCGCTGGGCGGCCGGTTGTACATGGGCACGCCGAACGAGATCGCCACGCAAACTTCGGTGTTTACACGGCGCGGTTGTCAGCGGATCATGCGCGCCGCCTTCGTCGCCGCCCGCGCCCGCCGCAAAAAAGTAACCTCGATCACCAAATCGAATGCGCAACAGCACACGCTGGGTCTTTGGGACGAAGTGTTCGCGGAAACCGCGCGCGAGTTTCCCGATGTCGAGGCCAAGCCGCTCTTGGTCGATGCCGCCGCCATGGACTTCGTGCGCAAGCCCGAGTCGTTCGATGTCGTGGTGGCCAGCAATCTTTTCGGCGACATCCTGACAGATTTGAGTGCGATCGTGACGGGCAGCGTTGGACTGGCGGCCAGCGCCAACATCAATCCGGAACGCACTTACCCCAGCATGTTTGAGCCGGTGCACGGCTCGGCCCCGGACATTGCCGGCCAGGGCATCGCGAATCCGTTGGCGGCCATCTTGTCGGCGAAACTAATGCTCGATCATCTTGGATTCGCCCAAGCGGCGGCTGCGCTGCAAAGTGCGGTGGGCAAAGTGCTCAAAGAAGGTAAGACGCGCACGTCGGACTTGGGCGGAGAGGCCTCAACCATCCAAATGGCAACAGCTGTCGCGGCCGCTCTAGGTTAGTAGCCCCAAGTTTAGCTCATTAATTTTGATAATTTTCGTCCCGGACCGAAATTCATCGTCATTTTGCTCCGAAACGCTACGGACGTTCGATTCCGCCGCAACCATGAGCTATAAACCTGTGAGGGAATGTGCGCTCGTTTGGCCAACGCTAACCGTGGGACAGTTTTTCTGTCCGCCAAACCGACAGGTTGCAGACCTGTCCTACTCTAAGTCGATGGATGTAGACACCATGGCAATGCCTTCCGCCCGACGCGATAAGCACAATCTTATGCGCCCCGTTAGCGGCGCCGAGGCGACGGCCGCTGAGGGATTCCTGCAGCTTTTGCTGCAGAATCAGGTCATTGCGCAACAGGACTGGGACAACCTCGAGTCGCAAAGCCGCACGGAACTAAAGCACCATTCCAACATGGACCGATTCCTTTTGCGCTTGGTCGACTATGAGCTGCTCACGCAGTACCAGGCGACGCGCTTGCAGAATCGGCAAGTTTCAGGTCTTATCCTCGGGCCCTACCGGTTGCGCGATCGGCTGGGCGGCGGCAATTCCGGCGTTATTTTTAAGGCCGAGCACCTCGAGACCCGGCAGATCGTCGCGCTCAAGGTCCTCATTCCCGGACGGCCCGACGATCCCGCGCCCCTAATGCGCTTCGACGCCGAGCGCAAGACCATTGCCGAGCTGCAACATCCGCACATTGTTCAGCTGCTCGACGCCGGTCAGGCGGACAGCGAGGATCCGGATTCGCCCGTTCTCCATTTTTACGCCATGGAGTTCGTCAATGCTCCGGACCTCGAAGCCTACGTGCACCGCCAAGGCCCGCTCAAGATCCACGCGGCTTGCCTTGTCGGATGTCAAATTGCCGATGCGCTGGCCTTCGCTCACGACCACAGAATGGTGCACCGCGACGTCAACCCGACGAATATTCTTTGGGCCAAGGACGGCAAAGCGAAACTATTGGATTTCGGCCTGGTTAAACAATACCAGAATCGATTCACCAAACCCGGCTCGATGCTCGGCACGCTCGAATATATCGCGCCGGAGCAAGCTCAAGACGCCAGCAGCGTGGACGGCCGGGCGGACATCTACAGCCTGGGCGCGACTCTCTTTTTCTGTCTGACCGGCCAACCGCCTTTTAGCGCCGGACCGGACTTCGTTCAAGCAGTGACGCAACGCATGACGGAGCCGCCTCCCTCGATCCGCGACCTGCGGCCTGAGGTTTCGACGGAGCTCGAGGCCGTGCTAACTCGTCTCATGGCGGTGCAGCCAGAAGCTCGTTGGCGACACCCGCGCGAAGTCGTGCAGGCACTGCAGCGCTTCCTCGATCCTATGACCACTTGGAAGCCCATTTCCAGCAATGGCGCACCACAATACGTCGCCGAGGTTCCGGACGACACCAAAGTGGACGAACAAGTGCCTACGCCGCCGCCCCCCAAGAAACCGGTCAAACGCGGTTGGCTTAAACGACTATTCGGAGGCTGAGGCGGGCAGTCTAATGAACGGTGGAAATAGTCGGCCATAAAGAAGTGCGCTACTTGGTCAACTCTTTGCGGGTCTTGGAATTCTGTGACCTTTGATTCTTCATCGCTGCCGGATGCGTCCGGTGAATATAAACACCTCGCGTGAAGTCCTTGGAAAAGTAAGCCTTTCCCGCCCCATGCGGCGTCATTTGAAATCCACAGTCCTCCGATTGGGCCTGAGCCATCAACAACTTGCCCAAGAACTCCAAGGAATTCTTGTCTCCCTCAATGAGCAAAGTCTCATCATCGCCCGGCAAGGGCCGAATCGTGATCTTTACTTTCTTGGCGGCATATTCGCGACAAATGCTGTCCGGCGATTTCGACATGCTGTCCTCGACTGTTCAGAACTTTTCCTTGATGTCACCGTCAAGCCAAACTGCACGGTGACGTTGTCCGATTTCCCACTTCTTGCTCTTATAAACTTCCCAATGATCGCGATGCAACAGGTCTTTCTCCCAAATCTCGCCAGTTTCAACAAAGCGTTTGGCCTTGCTGCCTTTGACCGGCTCAAACGCTTCCGGATGAGAATCGGGCGTAGGTTCCATAATCGCGGCTTATCAAGCAAACCACTCCTGTAGCGGCTTCACCGTAATCTCACCCTGCCGCATCGCGCGGCATGCTTGTGCTGCGGCCTGCGCGGCAGCCAGCGTAGTTATGCAGGTCACGCGGTTCAGGACGGCTGCAGCGCGAATCCGGCCCTCGTCCGTGCGCGCCCCTTTTCCACTTGGCGTATTGATGACCAGATCGACCTGACCGTTCTTCATGTGGTCCAGTAGATTGGGCCGGCCTTCTTGCAACTTGGGGATCTCTTCCACGTCGATGTTCGCCGCCCGAAGCGCCCGCGCGGTGCCGCGCGTGGAGATGAGGCGATAACCCATGGCGGCAAATTCGCGTGCAATGGGCAGTATGTCCGCTTTGTCCCGGTTGGACACGCTGACAAAGATGGTCCCTTGCAAAGGTAGTGTGCTGTTGGCGGCGATCTGGCTCTTGGCGAACGCGACCGGGAATGCATCCGCGATGCCCATCACCTCGCCGGTCGAGCGCATTTCCGGACCAAGAATGATGTCCACGCCGGGGAACTTGTTGAAGGGAAACACGCTTTCCTTGACCGAATAGTGCCGCGGCGTCACTTCCTCGTGGATGCCCAATTCATCCAGGGTCTTACCGACCATGATGAGCGACGCCAGGCGCGCAAGCGGCACATTGGTCGCCTTGGCCACAAACGGCACCGTGCGGCTGGCGCGCGGATTCACCTCCAGCACGTAGACCGCGTAGCGCGGAGAGTGGAGCGCGGAGTGTGAAGAGTGGAGAGTGGAGTGCGAAGTATGGAGCGCTCCACTCTCCGCGCTCTGCGCTCCGCGCTCGACCTGTACGGCAAACTGCACGTTCATCAGGCCTTGCACTTTCAACTCCAGCGCCATGGCCCGCGTCTGCCGTTTGATCTCTTCGATCACATCGGCCGGCAGACTATGGGGCGGGATGACGCATGCCGAATCGCCGGAGTGCACTCCCGCTTCTTCAATATGCTGCATGACGCCGCCGATAATGGTGCGCTGCCCGTCACACAAGCAGTCCACGTCGACTTCGATGGCGGACTCGAGAAACTTGTCGATGAGGATCGGCTTGCCTTGCGACACTTCGAGCGCCTGACCGACAAAGGACTTCATGCGCTCTTCGTCGTAGACAATTTCCATGGCCCGGCCGCCGAGCACATAGCTGGGCCGCACCAGTACGGGGAAATCGATCTGCCGGGCGGCATAGATTGCGCCCTGCAGATCGCGGGCAGTGCCGTTGGCCGGTTGTTTCAACCCCAGCTTGGCAATCATCACTTGAAAACGCTCGCGATCTTCGGCGACATCGATCGAATCCACGCTGGTGCCGATTATGGGCGCGCCTGCCGCCTCCAAGGCACGCGCCAAGTTCAGAGGGGTCTGCCCGCCGAATTGCACAATCAGGCCTTTGGGCTGCACCCGGTCGCAGATGTTGAGCACGTCTTCCGCCGTGAGAGGTTCGAAAAAGAGATAATCGCTCGTGTCGTAGTCCGTCGAAACTGTTTCGGGATTCGAGTTCACCATGATGGTCTCGTACCCCGCGGCGCGCAGCGCGAACGCCGCCTGACAGCAGCAATAGTCGAATTCGATCCCCTGGCCGATGCGGTTGGGGCCGCCGCCCAGGATCATGATGCGATCTTTGCCCGGTTTGGCGGGCTTGGTCTCATCTGCCAATTGTGGAGTGCGGATTGCGGACTTCGGATTAGCAGCGCCTGTGTCAATCTGCAATCCGTAATCCGCAATCTGCAATTCTGTCGCCGGCCGCTCGTAGGTCGAGTAATAGTACGGCGTATAGGCCTCGAACTCCGCCGCGCAGGTATCGACTAGTTTGAACACGGCCTCGACGCCGCGGGCTTTGCGCGCGCGGCGCACTTCCAGGTCGTTGGTGTTCCACAAATGCGCGAGCTGGCGGTCGGAGAAGCCGGCCTGTTTCGCTTCCCACAAAAGATCTTCACTCGCAGCGTCCAAGCTCGGACAAGCGCTAAGCCGCTCCTCCAGGTCCACGAGGTCGCGGATATTGTGCAGAAACCAGCGGTCGATCTTCGTGCTTTGATAAATATCCTCAACAGCCAGGCCCGCTTTCATGGCGTAGCGGATGTACCAGATGCGCTCCGCGTTCGGCGTAGCCAGACGATTCATGATCGCCTCCATGGGCGGCTGATTCGGCGTGCCCCATGGATCGGCTTGGTCGCAGCCCAGACCGAAGCGCCCCGTTTCCAGGCCGCGCAGCGCTTTTTGCAGCGATTCCTTGAACGTGCGGCCGATAGCCATCGTCTCGCCCACCGACTTCATTTGCGTTGTCAGCGTCGGATCGGCGTCGGGAAACTTCTCAAACGTCCAGCGCGGGATCTTCGTTACCACATAGTCGATGGTCGGCTCGAAACAGGCCGGCGTCTGGCGGGTAATGTCGTTCTTCAATTCGTCCAGGCGATAGCCAATGGCGAGCTTGGCGGCGATCTTCGCGATCGGAAAACCGGTGGCCTTCGAAGCCAGCGCGCTCGACCGGCTGACGCGTGGATTCATCTCAATGACGATCATGCGCCCGGTATCCGGATGGGTGGCGAACTGGATGTTGCTGCCGCCGGTCTCGACGCCGATCTCGCGAATGATCGCGAGAGCGGCGTCGCGCATCCTCTGATATTCCTTGTCCGTCAGGGTCTGGGCCGGCGCGACGGTGATCGAATCGCCGGTGTGCACGCCCATCGGGTCAAAGTTTTCGATCGAGCAGACGATGACGACGTTGTCCGCCCGATCGCGCATCACTTCCAGCTCGAATTCCTTCCAGCCGATTACCGATTCCTCGATGAGGACTTCGCCGACCGGGCTCAGTTCCAGGCCGCGGACAACCATGTCGTTGAATTCTTCGCGGTTGTAGGCGATGCCGCCCCCGGTGCCGCCCAGCGTGAAGCTCGGCCTGATCACGCACGGCAGACCCACCTCGTCACGCACCGCGTTGGCCTCGACCAGCGTCCTGACCACGCCGCTCTTGGGCACATCAAGACCCATCTTCAGCATGGCGTCCTTGAACTTTTGCCGGTCCTCCGCTTTGTCGATGACGTCCGCCCTGGCCCCGATCATCTCGACGCCGAACTTTTCCAAGATGCCATGGCGATGAAGGTCCATCGCCGTGTTGAGTCCGGTCTGCCCACCCAGCGTCGGCAACAGCGCATCCGGCCGTTCTTTCTCGATAACCTTGGCCACGAACTCCCAGGTGATGGGCTCGATGTAGGTGCGGTCGGCCATGTCCGGATCAGTCATGATGGTGGCCGGATTGGAATTGACGAGCACAACGGCATAGCCCTCTTCGCGCAGGGCCTTGCACGCCTGGGTGCCGGAGTAATCAAATTCACACGCTTGGCCGATAACGATGGGACCGGAGCCGATGAGCAGAATTTTCTTGATGTCCGTGCGCTTGGGCATGCTGTTGTGTTTCCATTGTGGGAAGAGCTTCCTGTCGGCGACTGCCAAGCAGTCGGCTTGGCAATGTTTTCCTCCCAGTTGACCGCTTGGCGGTCGGCGTCGGCGACAGTGCAACGCGCTTCAGATTAACTATGGCGGGTCGAGGCGAAGCGTCAAGGGACGGCATGGACCGCCTGCGGTGAAGAATGTGACGGGTATTGAACAGTTACGGAACCAAAAAGGCGTAACCGGTCGTCCTAGAGTAAATCTGATTTATGAAGTAGGATACGAGATACCCATCGTTGGTCGATTCACGAGCGAGGATTTCTTCCATGCAATGCCTTCTGTTCGCCTGTGTCTTATTGTCATTGCCGTTGTTGCCGGCCTTAAGCGACGCCGGTAAGGGGACCGACCCCAAGGAAGCATTGCAAGCGCTCCAGGAGTACATCGGCGGTTGGAAGGGCAACGGCACATCGGAAAAGAACAAAAGCGAGATCTGGAAAGAGAACGCCGCGTGGAGCTGGCGCTTCAAGGGGAAAGACATTTGGTTTTCTGTTGATCTCAAAGATAGTAAGTATTTCAAGAGCGGCGACATGCGCTTCCTGCCGGCCAAACAGAAGTATCAATGGACACTCGTAGACAGACAAGACGGCAAGCAAGTTTTCGAGGGCGAGCTGAAGAAAGGGACGCTGACGCTCGAACGGCTAGACCCGGAGACGAAAGACACGCACCAGATCAAGATCAACACAGCAGGCGGCGGCGTGCGCCTCATCCTCACCTTTTCCACCAAGCTCGCGGACCGCACGCTGTACAACAAGCAGTTTCAGATCGCGTATGCCAAAGAAGGCGAAAGCTTCGGCGCGACCGCGAAGAAGAACGAATGCGTAGTCACCGGGGGGCTCGGAACGATCGCAGTCAGCTACATGGGCGCGACCTACTATGTGTGCTGTTCCGGCTGCCGGGACGCGTTCAACGAAAACCCGGCGAAGACGATCGCGGATTACCTGGCGAGAAAGAAACGCGGCGAATAGATGGAATGTTGATTTTCGATTGTTGATTTTGGATTGGAAAAGAAAACGCCGGCGTTTGAGCGCCGGCGTTTTCGTTTGTGCATGCGTGCTTACTTCGGGAGTTTGAAGCCTGGCCACGAAAAACTGGACCTATCGTTGCCTTTTTTGCCCTTGTCGCCGCCCTTTTTGCCTTTGCCAGCCCAGGGGTTAGCGCCGTTTTCCGAGAAGCGCGTGAACATCGACGGGGATTCGCTCGAATCGCCGTTGCGGGCAACCATGCTTTGCCGGTGCTTGCTGATGGCTTCTTCTGGTGTGATTAAGCCGTCATCGTCGCGGTCCCATTCAGCGAATTCTTCAATTCTCCTGTCGTCGCGACGCCATTCATAGAGCGCGACCTGGCCGTCCCTGTCGGTGTCGAGTTTCATGAACCAATCGGGTAGCACTTTGGGGTCGAGCTTGCCAGCCCGCAATACGTCGGGCCGTTTGTCCCAATCGATTTCTTCCTCGATGATGACGGCGATGGGGTTCGGCGAAAGCTGGTTATCGCGGCCGCGGCCTTCCTGGAAGCGTGTCACGAAAAACGCCTTGTATTCTTCGACATCGATCAGGTTGTCGCGCGTAAAGTCCCAGCGGCCGAGGTCGACTTTCAGCTGATCGGACATTTCGTCCATGTTGAGGAAGCCGTCGCCGTTGCGGTCGCGGAATTTGAAGTCGGAATCGGCCCATTGCGAAAGTGCATCGACAGGATTCATTTGTGCACCACCGAACATCGCACCGCCGCCTGGGATTCCGCCGCCGGAGAACCCACCTTGACGGCCCATGCCTGGGTTGGGTCCGCCGCCGCCTTGCGGTCCACGCATCATGTTGAAACCGCCGCCGGCAGTCATGGAGGACATGAAGGACGTAAACTGGTCGCGCGTCACCTGGCCGTTAGTGATGCCTTTTTCTTGGAGATAGCGCGTCAGCGGTTCGCGCAAAGTGCGCGTGTCGTTCACCAGAAAGAAGCCGCGCCCCTTGGACAGCTGATCGAAAAGGACGCCGGGATCACTCATGCCGCCCGCCCCGCCCGGCCGTATTTGCATTTGCATGCCGCCGAATTGCCCGCCGCCAAATTGTCCCCCGCCGAACTGCATACCCCCACCAAAGCCGAATTGGCCGCCGCCTTTGCCTTTCTTGCCAAACTGAGCCATGCTGGGAGCGGAAAAAACGATTACGAAACTGACTGCCAGAATGGAAAAGGCGATGATGCGGCGCATAAGACACCTCGCAGGGGGCAATTCTCTTCTCTTAGTCTAACCCCTTATCGGGCAAGAAGTCACGTCAGAAGTGATTAAAAAGGTCTTAGAACAATTCTTCGATCACCCGTCCGCTTACCCGCACGTTTAAGGTCGCCGCCTGTTCACTGGTAATGCCGATCGCGTGCTGGATCGTTGCAGCCAGGTCGGCCGGCGTGAGCGCGCGCTCGATTGGCCGTTCGGCATTGCGGTCGCTTTGGCCTATAACGCGGCCGCCGCGAATGCCGCCGCCCGCCACCAGCGCGCTATAGCAATGTTCCCAGTGCTCGCGGCCCGCCTTGTCGTTAATCCGCGGCGACCGGCCGAACTCGCCGACCGCCACGACGAGCGTCGTCGCTAAAAGGCCGCGTTGGTGCAGGTCGCTGATGAGGGCGGAATACGCCTGATCGAGCCAGGGGGCATGGCGATCCTGCATAATCTGGAAATTGCGGTAATGATGGTCCCAGCCGCCGTCGCCGGAGTCCTCTTCCGCTTCGACGTGGTCGCTCCAATTGACTTGTACGAACGGAACGCCGTGTTCGACGAGACGCCGGGCCAAAAGGCATGATTGACCGAAACGTGTGCGGCCATAGCGGTCGGCGAGTTCGGGCCGCTCGCGCGCTACGTCGAACATGCGCAGCGCGTCCGCGGAGGTCAACAGAGCCAACGCTTGAGCGCGGTAGTCATCGATGGAACGAAGGTTGGTGGCCTGGTCGGCAGTGCGCTGCGCCTGGGCCAAGGATTGCAGGAGACTTTGACGATCGGCGAGGCGTTCGGGTGTGAGATTGGCCGGCAGCTGCAAAGCGGGGATACGGGTGCCGACTTCCGGGTCGTATTCGAGCCGGAAGGGGTCATACAAGGCGCCTAAGGGGCCGCCGCCTTCGCCGACGATGGCCTTCTTGCCTTGGTGAAGCTTGCCGCCGATGACGATGAACGGGGGCAGGTTGCCGCGGAAGCCGCGTGCGCGCGCGACGACAGCGCCGGTAGTCGGCCGCACCAAGCCCGGGGACATGCCGCCGCCCAGGTTGACGCTGCCCGCCATGCTGCCGGTGAGGCCGATCGTGCCGGCCACGCCATGATCGTTCGACTGCGTATGCAACGAACGCAAAATCGCGAACTTATCCTGAATCTCGGCGATCTGCGGAAAAAGCTCGCCGATGCGGACGCCGGCGGTGCGCGTCGGGATAGTGTTGAAAGGGCCGCGGTACTCTAGAGTAGCGTTGGGCTTGGGGTCCCAGGTGTCAAGCTGCGCGGGCCCGCCCCAGAGCCACAGGAAAATAACGCTGCGGGCCGAGCCGGCTTCGTAAGTGCCGCTGGCGCGCAAGCGGAGCAGGTCCGCCAACGACAGGCCCAAGACGCTGGATGCGCCGACCTGGATGAACTCCCGCCGGGTAGTCCCTTGGCAGGTGCGTTGTTTGCCGCGGCCAATGAGGAGCATGCGATACCCCGTTCACAATCACCCGAATTATATCATGTTTCGGATGTCGCAACCATGAAGATAATGCGGCGTAGTGGGTCAGTTTGGCAAATCCGTGGGGCAGACATTCCTGTCTGCCGGCAGACAGGAATGTTTGCCCCACCGAACGTTCCAAGCGCGAAACGATGAATCAGGACTCTTTCCGCCGCCTGAGCGCGAAGTCGATGATCGATTCCTCCTGTTCGTCCGTTTCGATCGAGCCCGGCCGCAGCTTGCGGACTTTGTCGATGGCTTCCTTGGCGCCCAACCCGCGTGTAACGAAATAGCAGGCCAGCATGGTGCCGGTGCGGCCCAAGCCGGCGGCGCAGTGCAGTCCGACGCCCATGCCTTGGCTGTGGGCCTTGTCGATGGCCGAGATGCACAAGTCGATCTGCTTTTGGGCCGGGGCGTGCAGATCCTCGACCGGGATGTGCATGTGCAAGAGGCCCGCTTCGTTGATCCAGTCACGGCGCGGCGGATATTCCGTGAGCGAAATCAAGAGTTGTATGCCTTGTTCCCGGAGCCAGGAAAACTCTTCCCGGTCGCCGGGCCGGGCCATCCCCGCCAAGAGAGGCTTGTCGACCCAGGAAAAGCCGTCGGGTGCGGGCATGCAGCTTGCGCGCGGTCCTTTCGAAAACCGTTAAAGGTTGCGGTTGGCATTGTAGCGGCCTCGCCTTTACGAGACAGTCACCAGCACGGACTTGAACGCAGGGGTCTTCGAGCGCGGGTCGACCACGGCTGGCACGAGCACGTTTGCTTCCGGATAGTACATGAGCGCGTTACCTTGCTTGATGTCGAACGGCCGGACCAGGATGTTGGACATTTCGCCGGCCGCGCTGGTCACCCGAACGCGCTGATCCACCTTCAAACCCAGACGGCGGATGTCTTCCGGATTCAACAAGATGACGTCGCGCCGCTCTTGGCCGCGGTAGATGTCTTCTTCTTCATACACGACGGTGTTGAACTGTCCTTCGGAACGCACCGTCATGAGCCGAAGCTGGTTTGGCTCGCCGCAGAGGGGCGGCAGCGCGGTGACGTGAAAACGCGCCTTGCCATTAGGTGTGTTGAAGCGCGGCTGGTGAAAGGTCCGCCCGCCGATCTGAAACTCTTTGCCGTTCTGGTCGAGGTCGCGGATAGCCTCGAAGCCCGGAATAATGCGGGCGATGAGATCGCGAATCGCGCAGTGGTCTTGCAGCTTGGTCCAGTCCAGGTCGAGCGCTTCGGAGATTCTGCGCGAGTCAAAGTAGCGTCGCGCGACTTCGGCGATGATGGCCACTTCACTGCGTGGACCGCTCAGCCGGGCGGGACCGCCGTCGCTTAAGCGGACGAAGTTGAACATCGACTCCTGCGTCGTCTTCTGCGGCTCCTCGTCGCGGGCCAGCACTGGAAGAATCAGGGTCTCGCGGGCCCGTCCCCAAGCGTGGCTCGTGTTCAGCGTCGTATTGAGATAGGCAATGAAGTCCAAGTTGCCCAAGGCGCGCTCGGCGAAGCGTGCGTCCGGATTGCTCCCGAACAGGTTGCCGCCCAAACAGAAGGCAGCCCGCACTTTGCCATCCGCCGCCGCACGAATGCAGCCCATGGTGTCCAGGCCCGGCGCGGTCGGCAGCCGAATGCCCAAGACCTTTTCCAGGTTGTCGAAAATGGCTTGCTTCAGGTTCGGGGCCACGCCCATGGAGCCGACGCCTTGCACGTTGGAATGGCCGCGAATGGGCAGCAGTCCCGCGCGCGGCTTGCCGACCATGCCGCGCAAAAGGGCGGTGTTGACAATGGCATGCACGTTGGCCACGCCGTGCTCATGGTGCGTGATGCCCATTGTCCAACCGAAGATGACGTTCCGCGCAGCGACGTAGTAGTTCGCCATTTCCTCTATGGTGGCTCGGGCGACGCCGGAGTTTTTTTCAATTGCTTCCCACGATGTAGCGCGCACGTGCTCGGCAAACGCGTCGAACCCCTCGGTGGCCTGTTCGATGAACGCGCGATCCTGCGCTTCACGTGCGAGGATCGCTTTGGCCAAGCCGGTCAAGAGTGCGATGTCGCCACCGATATGTGGTTGCACGTAGAGGCTGGCGATCTTGCTGCCGAAAAGCAGGCTCCAGAGGTCGGAAGGGACGCTGAAGTTAACGAGGCCGACTTCCTTGACTGGATTCACTACGATGACGTGCCCGTCGCGCCGGCGAATGTTCATGAGCGTCCGCATCAGGCGTGGATGATTGGACGCAGGATTGCCGCCGATGAGGAAGAACAGATCCGCGCCTTCCACGTCATCCAGCGTAACGGTCGCGGTGCCCGATCCGAGCGCGTCCGTGAGGCCGACGCCGCTGGATTGATGGCAATAGTACGAGCAATTGTTGACGAAGTTGGTGCCGTAGAGCCGGGCGAACAGTTGCAAAAGAAAGCCGGCTTCGTTGGAGGACCGGCCGCTGGCGTAAAAAAACATCTGGTCGGGCAGCGATTCGCGCAATTGGCGGACGATGCGGTCGAGCGCTTGTTCCCAATCGATGACCCGATAGTGCCTATCCTTGGGGCCCGCGTACAAGGGAGCGGTCAACCGGCCGCACCATTCCAATTCGCGCGGCGACAAAGCCTTCAGCTCTTCGATCGAAAATCGAGCAAAGAATTCAGGCCGCAGTCCGTGCTGCATGTCGGCGACCATGGCCTGAAAGGATTTCTTGCAGACTTCGGGCCAGTGGCCCGCCTCATTGCGCATGCCGCCTGCTTGCCCGCCCATGCCGAGCGCGCAGGTTTTGCAGGTGTTCTTCGCGCGCATGGCGTTCCAGAGTTGCCGCCAGCCCACGCGCCGCGCCATCCGCAAGGTGTACCAGATGGCGGCCCAGCCGCCGCCCCGCTTCACCGGTTTCATCCAGGTTCTCCAGGTTCACTGTAGCGGAATTCGCAAGAATTCCGATGCCTCGGTAGACCGCAAACCTGGGCCGGGTCGCCGGGGCGGTTGCCCGACCCCGGCTCCCACAGATCCGTACGTGCGCAGTTAACGCATACGGCTCGTCAAGTCATAAGTTCGCCTACACGAC
>JAKEFD010000241.1 GCA_022616245.1 Gemmataceae bacterium
GAAAGAGATCGGACGGATTGGTGTAGTGAATTGCGGTGACGTTTCGCTGGTCCTCCCGGTAGGCTATGCCGGCCTCGTTCTCGAGAAAGCTGTGCAAGACGCCCAAGCGGAAGAAGTTGACGTCGTTCTTCCATTCCCAGGGAGTCTGCAAAAACACGCGCTCTGCTTCCGGAAGCCGTTGGCGAACTGCTTCGGCCCACTGGTCGGCGAGAGATTGGTAAGTCGGAATGTCGAGGTCGGAAAGGCTGGGAATACTCTTCGCGACGAGCAGATTCATCACCAGCGGATCGGTGAGCGCGAGCACGTCGTCGGAGCAAGCAAGTAATTGGCGATAGTTCGTCATGCTTTCTCCTTTGCGAAGGGCGTTGGAGAATGCGCTGTACGCATGAGACGAGCGCCGGTCACTGTAACTGCCTGGAGACGGAGTTGCAAGTAGCTTGCTGAGAAAAATGTTTCGGATTTCGAAGTTTGGCCTACTTGCGCAGCTTCAGCTCACGCAGCTTGCAGTCGAGATAATTGCGGTGGTTGTCCGAAATCGCGGTCGCCGGGTCTTTGGCGTAGTCGATGAGCTGAGCGAAGTTGCCCTGGTCGTAGGCGCGGGTCATGGCGGCTTGCAGATCGACCACGGTGTCGCGATCGTCCGCCGCCAGCGGCATGCGAAAGCGCGGCAGCCTCTTGTCGACCGTCGCGGTATAAATCTCGTAGCGGTCCGGCTGCGTCGAACGCGACACGGTCACTGCGAAATCCCAATCCGGCAACCCTTCGCGCGAGTAGTCGAGCATCGGCTGTCCCTGCAGCACCAGATCGAGCTCCACCAGGCTGCTCGATTGATTGCGGGCTTCGCGGCGACGGTCCATGTACGCCTGCCGGCCGCCCGCAGTGGTCTTGTTTGCTGGGCTGACGACGTCGACAACGGTCACCAGCTTGCCGTCGGTGCGTTGCCGGATTTCGATGTAAGGCTCGTGGTGCTCCTCGCGCACGACCGAGGTGAACAGCACTTGCTCATTGACGTAATGGCGCTGGGCCACACGCGCGCGATAACGGTCCATGAGTCCCGGAAGCAGGATTTGATAGAGACAGTGCACGAGCTGATTATGGAATTCCGGCCAGTGCTTGTCCTCTTCGAGAAACGGATCCATTCCGGGAAAAGGGCTCGGCATCGCTAGATTCTCCGAATGTCCTCGCCCCGGCTGGCTGTGCGAACCGGCCAGACAGTAATTCCTCTTCCATGACCTTCCGAGGCAATTTTTCCATCCTGCTTTATAACGTTTTCCCTCCCAGTTCAGCAAGAGGGGAAAAGGATTGCAGAGCGCGGATTTTTGTTTGATGATCTTGGAGTGCGTGCGACGCGCCGCACTCCAAGGAGGCCTCCATGAACCGCTTTGTTTGGCTGGCTGCATTACTGTTTCAGGGTTCGACCGCTGCGGCATTCTCCGGCGCGCCCAAGTCGGACACGGTGCAAGTCGGCTTCGGCGCGGCCGACATTACCCCCGCCGTCGGCAAGAAACCGGTCTATATCGCGGGTTTTGGAAAGAATCGACAGGCTACCGGTGTGCACGATCCTTTGTGGGCGCGGGCGGTCGTGCTGCGGCATGAAAACACCAAGATTGCGCTCGTAGCCGTGGATCTCGTCGGCTTGTTTCTGCAGGAAGTCGAGAAGGCCCGCGCCAAGCTGCCCGGCTTCACCTATGTGCTGGTGTCCAGCACGCACAATCACGAAGGTCCGGACACGCTCGGTCTCTGGGGGCCCAGTGCCTTTCAGAGCGGCATCGATCCGGACTACATGAAACAGGTGGAAAAGGGCATCGTCGACGCGGTGCAATCGGCCGACAAGTCGGCGCAGCCCAGAGAGGCCCGCCTCGGCGTGGCCAAGGACCCGGACCTATTGCACGACGGCCGCGAGCCTATCGTCAAGCACGACGATCTGGTGGCCTTGCGCTTTCTGGATAAAGGCAAGACCGCGGGCTTGGTCGTCCAATGGAACTGTCATCCGGAAACGCTGAGCAGCAAGAACACGCTTTTAAGCGCCGATTATGTCGACGCGACGGTCAAGTATCTGAAGGAAAAGTATGAATGCCCGGTCGTGTACTTAACGGGAACCGTGGGCGGGTTGATGACCTCGCTGCATGTGCCGGTCAAAAACGACAAGGGCGAGCTTTTGAAAGACGGCACTTTCGAAAAGACCGAGCGCTTTGGCCGGCTTGTTGGGCAGTTGGCCGACAAGGCCATGGACGCCGCGCAGCCGATTCGCCTTACGCCGATAGTTGTGCGTACGCGGCCACTATTCTTGCCGATCGACAACAAGGGCTATCAACTCTTCTGGAAGCTCGGAGTCTTGGAGCGGCAATCGTATGTTTGGACGGGCGATCCGGACCGCGCCGAGCCGAACAAGGACAAGGACTTCGACGCCAAGCGCATGTGCATTCGCACGGAACTAGGCTACCTCAAGCTCGGCGAGCTGGAGATCGCGGCCATTCCCGGCGAGATCTATCCCGAGCTGGTGCTGGGCAAGGTGCCCGACCCTGCCGAGAAGAACGCCGACTTTCCCGATGCCCCGGTCGAGCCTTCGATTTATGGTCAGCTCGAAGCAAAGCACCGCATGCTGATCGGCTTGGCCAATGATGAGATCGGCTACATCCTGTCGAAGCGGCAATGGGACGAGAAGGCGCCGTACGGTTACGGCCGCAAGACCGCGCCGTATGGCGAGATCAACAGCCTCGGGCCGGAGACGGCGCCGCTTTTGTGCAACGCGTTTCGGGATTTGGTGAAGAAAAAGTAGGTGTAGCGGAATTCGCCAAAATTCCGTGCATTGTGCAAAGACGGAACTCTGGCGAGTTCCGCTACGAGCCTACTAAGGCGTGTACGGCTTGGGACCGGCCTGCTGCGGCACGGGCACTATGCGTGGCGGCGGTGGGAAAGCGCCATCTTGCAGCACGGGCCCGCCTTCAACGATCGGCGCGCCGTTAGCGAAGCCGTTGCCGAATTCGATGCAATCGCAATCGTTGTTGCGCGACGCCGTCCGGAAGCGGCTGAACAAGCCCCCCTCGCGGTTGAACAAGCAACCGTGGCCGAACAAGCCCTGCTGCTGCTGGCAGGGGTCGCGTTCGAAAAGTCCCAGACAGCCGGATGTGAACAACAAGCTGCTCGCCAGCGCCACAGCCATCAATCGATTGCGAAACATGGTCCCGTCCTCTTCTCGATACGTCCCGAAGGGCGGCCGCACCCTAAAGGGTGCAGCTACGCTTGCGGTGTACGCTTGCGCGTTGTAGCCGCAGGCTTCAGCCTGCGGCGATGTCGCGCCGATAGTCCGCGCTTCCGCACTAAGATCATGCGCGGTTCCAATGGGGCAAGCAAACCAGCGGGGGAAAAAGAGGTTGGATTTTCGGCCTCGCGCTGTATTCGGCAAAGGTCGTGACGCTCTTACCTGTTGCGCGGAACCTGCCAAAAAATCGCGAATTGGACTAAAGATCGAATCCCTACGCGTCCTGAAACGCGCTGGCAAGTACGGGACCGCTGGCATACCATAAAAGACCGGAAAAACCGTTACGAGGCAAACATGGCTGCCGCCCCCTGGTATCTCTTAGCTGCCGGCGTCGCGCTCGTGATCGTCGGCGTTATCCTCCTGAACCTGAGCGCCAACACGGGCCGGCGCGGCATCAGTCATAAGATGAGTGATAAAGAAATCATCCGCCGCATGCAAGGCGGCTGGGGGGAGATGATCGCGCGCATCTTGATCTTCCTCGGCGGCGCAATCATCCTGGTCAGCATCGTTTGGCGCATTGTGCGGATAATTGCAAGCTACTAATCACGTCGTGCCGCCGCGCCGGCGTCCTTCAAGCCAGTTCCTCGACCAATGCCCTTAGAAATGGCTCCGCGTCCGTGACGACGCCGACCGTTTGATGGCTGCCGCGGTCGGCCAGTTTCGTCACCGTGGCGGGGTTGATGTCCACGCAGGCGACCTTGACCCAGGCGGGCAAGAGATTGCCGGTGGCGATCGAGTGCAGCATGGTGGCCATCATGAGACAGAAGCCGACGCCGCGGATGAGCTCGCGCATGGCGTCCTGAGCGACGAGGACGTCGGTGATGACTTCGGGCAAGGGGCCGTCGTCGCGAATGCTGCCGGCTAAGACGAAGGGAATGTGGTGCTTGGTACATTCGAACATGATGCCGCTTCGAAGGACGCCTTTGTCCACTGCGGACTTGATGCCGCCGAGCCGGCGAATGGTGTTGATGGCCCGCAGGTGATGCTCGTGCCCTTCCTCGGCGGGCAGGCCGCGCTCAAGGTAGACACCCAGACTGGTGCCGAACAGTGCCTGCTCGATGTCGTGGGTCGCCAGGGCGTTGCCGGCGAAGAGCACCTGAAGGTAGCCGCGGCGGATGAGCTCGCAAATGTGCGCGACGCTGCCGGTGTGGACGACGGCGGGACCTAGAACGGCGAGGATTTTTTCGCCGGCTTCGCGGGTGCGCTTCATGGCGGCGGCAATTTCGCGCACCGTCACTCCCTTGGGCTTCTCGCTGGATACCGAACTGCCCATGAATTCGAATAGATGTTGCCGGGCCGTGGTTTCCGCGGGGAAGACGCGCAGCCCCTGCCGGCCGACGACGATGGGATTGCCCTTCTTGACGTGCATCATGGGCAGACAGCGGGCGCTCTTGCTTTCCAGGTCGAGCAAGATGCCGCAGTCCATTTCCTGATCTTCGACTTCGACCCATTCGCCGCCCAGACGCACTTGCGTGCGGTAGTTCGTCGTGCTGTAAAAATTCTCCGGAAAGGCGGCGTCCAGGTCGGCGATTTGATAGTCGCAATCCTTGGCCACCACGGGCACGGCGCCGTGATCGAGCACGGCGTCGAGAATCTCCTCCAAAAGATGAGTGCTGTCGGCGCGGACCTCAATGCGGACGTAGCTGGGATCCTCCTGACGCTGGCCGATGTGCATTTCCTTCAAGGTGAACGAGCCGCCGCGCGTGAGGATTTCGTCGAGCACTTTGGGCAAGAGCAAAGAATCGATGATGTGCCCCTGCAGCTCGACGTCTTCGACGAAGCTCGGACCTTTGACGGCCGTGGCTTGGGACATGGCGCATCCTCCTTTAGGCGACCTGTTCGACTAGCTCCAGCTTCAGGCCCAATGCAGCGGCGACGGATTGCAAGTTGGAAAGCTTGACGTCCTTGCCTTGCTCAATGTCTCGAATGGTGGCTTGATTGGGTATGTTGGCCAACTTGGCTAATGAGTACCACGTGAGCCCGCGCGCTTCGCGCGCATGGCGAATCTGCGTCGGGATTCCTGGGGGAGAGGATGATCGCAGCGTATTCGATTTCGGTGGAATGTCCAAATAGGCGGATTCTCGAATCTTCGCGTGGCGTGCGCGTTCTTCCTTGCTCAAGCGCCGATCTACGTGCTGCAATCTTTTCTTATGCATGGATCTTGCGTCCATTTCATGAGACACGCTCATTATAACAAATAGATGCAGTACTGCAATAAAATGCAGTAACGTTACGCCAGCGACGGCGTCGGCGTCTGATGATTCGTGCTGGAGGAAGGGGCGTCGCCTTTTTGCTTGCCGCTGTCGGGCTTGGCGAGGCCGCCGGTGCGGAAGACTTCGGCGAGCAAGGCTTTGGCGGGCTCGGGCAAATTGCTTTCCATCACGGTGCGGACGGTGTCCTCGACGGCATACTCGACGCGTTTGAGCTCGACGCGCTGGTTTTCGATGATCGCGTAGGAGGCGCGCGGGTCGCCGTCGCGCGGCTGGCCGACGCTGCCCGGATTGATGACCAGTTTGTCGCCGACTTCGAGAACATAGGGATGATGGGTATGGCCGACGCAAATGACGTTGGCGTCTACATCTTGGAGCCGGCGCGCCCAAAAGTCGGCGTCGTTGATCGCGTATTCGTCGAGCGGATCGCGCGGCGTGGCATGCACGAGCAGGAACTTGGCGGTCTCGAGGGACACGCGCTGCGCGACCGGCAGGGCGCCCAGGTAGCGGCGCTCGGCCATCGTGACGCGCTCTTGCGTCAGCGGCCGGGTGATGGCAGTGAGGTATTTGAAGCCGTTCTTGCCGAATACCTTGACGTTTTGCGCGACGCCGTGGTCGTGATTGCCGCGAATGGTATAGTTCGCTTTCTCCTTGACCCACTGAATGCACGGGCTGGGCTCGAGGCCGTAATCGACCAGGTCGCCCAAGCAAATGCAAATGTCGTACGGTTCTTGGATGGCCTCCAGGGCCTGCCAGTTTCCGTGAATGTCAGCCAAAAGCAAAATGCGCATGGGAGGAGTTTGGTTTGCTCTTGACCGCACCGTATTGCCGCGAGAGGATAGAAGGAATCCATGCCCTCGTTAGGACGCGTGCACAGGCAAGAGGAAGGAGCTTGTGGTTCTTCAGCTTAGCGCTGACTGCCCTTCAAGCTTAGCTTTTTCTCAGGGTGTTGTCATGGGCAGTGAAAAACCTATTCGCCGCATGACGTTGCGGCAACTGTTGACCCACTCGGAAAAGTGCTCGCGCGACCTCATCGATTTGGTGCAATCGCATTTCCTGTCAAGGGTGAGTGAATTCCGCGATCTGAGCCGACCCGTGCGCCGCCGCAGTCACTATCCCACCATGCTGGCCATGTACAACGCGCTGCGCAAGCTGGCCGAAAGCGCCCAGCAGGCGCAGGAAATGACAAAAACGCTGGACGAGCACCTCGACGTGATCCGCGAGCATGCGCATCGTGAGCGGGTGAACAGGATGTAGCGGGGCAAATCCGAAATCCGAAATACGAAATCCGAAACAAATTCAAAAATCAAATATTCCAATACCGAAACGCGCCTTCGAGTGTGTCTCTTGTTTTGAGCTTTTTTGAGTTTTGAAATTGTTTCGGATTTCGAGTTTCGAATTTCGGATTTGATTTATTTCTGGCTCTTCCCCGGCTGCCATAGCACATCATTCTTGCCGTTGTTGTTGGCGACGCGCGCCATGACGAAGAGTAGGTCTGAAAGGCGATTCAGGTAGACGATGGCTTTTGGATTCACCGATTCACCGCGCGCCAGCGTGACCACGTCGCGCTCGGCGCGGCGGCAGACGGTGCGGGCCAGGTGCAGCCAGGCGGCAGCCGGCGAACCGCCGGGCAATACGAAACTTTTCAAGGGCTCAAGGTGTGCATTGAACGAGTCGATGGCGGCTTCCAGCCGGAGGGCTTGCTTTTCTTGGATGCGCAGCGATTTTCCTGCTTGTTCGTTCGCCGTCTGGGGCACGCACAAATCGGCGCCCAGGTCAAAGAGGTCGTTTTGAATGGAGAGCAACAGTTCTTGCATATCGGTGGACAGGGCGCCGGCGGACAGAGCCAGACCCAAGAGCGCGTTTACTTCATCGACGGCGCCATACGCGTTAACGCGCGGGTGGTCCTTGGCCACGCGCGTGCCGTCGCCCAGGCCGGTTTCGCCGGCGTCGCCCGTCTTCGTGTAGATCTTTGAGAGATAAACCATAGATCAGGGCCGCAGCATATACAAGACGGCGGCGGTTGCCAGGCGAAACGCGCTGTCCGGGTGGTAGCCCAAACAATCGGACGCCTGGTGCTTTTCCAGAGCGCAGCCGATGTCGTATTTGCTGTAAAGCACCGCCCAGCGCCCGTTGACCTTGACGCCTTCCAGAAACGGCGCCCGGTTGCGCATCTGTCCGCCGCGTTCGTTTCGGTAGCGAATGTTCTCTTCCGTCAGCGCCACGCCGTTGAGTTCCTTGCTGTAAAGTTCGTCCTCAGCAGGCACGGGGACCAGCTTCTCATTGGGAAAAAGCTGGGCCACGAATCGGCGAAACGATTTGTCAAATACCTCTTTGCCGCAGGCGGCGTCGGCGAACAGAAGGCCGCCGTTTTCCAGGTTGAACCGGAGAGGATCGAGGTCGCCGGCCGCCATGGAAAACTCGCGTCGGCCGTGCATGTAGATGAACTTGAAATCGACAATGCCGCGATTGAAGGCCTGGATCTCTTCCGTCTTGAGCACCACGTCCATGCCGGCGAATTTGCGCATATGATCCATGAGGTTGCGCATGGCCTTGGGCGCCGGCTGCCAATCGCCGCCGTGCTTGAGTTGGGCGACCTTGAGGTAGCCGCGCGGCATCTTGCCGGCGTCGTCGCGGTTGCTGGCGACGGCGGTCTCCGTCAGGCGCGGCTTGGGCGGCTCCCGGCCCGTGGCATAGGCGACGATGTTGGCGCCCAGGTGGAAAGCCTTGAGGGTCTTGCCGTTGGCGTGGTTGTTGGACTCCCAGTGGCACGACAAATCCTGCGGGCTGTAGATGAGCACGGTCTTGCAGCCGGACGAGAGGCCCATGAGCTTGGCGGGATCGCCGGGACTGAC
>JAKEFD010000242.1 GCA_022616245.1 Gemmataceae bacterium
ACGGAGAAATGCGCCGAGCCGTAATCAACGCATTCACGGAGGCGTCTTCCGGTGAGATGGCGAAGGCACTTTGCGAACTTCTAGTAAGGATGAAAGACATCACTCGAGAAGAAAGAGCTGCCCTGTGGCAAGCGTGCAGCGCTAATCCCCAGGTCGCAGATGCGGATGGCGTGTGCGCTTCAATTTACGCCCATTTTGGAATGCCCCAAACGCCGCAACCAAGCGCGGTCCCAGAAGACATCCCGTTCTAAGTCCTCAGTCCACGCGGGCGCTTGGCCGAACCCCGGACCACGGGCGCTCAGCCGAGGCTTGGCCGCTGAATATTCAATTGTCCCGACGGTTCGGCAGCCCCAGCCACCCTGTCCTGGCATTTTCAGGAAACCATCCCCAGCGGCATCCGCGCGGCGCTCGGCGCACCGAGCACCGGCATCTCATCCCACGTCCGCCCTTCCAGCGAGCGGCCGTTTCGTTTCTTGAAGACGCCGCCCCACTGCTTGAAGAAGAAGGGAACTCCGGCGGCGACGCATTGGTCGCGGATGTCGGTGACCCATGCTTCGGCGAGCGGCCGAGCGCCGGGGCCGGATTCGCCGCCGGCGATGACCCAGTCGATGCCCGATAGGTCGAGGTCCGGCAGCGGACCGAGGAGCGGTTCCAGCGAGAGAAAGCGCGTGGCGGCGCCGGACTGGCGCAGATGGCCGATTCGAAATGTGTAATCGGCGCGTTCCACGCTCACGCCTATCCAGACGTTTTCGGGCCAAGGAATCTTGGCGGACATTTGCATCAGCCGACCGGACCGCTTAGTGAGGATCTGAAACACGTGCCAATGCGCCCGGCGCATCACGTCGAATACCCGCAGCACGTAGCCGACGGGCACGTCTTTGTGGAAGAGATCGCTCATGGAATTGACGAAGACAAGTCGTGGTTTCTTCCACGCGAGCGGCGCTTCGAGCATGTGCTCCTGCAGGGTTAACCGGAAGCCGTTAGCGTAATTCGGCTGGCCCATCGCTTGCAAGCGCAGCGACATGCGCTCAGCATAACAATGCTTGCAACCCGGACTGATCTTGGTGCAGCCCGTGAGCGGGTTCCAAGTCATTTCGGTCCACTCGATCGCGGAGTTTTGAGCCATTTCAAGTACGGCGGCAAATGCAAGGTTGTGCCGCCCGAGGAGGTCGGGCGTATTCTCAGGTCAAGAGCCAGAGCCCGCGGCTGACGGCGGGCCGCCAGATTGCAGTCGTCTGAGCAATTCGGCTGGCTCGAACACGAGAATCGGGGAGTGCGCGAAATCGGCTGCGTTGCGGGTCACGATGGCGTCAACGGCGGCGGTCGCCGCGGCCGCGATCAGGATGTTGTCTTCGAAGTCTCTGCCGGGCAAGGCGTCGGCGTCGAGAAGTGTTTGCTTATCAATCACGAGGATAGTGAAGACGCCGAGGTACTTCCGCACGGTGGCGCGGGCAGCCGCGGCGCCGACAGCTTTCCGCCCCACATAGAAGAGGTTTGCCAACGATAGTGTTGTGGTGGCGCAGGTCAATTCGCCCCGCGCTGCCGCCTGTAGGATGGCATCTGCCTCCATATGCCAAGGGAGCCGCTGCAAGAGCGCATCCAAGAGAACATTGACGTCGAGGAGTACACGCATTAGCCGTACTTCTTCATCCTCGCTTCTTCAATAATCCTCTCGACTTCCTCGTCGTCGGGCGGTTGGTCCATCTTCCACAGGCCAATCAGCCCGAGAAGGGCTTCCCGCTGCTCATTTGAAACCGGATATGGTCCCTGCCGGCCTTGGGACAAGTTGGATGGAGCGGGGACTTCTTCCGCGGGTACGATGTTGACTAGGGTTCCTTCGGCGAGCGAGGAGCCATTGGTCAATACGATGACGCCATTCTTCACACGCCCTTGGAACGTCATTGCTCTCACCTCCCGATTCGATTTTACCGGCGCGGGAGCGCCAAAGCCATGCCAACGATCGAACGCTCATTTGGAGAGCGCGGCATTCGAGGAAGTCGACCGCTTGTGGACGGTCAGGCCAGCCATTCTGATCGTCTGGCATCAGTGAAAGGCGAGCGGTAATGCGCGCGAATTTGGAAGATCTCTCGATATTGCCGCGTTTTCAAGAACGCTTCTCGTTCGGCGCGCTCGGGAAAAAGCTCACCGAACTTGCCACCGACGCCGAAGAAAGCGTTGTGGAAATCTGTGGCTGACTTGGCCGACTTGGCCAACGGCTGAGGCACCTTCAAAAAACTGAACGCCATCATAATAGCGCACTTCAAAGTACATTTCGCGCTGGCCAAGCCCCTGGCCGATCTTGATCACTGCCTGCTCCGCCTCACGCCACTGAGCGTTGTTGCAGACGACGATGATTCGGCGACTCCTACCGTTTGGTGCGCCGGCGCGGCGGGCGCAGGCCCAGGAGAGCGCGGCATGTATCGCGCACCTTGCCGGCCCAGCGCAGGGCAGACACCGCCTCGCGCTTGCTTGTGCCGCTTCCTGGATAACGTGGATCGACCGCGAAGTCCGTAAGAAACAGCAATCCGCGCTTCAGGGAGGCCAGCGTCCCATGTGACGACAGCAGCAGGCTCAAAAGGTCGTCAAGGGCATGCGTTTTTGGAATGTGCTTGCTCAACTCTTCCAGCATCGCCTTCAAATACTTCTCGGCAGACTGCTGGCAGTGGAATGCCACAAGATCATGAAACGGTTCGCGACCGCTGGCGAGTCTTAGAGCGCCCCGATAATCGGCCTCGGCCTTTCGCACCCATTCGCGCGTCGCCTTTTTCATACAAGACCTTGCCCTTGGTCACAATTTCGGTGTGAAATGACTCGCCTTCTTCGAGCCGCCACTGGAGGTTTTGCGGCGTTCGCACGATCAAGTCCATGGGGAACGCAACGGGGATTGCCCAGCGAATGCGCGCCGCCTGAGTGTGCTGATGCTTGGCCGGCATGACCACCAGAATATCCACGTCGCTGTCCGCGTGCGGCGCCCCATAGGCATAAGAGCCGAACAGAATGACTTTTTCCGGCCCAAAGCGCTCGCCGACCTGGCGCGCGAACCGGCGGATCACACGCATTGGAATACTGGCGCCGCGATACCAGCGGGCTGGTGCAGGCGTCGTCAGGCTGCGATTGGTGGCCATAGGGTCATTGTAACAGAAGGAAGATGTCGCGGTTTGCCGGCGTGATTGCGCAGGTTGCACGCACTCCCGTTTGTCAATCTTTCATACGCATCAGCCAGATATTGCGGTATTGCACCGGGTTTCCGTGGTCTTGCAAATAGATCGGTCCGGGCGTGCACGGGTCGCCGCCCATACCGGATGTGGTGTTGTCCTTGGTGATCTTGACGTTGTCGTGGATCTTGACGCCGTTGTGAAAGACGGTGATGAGGCCCGGCGCGACCTTCTTGCCGTTTTCGCATTGGGGTGAAGTGAACTCGATGTCAAAGCTCTGCCAGATCGTGGGGGCTTTGCAGGCGTTGACAAGCGGAGCGGCGATGCCGTAGATGCCGCCGCAATCGCCTTCCTTGCTTTTCTGGCCGTAGCTTTCAAGCACTTGCACTTCGTAACGGCCCTGGAGGTAGACGCCGGAGTTGCCGCGACCTTGACCGCCGGCTTTGGGCTCATAAGGGACGCGGAATTCGACATGCAGCTTGAATTTGCCGTCGAACTTTTCCTTGGTGATGATGCCGCCGCCGCCCACGACCTGGACAGCGCCGCCGTCCACCAGCTTCCAGTGGGCAGGTTTCTTGCCTTCCTTGTGCGTCCAGTGGTCGAGCGCTTTGCCGTCGAAGAGCACGACGGCGCCGGCGGGCGGCGGCAAGGAGGCAATGTCTTTGCCGTCTTCCGGCTTGAGCAATTTCAAGTCCGCGATGGAGCCGTAGAAATCCTGAGCGTGCGCGCCGCATGCCAGGACACAAACCAAAAGAACGGAAACGTATTGCATTGGCGTACTCCTTGTTGGCGACGCCTAATCCTTCTTCGGCCGACATCCGTCCGTGTCCACGTGTCGGGAGTAATCGGGGGCGACGCTGCTGGGAACGCTCTTGATGCCGCCGAAAGCCAGCAAGCCGCCGACGATCATGCTTGCGACAGCGCCCGGAACCTGGCCGCGTTTGATCACGTCGGCGAGCAACAATCCCAACACGACGAGCTGGACCAAGAGGCTTTGCATGGGCGCGGAACCGAGCGACGCGATGCCGAGTGGGCATTCGAGAAAACCGATGGATTCCAGATAGTAGTGATAGGCGGCAACGGTCACGCCGCTGAACGCAGCCGGCAGCGCCAGCAGCCCGACCAGTCCGGAACGGAATCCACCTGCAAACATGCCGATGAGCAAAACGCCGACGGTCGCCATCACGAAGGTACGCTG
>JAKEFD010000243.1 GCA_022616245.1 Gemmataceae bacterium
ACTAGCGCTGGTTCGGCGTTTTTTCGATAACCGCCACGTCGCACAATCCCATGTCCGCGTTGTCCACTACGCGCAGAGAGGTCGGCAGCTTGCTGGACAACAAATCGAGCGAATGGCGATGGCCGAACAAGACGACGGCGCGCTCATGCTTGGCCAATTCTGCGATTGCGAGGGGATAATCCTTGCTGCGATAGGTCTGAAAGTCATCCCGGCCAACGTAGAAGGCGATGGAGTCGGTATTGCGTGGGAAACAAACTACCGCGATGGAGCGGTCCAGAAGCATCGTCGTGAAGCGCTCGGGTTGATTCATGGGCGAGCGCGCCCAGGCAACTGCGGGGATGACGAGCCAATGAACCAGGAGAAACAGCATGCCGCAGCCGATTGCTCCCAAGCGCACCGCGCGCGAATGGCCCCAGGTCGAATGTGCCAGGAAAACGCCGAACGCCATGGCCAAGGGTGGAAAGGCGGGCAGAATGTAAGTCGGCAGCTTGCAGCCGGACAGCGAGAAAAACAGGACGCACCAGCAGGCCGCCAAGAGAAGATAGCCTAAGGCGGGATGCCGCTTGTCCGCGTCCTCGCTCCGTGCCGAAAACAGGAACTTCAAGAATGGCCACGAAAGCAGCACGAGCGGAAACAGTCCCGCAATGAGGATGGGCCCATAGAACCAAATGGGGCGAACATGATCGAATGGCTCGAAGAACCTTAGTACATTGTGCTCCCAGAGGAAGTGCCACGCGAAATTCGGCGCGGTCACGGTCGCCGCGACGTACCAGGGGGCGTTAACGGCCAGCACGACCGCGGCAAACCAGAACCAGCCGCGCCAACCGATGGCCGCGCGGTTTTGCGTCAGCATTCGGTAGAGCCACAGCGGCGGCACGAGCAGGATGACCGCGATCGGCCCTTTGGTAAGTACGCCCAAACCGCAGGCCAACGCCGCCAGCAACCACCAGCCGCGATGAAGTCCACTGGTTTCTACAGCAAGGTATGCAGCTAGGAGCGAGCAGGTGACCCAAAGGGCCAGCAGTCCATCGAGAACCAGCAGCCGACCCATGCCGACCAGACCCGGCATCAATGTTAACGCCAGCGCGCCGCAAAACGCCGCGCGCGCGCCGAAATAGCGCCGGGCAAAGAAATAACACAGCAAGATAGTCGCCTGTACTGCCAGCGCGGGCACAAGCCGCGCCGTCCAGTCGTGATAGCCGAATATTTTATAGCTCAGCATCACCAGCCAATAAAAAAGCGGCGGCTTGTCGAGATACGGCTCGTTCTGCAAGGTCGGCACAATCCATTCGCCGCGCTCGAGCATCTCGCGCGGAATCTGGGCGTAACGACCCTCGTCCGGCTCGAACAAATAAAACGACAGGCATGGATACAGCAGCGCTCCGGAAAAAAGGAGCACGATGAGGAACGGCCTCCATGTCCAAGTCTCCGGGCGGGCGGGTTTGCCGCCGAACAAAACGCGCGACCACCAGAACGGAACCCAGCCGAACACCGATCGAGGCAATAACGATTCGTCGCGCCACTCGGGTTGCGATCGAGGCGGCGTATTGCACTCTACAATCCCTCGCTCGCGCGTCGGGATAGTGTTATCCAATTCCCGAGGGGACAATTTGGCGAGCTCTGGAAGAGACATGGTTGTATCCTGACATGACCGATACATAGTTCTTAAAATTCGATAGCAATTCAGCTGCAGTCGCGAAACGAGGTGTGCATAACGGGAAAGGCGACCTAAAGTCAATCGCTACCGAGCTTTGCCAATTCATCGGCCTCTCATGGATTTCTCATTCGCCACCTGTATCTTGTGGCGGGGTTTGATGTTATGTCGCCTGACACTCGCGGCGTTACACTTCCGGACTTGAGAACAGGCTAAAGTTGGATGGTGTGGGCAAGTAACTGCCTTGGGGAGATTTACCATGCGCAAGTCTTTTCTAAGTACCGTGATTGTTGGCGCTTTGCTTTGCTCCCTCATTCAAGCCAATCCCCCAACGGCTGCAGTCAAGGACAAAGTACCGCTGCCCATCGGCACTATGGACGCCAAAGAATGGCTCAAGCAATCCACTGCCAAGCTCGAGCCCGGCGAGATTGACCGGATGGTTAACTCCGTGCTGCAAAAGGTGAATATCAAAGCCGCGCCGCTAACGACCGACGAGCAGTTTATTCGCCGCGTCACGTTGGACCTTACAGGCCGGCCGCCGACGCCGGCTGATCTGTCCGCGTTTCTCGCCGACAAGGACAAGGACAAACGCGCCAAGCTCATCGACAAGCTGCTCCAGAGCGACGAATTTGCCCGCCATTGGAGCCTGTATTTCCGTGATGTGATTCAAAGCCGGGCGACCGACTTCCGTTCCCGGCTCTTCGCGGGCCATTTCGACCGCTGGCTGACCGAGCAGCTCAAGACCAACCAAAGCTGGAGCAAGATCACCCGCGAAATGCTAACGGCTACCGGACCGATGCGCAACGACGAGCCCAACAAGAACGGCCAGGCCTATTTCCTCAATTCGCGCACCGGCGCCGATGCGGTCACCGAGCTGACGGCGGAAACGTCGCGCATCTTCCTCGGCATCCAGATTCAGTGCGCGCAATGCAACGATCACCCGAGCGACGTCTGGAAACGGCAACAGTTCCACGAGATGGCTGCTTTCCTCGCTCGCGTGCGCTCCCGCCCCATCTTCGAAGAACAACGCATTGTCGGCCAGGACCTGGTTTCCACGCCGTTCGGCGAGCATCGCATGCCCGACAGCGACGATCCGAAAAAGGGTAACAGCGTCTCTCCCAAGTTCATCGACGGCAAAGCGCCGAAGGCGGCGAAATCCGGACCAGCACCGGCCCCGAAACTAGCCAAGGCCGGATTTCCAATGAAGGACGGAAAGAAGAGCGCCTTCCCCAAGGGGCCGTTTCCCAAGGGCGGTTTTGGCTTCGGCGCGGGCGGCCTGAGCGACGAGGAGCGGCGCAAGGCGCTCACCGATTACATTGTCTCCAAGGACAATCCCTGGTTCGCCGGCGCCTTTGTCAATCGCATTTGGGGCGAGTTGATGGGCCAGGCGTTTTACCAACCCATTGACGACATGGGGCCGCAGAAAGAAGCGTACATGCCGGATGTGCTCGCCCGCGTCGCCGGCTCGTTCCGCGGCTCGGACTACGACATCAAGGAGTTGTTCCGCGAACTGTTAAACACCGAGGTTTATCAAAGACAGATCCGCCCAGGCGAATCCACCGGCGACCATTTGCTCTTCGCCGCCGCCAACCCGACGCGCATGAGCGCCAACGCGCTTTGGCACACACTGGTCGGCACGCTTGGAACGTTTGGCGGTCCCGGCGGCTTCGCCCCCAAGATGGCCATGGGTCCTTTCGGACGCTTCGGCGGACTGGAAGGCACGTTCAAGCAAGAATTCGGCTTCGACCCTTCCACCAAGGCCGACGAAGTGGAAGGCAGCGTCAGCCAGGCGCTCTTGCTCATGAACAATCCGCAGATCAACGCCAAGATCAAGGCGGGCGGCACGAACCTCTTGGGACGCATCCTGTCCCAGTACGGCGCCGACGACGAAGCGCTCCGCACCCTCTATATGCGCACGCTGGGACGCCGGCCGACCGACCGTGAGATGGACCGCTGCAGGGAACATGTCCGCGCGGCTAACAGCCGCGCCGAAGCCTACGAGGACATCCTGTGGGCGCTGATTAACTCGACGGAATATCAAATGGAACGATAGTTGGGAATCCGAATGGCGAAATTCGAAAACCGAATATCGAAATCCGAAACAATTCAAAAATCCAAAAAGGAAATGACCAAACGAAGAATGCAGGTTTTGAGTTTTCTTCTTTGAGATTTGGATTTGTTTCGGATTTGGTTCTTCGGATTTCGGATTTCTTGGAGTCGGCCATGAGCGACATGCAAACGCTGATGCACGTGACCACGGGCCGCGACGGTGTCCTGAGCCGGCGGACGTTTTTCCGCAGTGTGGCCGCCGGCGCCGCGGGGCTCGGCCTTCTGGGCTGGAAGGACGCCCTGACGCTGCACGCCCAAGAGCTGCGCCGCCAGGGCAAATCGTGCATCCTGTTGTTCATGCGTGGCGGGCCCAGCCAGTTCGAGACATTTGATCCCAAGCCGGGACACGCGAACGGCGGTCCCACGCAGGCCATCAACACCGCCGTCTCCGGCGTCCGCATCGCCGAGCACTGGCCCAACGTCGCCCAGCAAATGCGCGACATTGCCCTTATCCGTTCGATGAATAATCGCGAAGGCGAGCACCAGCGCGCCACCTACCAAATGCACACCGGCTACATTCCTGCCGGCGGCGTTCGACATCCCAGCATCGGCGCCATCGTGGCCAGCGAAATCGGTCCGCGCGACTTCGACCTGCCTCACTTCGTCAGCGTGGGCAACCGCTTCACGACCATGGGGTCCGGCTTCTTGGGGATGCAGTTCGCCCCGTTCGTGGTCGCCAACCCCAACCAGATGCCGAGCAACGTGGAATTGCCCGGCGGCGTCAACTCCGCCCGCTACGATCGCCGGCTGAATCTGATGACCGACCTGGAGCGTGACTTTGCCGAGTCGGGCGGGCAGTCGCACGTGCAAAGCCATCGCGCCCTGGTGACGAGCGCCGCCGCCATGGTCCGCAGTCCGCGCCTGCGCGCCTTCGACCTTTCGCAAGAAACCCAGGCGATCCGCCGGCGCTACGGCAGCAACGCTTTTGGCCAAGGTTGCCTTTTGGCGCGCCGCCTCGTCGAAGCCGGCGTCACCTTCGTCGAAGTGGATTCCAACGGCTGGGACACGCACCAGGACAATTTCGAGCGCACGCGCACGCTCAGCGGCGGCGTCGACTCCGGTTTCGCCGCCTTGGTGCAAGACTTGCGCGAACGCGGCCGGCTTGAACGCACACTGGTCATTTGGATGGGCGAATTCGGCCGCACGCCGCGTATCAACGGCAACAACGGCCGCGATCACTTCCCACGCGCATTCAACATTGCCCTTGCCGGCTGCGGCATCCGCGGCGGACAGGTCCTGGGCGCCACCAGCGCGGGCGGCAACGACATCACCAATCGCCCCGTCGGCGTCGCCGATCTATTCTGCACCTTCTGTCATGCCCTCAACATCAATCCGCGCAAGGAGAACATGACGCCAATCGGCCGGCCCATCCGCATCGTGGACGGCGGCGAAACCGTGCGCGAGCTGTTTTGATGTCTCGTCGAACAACATAGAAACGCCAGATCGAAGTGGGACAGATTCATAACAGACACGCGCAACCTTTCCGTTGCCGTAACTTGTTTCAGGGCAAGGAAGTTGTGGGATTGGTTGCGCGACACACCCACACCCTGGTGTGCGCTGAGAACCCATCATGTTAGCACTTGCTAATCGCAGTGAGGCATAGCATAGTCCCACGTCGCGGGTGGCTCGTTTGCAAAGGCAACGAACCCGGAACCAGCACCGCCAAGGCATGCGAACCGCCATGCAAGCAGCGTGATTCCAAGAAAAAGCAATGAGCCTGCCCGGAGGCATCGCAACGTGAATCGTTCAGAGCGGATGCAGCTGGCCAAAGAAACGGTCGAAATTGTCGAGCAGGGCTACTACAAGTGCCCCACCGGCCGAATCATCAACATCGTCGAGCCCGTGCGCGCATGCCTTCAGGCCACGCGCTACTTTCCTCCCGAAGAGTTGGAGCGGATTCGGCAAGAC
>JAKEFD010000244.1 GCA_022616245.1 Gemmataceae bacterium
AAGAGGGTGACCTGGTAATCGCCGGTCGGCAGGCGCATGACTTTGCTGCCGGTCGAAAGATCGATCACTTCCAATTCGCGTCCGCCCTTGCTGAGCACGACCTGAACGTCGTCCACTTTGGAATCAATCTTAAGCTCGCCGTTGTCGGTGCTGACATAGATGATGCCGCCCACCAGCACAACGATGCCGGCTGCAATCGCAAGCAGGCCGGCGCGACGCCACAGGCTTCGCGGCCTGGCGGCGCCAGGTTCCGCTTTGGTAAACCGCGCCAGGTCCGTCGCTGCCTCGGCCGGAGTTCGATAGCGCCGGGCCGGGTTTTTCGCCATCATCTTGTCAATGACTTGCACCAGCGCGCTCGGCACGTCGCCGCGCAGCACCCCGATCGGCCGCGGTTGATGTTCCGCATGGGCGATGACCTTGTCGATCGCCGTGCCGCCCGGAAACGGCGCCTTGCCGGACAAAAGACAATAGAGGGTGCAGCCGAGGCTGTAGATGTCGGAACGGATGTCGGCAGTGCGGGCGTCGCGGGCCTGCGCGGGCGCCATGTAATCCGGCGTGCCCATGAGCGCGCCCGCCTGCGTTAGACCGGATTTTTGGCCGTCCAGCGTCGAGGTTTGAGTTACATCATCGCGCGCAACCGCTTCCGAAGCCAACGACGCCAGTCCGAAGTCAAGTATCTTGACGATGCCGTTCGTCAGCATCAGATTTTGCGGCTTGATATCGCGGTGCACATGCCGCTTTCGTGAGCATGCTGCAAACCCAGCGCCGCTTGGCGAATGTACTCGCACGCCTCCGCGACCGGCAACGGGCCGCGTTCTTCGAGCACCTTGCCCAGGTCTTTGCCCTTGACAAACTCCATGACCAAGTAATGAACGTTGCCGGCTTGTTCGGCATCGTAGGCGTGGACAATATTGGCATGCTGCAGTCGTGCCGCGGCCCGCACCTCGCGTTGAAAGCGCTCGACGGCCTGCCGGTTGGCGACGAATCGGGGGTTGATCACCTTCAGCGCCACCGAGCGCTGCATCAAGCGATGCTCCGCCTTGTAGACCGCCCCCATGCCGCCCGTGCCGCGCAGCTCGACGATCCGGTAACGCGGATGATCCGCGAGTTCCGGCGGCAGCTCGAATGGTGCAGATTCCAAGCCGGCGGCAGCTTGCGTCGGCGTATCGGCGGCGTCTGGCGCGTGCGAATCCTGCCCGATGGTTGCCGCTTCGGCAAGCTGGACTTGTTCCGTCCTCGCGCCTTCCTCCTTCCCTTGACATTCGCGCACGAGTTCGACAAATGTATCCTCCTTGATCTGCTTGAGCATGTCGCAACACGTGTTGCAGCCGGCCAGATGACTGGCGACGAAATCGACCTCGGCCGACTCCAAGTGGCCCAGAGCAAAGGCGCTAAGCTGTTCGATGGGTAGATGTTCCGCCAAGCTCTCAGCCATTTCGTCACCTCGCTACGGATTGCCCATGGAAAGAAGTGCAGTTCCGCTGAAATCCTGACAGCCGGCAAGTGGATTCTCAAAGCAGCCCTTCCGCCAAGGTGCGTAAAGCCTTGAGCACTCGCGACTTGGATGCATACACCGAGTGCAGCGGCATCCCCAATTCGGCAGCAACTTCTTCCGCGCTCCGGCCGTCTACGGCCTGCCGCTGAAACGCTTGCCAGGTCGCCCCGGCGAAGCGTGGCTGGACCAACTCCAATAGCCGCCTCATGACCTGCAGGTCGTGCTCCTTATCCCAATGCTGACTGACTTGGCTGGCATGATCGCTCAGTTGATCGAGCTTGTTGAGAAAATCGCTGCCGCCGATCGCCGCTGGGCGATGCTGGCGTGCGCGCCAAAAGTAGCGTACGCGGTTGACGAGGATGCCGCGCAGCCAGGCGCGAAAGCCGCCCGACGCTGAACTTGGCTCGAACCGCGCTACATCTTTGGAAACAGCCAACAACACCTCTTGCGTTAAGTCATCGACGTCTGCCGCCGGCAGCACCTGAAACCGCCGCAGCCAGACCTGCAAGAGCGGCGTGTAGATCGTCACGAGCCGTTCCCAAGACGAAGGGTCCGCGCCGCTGCGCAATTGCTCCAATAGACTCAGGGAAGTGTCGGGCACGCTGCGCACTCGTCGCCGGGAAACTTGGTAGGCCGCCGGGCAATCGGTCGACAAAATAATCACACAAGCTTGCCGATGCAATTGTTCCTTTACCACGTCACGCCAGCACTTCGCGAACCACGTTGCCGTGCACGTCGGTCAAACGGTAATCGCGGCCCTGGAAGCGGTAGGTGAGCCGGGTGTGGTCGAAGCCCAGAAGGTGCAGCCAGGTGGCTTGCAGGTCGTGGACGTGGACGGGGTTTTGGCCGACGTCGAAGCCGAGCTCGTCGGAGGCGCCGTAGGTGACGCCGGGCTTGACGCCGCCGCCCGCCAGGAACAGAGTGAACGAGAACGGGTGATGATCGCGGCCCAGGTTGGGGCTGGCGGCGGTGCGGCCTTCGCGGAAGGGCGAGCGGCCAAACTCGCCGCCCCAGATGACCAGCGTTTCGTCCAGGAGGCCGCGTGCCCGGAGGTCGCGGAGTAGCGCTGCGACGGCTTTGTCCATCGGACGGCATTTGGTGCGCAGGCCTTCGGTGATGGCTTCCCCCGGACCGGTGCCGTGAAAGTCCCAGCCCCAATCGTGAAGCTGCACGAAGCGGACGCCTTGCTCGATGAGGCGGCAGGCTAGGAGGCAGTTGTTGGCGAAACTGGCAGCGCCGGGCTGCGCGCCATACATGTCGAGGACGTGGCGCGGCTCGCGCGAGATGTCCATCACTTCGGGCACGGCGATCTGCATGCGGAAGGCGAGCTCGTACTGGGCGATGCGCGTGCGCGTCTCCGGACTGCCCAGTTCCGCTGCCTGCATCTCGTTGAGGTCGCGCAGTGTATCGAGCGTGAGCCGGCGCATGGTGCGGTCCATGCCGCGCGGATCGGAGACATAGAGCACCGGATCGCCCTGCGAACGGCACTGCACGCCTTGGTAGACGGAGGGCAGAAAGCCGCTCGACCAGTCGCTGTTGCCGGCGCTGGGGAAGACGCCGCTGGACACGAGGACAATGAAGCCGGGCAGATTCTGGCTTTCGGAGCCGAGGCCATAGGTGACCCACGAGCCGAACGAGGGCCGGCCGAATTGCGCCGAGCCGGTGTAGAGCAGCAATTCCGCCGGGGCGTGGTTGAATTGGTCGGTGGTCATCGATTTGATGAATGCAAGCTCGTCCACGACGCCGGCGATATCCGGCAACGCTTCGGAAACCCAGGCGCCCGATTGGCCATGCCGGCGGAAGCGCTGCGGCGTGCCCAAGAGCTTGGGCGTGCCGCTCGTGAAGGCGAAGCGGCGGCCGCGCAAGAAATCCTGCGGGCAGTCCTGGCCGTTGCGGCGGACCAGCTCCGGCTTGTAGTCGAACAGGTCCAGGTGCGGCGGCGAACCGGCCATATGCAGGTAGATCACGCGTTTGGCCTTGGGCGTGAAGTGCGGCAGGCGCGGCGCGAGCGGATCGGCCGCGGGCTGCTGCGCGCGAGCCTTGTCGCCGCTTAAGAGGCCAAGCGCCAGTGCGCCCAGGCCAAGCGAACCATCGCGGAGGAAATGGCGGCGGGTCGTATGGAGCAAGCGGTCAATGGGTAAGTTCATATCCATTCCTTTCGCGGCAATTACCTCTTCGCGAACATTTCATCCAAATTCAAAAGCACGTTGCTTACGACCGTCCACGCCGCCGCATCGACTGCGTCGATCCCGGCCGGCAGCGGGCCCAGCGGCTCGGTCGCGATTTGACTGGCTTCCTTGGCGCGGCCGGCGTAATCCTCTCGTGCTTTCTGGTGCAGTTCAACCAACTTCGCGATTTCTTGCGGCTGTGGCGGACGGATTAAGCATAGCCGGAAGCCGTATTCGACGCGCGACTCGACCGAAGCGCCTCCTTCCTTCAAGATGCGTCGGGCCAGCGCCTGGGCTGCTTCGACGTAGCAGGGATCGTTCAGCGTGACCAGTGCTTGCAACGGCGTGTTGGTCCGCGGCCGATTCACCGCGCACACGGTTCGCGTCGGTGCGTCGAATGTGACCATGGAGGGATACGGCGTCGTGCGGCGCCAATACGTGTAGAGCCCACGGCGGTATTTGTCGTCGCCGGAACTGTCGGTCCAATCGGTGCCGGGTCCGAACGCCGCGGTAAGACCAAACTTGGGCTGGGGCGGTTTGACCGACGGGCCGAACATTTTCTTGCTCAGGAGGCCGCTCACGGCGAGCGCTTGATCGCGAACCGTCTCCGCCGAAATGCGAAAACGCGGGCCGCGCGCGAACAAGCGATTGTCCGGATCGCGCTCGTATTGCGCCGGTGTCACTTTGGACGTTTGACGATAAGCGGCAGAAGTTACAAGAAGCTTCAATAGCTTCTTCACATCCCATTTCATGTTTTCCTGAAATTCAACTGCCAGCCAGTCCAGCAATTCCGGATGCGTCGGCAGCTTGCTCCGCAGGCCAAAGTCCTCCGGCGTCTCGACTAAACCGACGCCGAAGATTTGCTCCCAATAGCGGTTGACGGCGACGCGCGCCGTGAGCGGATTGCGGCGATCCACGAGCCAATTCGCCAATGCCAAGCGATCCGCGGGCACGCCTTCGGGCAAAGGATGAAAGAGCGCCGGCACACCGGGCCTCACTTCCTTGCCGAGATTCAGCCAATCGCCGCGGATGTGAATCTTGGTCGTGCGCTTTTTTCCCTCGGGCAGCTCCTTCATGATGGGCGTCGGTATCGGCTGCAGTTGTGCCAATGCCCCCTTCACCTTCATCATCTGTTTGTGGACCGGCTCAATGTCCGCCAGAGTCGAGCGGAAATGGTTCGCCAGCTCCTCTTTTTGCTGAGCATTCCGTTTCTTAGCCTCAAGATTGATGATCGCCTGGATGTTTTTCGGCAGTTTGTCTTTCGCGACTTCCTTTTCCCACGCGGTTTGTTCTTCATCCAATTCTGGACGGAGTTTCGCCAATTCCTTTTGCAACTCCGCTTGCTCTTTCTCCAGTGCCGCACGCTTCGTCGCTTGTTCCGCCGTCAAGTACGGATGGTTCGGGCTGTTATCGCCCTGGTCGGAATCCTGTGTCTGATTCAGAATCGCGAAAACCTGGAAATACTCTTCCTGGCTCAATGGATCGTACTTGTGGCTATGGCAATTCGCGCACGCCATGGTCAGGCCCATCCACACTTGAAACGTCGTGTTCACGCGATCGACAATGGCGATGTTGCGGAATTCTTCGTCGTTGGTGCCGCCTTCGGTGTTGGTCAGCGTATTGCGGTGAAAGGCCGTGGCGATGAGCTGTTCCGGCGTTGGATTGGGCAACAAGTCGGCCGCAAGCTGCTCGACGGTGAAGCGGTCATAAGGCATGTTGTCGTTGATGGCTTGGATGACCCAATCGCGAAACTTCCAGATGGTCCGCGGCTGGTCTTCCGCGTAGCCGTTGGAGTCGGCGTAGCGGGCAAGGTCGAGCCAGACCTGCGCCCAGCGCTCGCCGTAGCTCGGCAACGCGAGCACTTGATCGACGTATTTCTCATAGGCGTCGGGGCTCGCATCCTTGACAAATCGGTCCACCATGTCCAGCGCCGGCGGCAAGCCGGTCAAATCCAACGCGACACGCCGGGCCAAGGTGAAGCGGTCCGCCTCAGGCGCGGGCTGTAAACCCTCCGCTTCAAGTCGCTTCAAGACAAAAGAATCGATAGGATTGCGCGCCCAATTCTTGTTTCTTAATGAAGGAACTGAGGGACGCACCGGCGCCACAAACGCCCAATGTGCCTGATACTCCGCTCCTTGCGCGACCCAGCGCTTGAGGATTTCCTTTTGCGCGTCTTTCAATTGATGATTGCTTTTGGCCGGCGGCATCCGGTCACTGTCCTTGGAAAAAATCCGCACGACCATTTCGCTCTCGTCCGGCTTGCCCGGCACGATTGCGGTCATCCCGGAGCGCAGCCTTTTCGTCGCCGACTCACGTAGATCGAGCCGCAAGCCGCCTTTGCGCAGCTTTTCATCGGGCCCGTGGCAAACAAGGCAGTTCGTGGACAAGATCGGCTGAATGTCGCGCGCGTACTGGATCTTGGCATCCGGCTTGTTTTGCGCGCGCGACGGCAAGACAAACCCGGCGGCCAGGAAAAGCGAACCAAAGGCGGCAATAGCGCATCGAACCATAGAACACCCTTCGCCGCACCGGGCGAGGCAGGCGGGACCACAGAATCGTAGGGGAGGCAGGTACTCTTATTGTGGCAAGAGGCGTGCCCCAAGTCAAAAGGGCGACTAGAAAAAGGCCACGGGACGGATGGCGCGCTTGTTCAAGGTTTTTGGCCTTTCGATGGAGAACGACGTTTCTTGTTCGAACACACTTCCTTGCAGCCCAGCGTTCTGGCACAATAACTACCAACGGAAAGCTCACCTTTTCGCAGAGTAAGCAATGCCCACCCGCAGCAGCAAGACCGGCAGCGAACTGTTCATCGTCGATAACAGCGAGAAGGAATGGAAAGGCCTCCGCTATCTCCACGACTGGTGCCAGATTTCCAAAGCCATCGACATCGCAACCGGCTATTTCGAAATCGGCGCGCTCCTCGGCCTGGACGGGGAATGGCAAAAGGTCGATCAAATCCGCATCCTGATGGGCAACGAAGTTTCCTTTCGCACCCGCGCTGCCTTCGAAAAAGGCCTGCGTGACATCAACGCCCACCTCGACGCCAGCCTGGAACAGGAGAAGGAGAAAAACGACTTCCTCGCCGGTGTCCCGGCCATTGTCGATGCCATCCGCTCCGGCAAGATCAAGTGCCGCGTCTACCGCAAGGAAAAGTTCCACGCCAAGGCCTACATCACCCACGCCCGCCTCGAAGTCGTCGGCTCGTTCGCCCTGGTCGGTTCCTCAAACTTCACGCTGCCCGGACTCACCGAAAACATAGAGCTCAACGTGCAAATCCCGGGCCCGCCGGTGACCGTGCTTCAGGAATGGTACGAGCAGCACTGGGACGCCGCCGAAGATGTGACGCCGGAGATTCTGCGCACCATCGAGCGGCACGTGCGCGAATACACGCCGTTCGAAGTTTATGCCAAAGCCCTTCATGAGTACTTCCAAGGGGACCGCCTGGAGCCGGATCATTGGGAAGCGACTCGCTCGAAAATGTATCCGGTTTTGGACCAATACCAAAAGGACGGCTATCACAATCTCGTCGAGATCGCAAAGAAGTACAACGGCGCTTTTCTCTGCGATGGCGTGGGCCTTGGCAAGACGTTCATCGGTCTCATGCTGATCGAACGACTGATCCTTCACGAGCGCCGAAACGTGTTGTTGCTAGTCCCTAAAGGCGCGTGGGAGAGTGTCTGGAAGCCAGGCTTGCGGCGGTACCTGTCGCATTTGGGCAGGGGAGCGTTTAGCGGCCTGGAAGTTCTAACTCACACCGATCTCTTGCGCGGAGGCGAAATCGCCGAGCGTTTTGAGTTGGCCCAGCAGCGGGCGCACGCGTTGGTGATCGACGAAGCGCACCATTTCCGGAACATCGGCACGCGCGGCATCTTGAGCGAGGATGTCAACGACTCCGCGGTGCCGGCCAACCTCATTCGCGGGCGCGGCAAGGTCAAACCGTCGCGCTATCGTCGTCTGTTTGATGTCATTAGCGACAAACGCGTTTTCATGCTTACCGCCACACCGATCAATAATGAGCTCGACGACTTGCGGCACATGATCGAACTCTTCTCTCGCAGGACGGAGGATTACTTTAAGCTCACGGTGGGCATCCATCATTTGCGCGCGCACTTCAACGCACTTAACAAGCGGCTGGACGCCATTGCCGCAAGCCGTGGACTGGGGTCGACGGAAGTCGAAACCGACACCGAGCAGGCGCGCGAAGTGCTCGTGCACGATGCCCTGTTCAATTCCCTGGTGGTGCAGCGCAGCCGTGCCTATGTGAAGGAAAGCCAACGCATTCACGGCGGACGACAGACGATGTTTCCGGAACGCGAGCCGCCGCGCGTGGCCGACTATGAGCTGCGCTCCACGTACGGCAAACTGCTCGACATGGTGGCTGCGGCGTTCGACAAGAAGAAGCCGCTCTTTTCGTTGGCGCCTTACAGTCCGTTGGAATACCTGCACGAAAAACCGGAAAACCGAGAGGTCAAATTCGACATCAACCGCCAAAACCAAGTGGTCGCGCTCATCCGTACCGGCTTTCTCAAGCGCTTCGAAAGCTCGGTTTGCGCGTTCCAAGCTTCCTGCGGCCGCCTGTTAGTGAAACTGCTCGCGTTCGTGGTCAAGCACGCCAAGACCTCTTCCGAGCGCAAGGCACTCGAGGCATGGAAAGGCCGCCATAAAAAAATCCTTGGCGACGTTCAGGTGCGTCACCCTGAGTTGTTCACCGATCCCAATGCGCCGCCCACTCTCTTCCAAGATTTGGAAGACGACGAGGATCAATTGCTGGCCACGAACGTGCTGGATGATGTTGAGGAACTGCCGCGCGATGTTTACGACGTGCCCGGCATGATCGCTGAGACCATGGAGGACTTGGCGCAGCTCGGCGACTTCCTCAAGGAGCTCGACAAGTTCACCCCCAAGCACGACGACAAGCTCAAGAGACTGATGAAGCTGCTCCAGACCGACCCCGTGCTCTGCGCTCACAAAGTGATGATCTTCACCGAGTTCGCGGACACGGCCGAATACCTGCGCGAGCAGCTGATGGCAGCGGAAATCACCGGCGTCGAAGCCGTGGACGGATCGTCAGCGGGCAGCGAGCGTGTCGATATCATCAAGCGTTTCGCACCGTACTACAATACGCCGGGCGGCGAAGCGCCGGACCTGGCCGGGCCGGAAATTCGCGTCCTCATCTCAACCGACGTGCTGTCCGAAGGCTTGAACCTCCAGGACGCCACGCGGCTCATCAACTACGACTTGCACTGGAATCCTGTTCGCCTTATGCAGCGCATCGGCCGCGTCGATCGCCGTCTTGATCCAGTGATCGAGGCCAGGATTGTCGCCGATCATCCTGAGCGGAAAGAAGCACGCGGCACCATCGTCTATTGGAACTTTCTGCCGCCGGATGAGCTAAACACGCTTTTGAGCCTGTACAACAGAGTGACACACAAAACCTTGCGCATCTCGCGAACGTTCGGCATCGAGGGGCGAAAGCTGCTGCGGCCCGACGATGAATTCGAAGCCCTGCGCGAGTTCAATGCCGCCTACGAGCACAAGTCCAAGATCGAAGAAATCAAGCTGGAGTACGATCGGCTGCTGAAAGAGGATCCCGGTTTGGCGCAACGCCTCGACGGTTTCCCGGGGCGCGTCTTCAGCGGCAAAGCGCATCCGCAGCCGGGCGCGCGTGCTATCTTTTTCTGCTATGCGTTGCCCGCCTATACGGGTACAAGCGCCACGGGTACAAACCCGCCAAGTTCCACGGCCGCGCAACTAGGATTCTTCGACGGCCAAATCGGCAATGAAGCCGATTCTACAAGTGCGCAATGGTCGACCGAAGCTGGTCCTGCGCACTGGTACCTTTATGATCTGCATACCAATGCGATTGTGGAAGATCCGTCGGTCATCGTGGACTTCATCCGTTCGACACGCGACACGCCGCGCCGATGCACGCTGGCCAAGGAAACGCTCGCCGAGATCCGCGCCAAGATCGAGAGGCATATCAAGAACACGTATTTGAAAAGCGTCCAGGCCCCGGCGGGCGTCAAGCCCGCGCTCAAGGCATGGATGGAGCTGACCTGAGTCCGCGCCCGTCCGAGCCGCGACTGTCCGAGCCGCGACCGTGAGGGAGCGGGTACCCCGGGCGACCCGCTCCCTCACGGTCGCGGCTCGGACGTAATCGCGCTCGACCAAGGAGTCATCCCATGCCCGAGCGACCCTTGGCGTTTTTCATAACCTTCACCACGTACGGCACCTGGTTGCACGGCAAAGATCCTGGTTCCGTGGATCGGCAGCATAACGAACCGGAAACGCCACTCCTTCCCGGCAATCCCCTGCAAGAGTTGGAAGAACACGACGCCATGGATCAGCCTGCCTACTCGCTCGATCAGCAGCGCCGTCAAGTCGTGCTCGCCACCATTCAAGAAGTATGCCGGCATCGCCGCTGGCGTCTGTTGGCCTGCCACGTTCGCACGGTCCACGTCCACGTTGTCGTCGCAGCCGACGCGCCGCCGGAAAAGATCTTGAACGATTTCAAAGCCTACGCCAGCCGCCGGCTGACCGAGGCAGGATACGAGAACAAAGAACGAAAACGCTGGACTCGCCATGGCAGCACCAAGTACATTTGGGACGAGGAGTACCTGCGCAACGCGATCCACTACACGCTGTACGAACAGGGCGAACCCATGGAGACTTATCTCGCCCCGGAATTGGTGTCCGAGTGTCAGCCGCGACCGTCCGAGCCGCGACCGTGAGGGAGCGGGTACCCCGCGTGGACTCCGCTCCTTCACGGTCGCGGCTCGGACGGGCACCCCCCGGGCGACCCGCTCCCTCACGGTCGCGGCTCGGACGTGGTCGCGGCTCGGACTTGCTCGGACGAAGGATTCTCCCATGCCCAAGCCCGCCGTCATTCACGCTGCACTCGACCGCGTCGCCGATCAGGCTTCCTTCCTGCGCGTCCTCTTGCAGGAAACCCTCGAATGGCCCATCGAGGACAAAATCAAACGAATCCAAGACATCTCCTACGGCTGGACCCAGGATGACTTTCGCGCCCAAGGCCTCGACAAGAAACTCGTCGGCGGTCAGGCTTGGCAAATCCAGCCCTTCCGCGCCGATCAACCCTGGGGCATCTTCGTCCTCGAATTCCACGAGCCCAAAGGTTACCGCACCCACCTAAGACAAGTCCTGCGCGG
>JAKEFD010000245.1 GCA_022616245.1 Gemmataceae bacterium
CGTCCATGGCTTCCTCCAAAAAGACTGGAATTCCTGTCCAGCTGCACAGCAAGCCATCCTATCACGCCAGGCCGCGCGCAGAAACGGGAATGCACCCGGAAAATCGACGCAGTTTGCCGTACAATTCCAGCTATACCCACCCCCGGAACCTATCGAGATTCTTTCATGCACATTCCCGTTTCCCGTTGGGGCGAACCGTACAAGAGCCTGGACATCGATAAAGTGGTGCACTTCGCGACCGGCGAAGTGCTGGCGGAGGTGAGCCGGGCCAACGGCGGCCTTGTCGAGCGCGACATGCGTTTCGCCAAAAGGGCCCGCGAAGTGCTCCGTGAGATTCCCATCAAGCAAATCCTGCAGATGGTCAAGAAGGCCGGCGAGCTATACGCGAAAGCGGAATTGCCGTTAGGCGACGGCGCGCAGACGCCCGAACAATTCGCCCGCATGCAGTCGGCGACCACTGGCTTGCCCGAGCACATGTGCCGCTTCAACATGGAGAAGAACGAGTTCGTGCTCGGCAATATGGACAAGATCCTCGACTCGCTGACGCGCGGACTGGACCTCGACATCCTGTCGCGCGGCTACGGCGTCGAAGAGCGCGGCGTTCCCGTCAGCTACCAAAGCTTGTCTCCCGTTCTCGGCCTGGTGCTGCCTTCGAATTCGCCCGGCGTGCACACGCTCTGGCTGCCAATCATCCCGCTTCAGGTGGGACTGGTGCTGAAGCCCGGTCCGCAAGAGCCGTGGACTCCCTATCGGATGACGCAAGCGTTTATCCAAGCCGGCATCCCCAAGCAGGCGATCGCCATCTATCCGGGACTGGGCGACGTAGGCGCAGCAGTTTTGCAACATTGTCCTAAGAGCCTGATCTTCGGCGGCAGCGCGACCGTCGAGCAGTACAAAGGCAATCCGCGCGTCCAGGTGCACGGTCCCGGCTTTTCCAAGATCCTGCTTGGCGACGACCAGGCGGACAATTGGCAAAAGTACCTCGACATCATGGTCGATAGCGTCTTCGTCAACAGCGGTCGAGGTTGCATCAATTGCTCGGGAATCTGGGTCACGCGCAACGCCAAGCAAATTGCCGAAGCCATCGCCGAACGAATCGGCCCAGCGCAGCCACTGCCGCCGGAGGACCCCAAGTCAGCGCTGGCGGCCTTCACGGTCCCTGGTCAAGCAGATCAGATCAACGCGCAGATCGACCAGGATGTGAAGGAAGAGGGCGTCCATGACATGACCGCGAAGTTTGGTCCGCGCTTGGTCAAGAAAGATCGGTGCGACTACTTGCGGCCGACGGTGATCCTGTGCGACTCGCCGGAAAAGGCTGCGGCGAAGAAGGAATACATGTTTCCGTTTGTGAGCGTGGTACAGTGCCCGCAAAGCGAAATGCTGGAGAAGATCGGGCCGACGCTGGTATGCTCGGCGATCACCGAGGACGTGAAGTTTCAGCGGGCGTTGGCCGACGCGGTGCACATCGATCGGCTCAACATCGGCCCGCTCAAGACCATCGCGCTCAACTGGCTGCAGCCGCACGAAGGCAGCATCGTGGATTTTCTTTTCCGGGCGCGGGCGTTTCAATTGGACAAGGGGATGATCAGGATTTGAACGCAGGCAGGGCTGGCGTGGGGCGGTTGCAAGGCAAGGCATCCGCCATTCTGCTTTGGCTCCGGCAGCGCCGCTCCGAGCGACGTCCGCCAGGCGACCAGCTTTTGGTGCAATTCCCGGGTCGCCACCGGCGTCTTCTCGGCCAGATTGATTTTCTGACCCTGGTCATCTTTCACGTTGTACAGTTCCAACCGGCCGTCCTCAAAATACTCCAGGAGCGTGAAGTCGCCGGAGCGGATCCAGCCAACCGGTGTGGTGCGCCACAGGCCCGGTTTGCCTTCGAGGTAGCCGGGAAAGTGGTGGTACAAGGCGTCGCGCTTCAGGGTCGCACCGGGATTCTCCAGGAGCGATGCGAAGCTCAGTCCGTCGAGCGTTTGCCGGGCTTTGAATTTGCCGCCGGCGATTTGCACAAACGTGGGAAAAAAGTCAATATGCATGATCGGGAAATCACAGCGTTTGCCCGGCGGCGTTTTGCTCGGCCAGCGCACAATGAACGGCACGCGGATGCCGCCCTCATAGAGCGTGCCCTTGCCGGCGCGCAGCGGGAAGTTCGAGGTGATGCTCTTGGCAAAGACGACGCCGTTGTGCACGTAGCCGCCCACGCCGCCGTTGTCGGATGTGAATATCACGATGGTATTGTCCGCCAGTTTCAGTTCGTCCAATTTCGCCAGGATGCGGCCCACGCTCTCGTCCACGCTGTCGATCATGGCGGCGTAAACCGGATCGTGATGCCCGTCCGCCGCGGGTTTGTTGCGGTACTTTTCCGCTAGTCCCTTCTTTGCCACGAGCGGCGTGTGCACCGCGAAGTGCGCGACGTAGAGGAAGAACGGTCGCTCTTTGTGCCGGGCGATGAAGTCCACGGCTTTGTCGGTCAAGAAATCGGCGAGATAAGTATCCTTGGCAAAGTCCGCTTTCGGGTTGGTGGCGAAATCATAGTGCTTGCCCATGGAGACGATGGCTTCGTCGAATCCGCGCCGGCCCGGATGGTAGTCGCCTTTCTCGCCGATATGCCATTTGCCGAAGTGCCCGGTCGCGTAGCCAGAGGCCTTGAGCGCTTGTGCGAGCGTGTCCCGGTCGAGCGGCAACTGCGTGCGGTTCTGGGGCGGGACAAGTTTTCGGTCCTTCTCCTCGCCGCGGGCCAGCGTGCCCACAGTGTAGACTCCTGTGCGCGGCGCGTACTGCCCGGAGAAGATGGCCGCCCGCGACGGCGTGCAGTTGGGCGAGCTGTAGTAGCTCGTGAAGCGCAAGCCCTGCGCCGCCAGCTTGTCGATGTGCGGCGTCTCGTAAAACTTGGACCCCTGGCAGCCAAGGTCGGTCCAACCGAGATCGTCGGCGATGATGAAGACGATGTTGGGCGGACGGGATTGTTCGCCGGCTGTGCATAGAGCCGTCGCGCCAAAGAAGCATCCGAGCAGACTCAGCAACACTCTGGCAAGAGTGGTTTTCATCATGGAAAACTCGTCTGGTTGCCCATGCTTGGCATAACAGGAGTATTCTGCACGGCATCAACATGAATTCAACTGCAAAAAACGCTGGCGGCAAACAAGAATGCAGATTGTTATTGAAGCGGCTTTTGGCAAACGAGTAGAATTCAGAATAGAACAGGGATGAGGATTCTGCCATGAAAAAGCTTATTCTCGATTCAGAACTGCGAAGCAAGCTCTTAGACCTGACTGACTCCTTGGAACTGTGCGACGAGGACGGCAAGGTGCTCGCACTGGTGACGCCCTGTGCCAACGGGAGCCCGACCGAGCCCGGTCCCTTGAGCGCCGAAGAGTTTGAGCGAATCCAACTCGAGCCGGATTTCAGCACCGCGGAAGTCCTGGCGTACTTGGAGAAGCTCTGATGTACGAGGTGCGCTGGAAGAAACCGGCTCAAGACCAATTGGCCGATCTTTGGGTCAAGGCAGATTCTCCGACGCGGAAGTCCATAACCAAAGCTACTCACACCATCGATCAGAAGCTCGGCGAGGACCCCACCCAAGAAGGCGAATCTCGGCCTAACGACCAGCGCATTCTTTTCGTCAAGCCGCTGGGTGTGTACTTTCAAGTAATCGAACAATCGCGAAAAGTGTTTGTGTTGCGCGTTTGGTTGTACTGAATCTCAAGATGCCAAATTCGTTGCTTTTCACAAATGCTTGCGTAATTCTTCCGGACCGGTTCTTGCCGAATGCTCACGTCGAGGTTCATGACGGACGCGTTCGGGCGGTTGGTGCGGGTTACCCTTTCGGAACACAGAATATCGACTTGCAAGGTGACTATCTCGCGCCGGGCTTCATCGACTTGCACGTGCACGGCGGCGCTGGGCACGATTTCATGGACGGGACCGAAGAAGCGTTTCGCGTCGTGTGCACGGCCCACTTGCGGCACGGCACTACCAGCTTGACGCCGACGACGACTGTCGCGCGGCACGACCAGCACTTGACATTTCTGGAATGCTGTCGGCGCTTCAAGAATCGCGATTCGCGCGGCGCCCGCGTGCCAGGGGCACACTTCTACGGTCCCTACTTCGCGTTGGAAGCGCGCGGCTGTCATCCTGGAGACACGGTTCGCGCCCCGGTTGAAGAAGAGTTTCGGCAGTATCTCGAGTTCGCGGAGTGCATCAATCGCGCCACGGTCGCGCCGGAGCTGCCGGGAGCGGAGACGTTCGTCCGAGCGTGCAGAGAGCGCAGCATCGGCTGCAACGCGGGCCATTCGCATGCCACCTTTGAGCAAATGGAAGCCGCCTTGTCTTGGGGCGTCACGCATGTCGATCATCTTTTTTGCGCCATGTCCGACCGGGCCAGGTTGCGTCAAAGCCAGACCTATCCCATGCGTGGCGGCGTCATGGAAGCCACCCTGTTTTTCGACGCGCTCACCACCGAGGTCATCGCGGACGGCAAACACCTGACGCGCGAGCTCTTGCTACTCGCTTATAAGATCAAAGGTCCGGATCGTTTGGCCCTGGTCACCGACTGCAACCGCGCTCTCGACATGCCCGACGGCGAATATCTCTTCGGTCCCAAGGACGGCGGCGAACCCATCGTCAAGCGCGACGGCGTCGGCATCATGCCCGACGGTGAATCGCTCGCCTCCAGCGTCGTCGGCATGGATCACTGCGTTCGCACGTTTCACCAGCTCACCGGCGTGCCGCTTCCCGAGGTGGTGCGCATGGCCAGCCTGACGCCGGCGCGCATTGCGGGCGTCGACAAGGATCTGGGCAGCATCGAGACGGGCAAGTGCGCGGATTTTGTCGTGCTAGATCGGGAATTGCGCGTGCGTGCTGTTTATCTTGCCGGGCAATTGGTGCATACCGCGTGACATTCATGAGGACAGGTTGGAAACCTGTTCTACGGCGTGCGCGACGGCGTCGCCGAATTCGTGCGTCGTCGCTGAGCCGCCTTGGTCAACGGGCAGTATTTTGCCATCTGCCAATACGTGTGTCACCGCATCGTCAATCCGCTTGGCGGCAGCCCTTAGGCCTTCGTGCTCGTGCCGCCTTCCGAGCCAATCGAGCATCATTCCCGCGGACAGGATGGCTGCAATGGGGTTGGCGATGCTCTTGCCCGCGATATCCGGCGCGGTGCCGTGCGCGGGCTGAAACACGGCGTGGCGGTCGCCGATGTCCGCGGAAGGGGCCATGCCCATGCCGCCGATCAAGCCCGCCGCCAGATCGGAGAGTATGTCGCCGAACATGTTTTCGGTGACGATGACATCGAAGCGTTCCGGCCGTTGCACCAGATAAAGGGCCTGGGCGTCGATGTACGTACTTTCCTTTTCGATCTCTGGAAACTGTGCGCCGACTTCGCGGAAGATCTTGCGGAAGAATGCGAAGCTCTTGAAGATATTCGCCTTGTCCACCGCCGTCACTTTGCGCGTGCGCTTGGGGTCCTTGCGCGTCCGGTCCTGGGCCAGGCGAAATGCAAACTCGCAAATCCGGCGAATGCCCGGCCGGGTCATCACCAGTGTGTCGGTCGCCACGTCGTCGTGCAGCACGATGCCGCCTTGCTGCGAGGCGAACAGCCCTTCGGTTTGTTCGCGCAGGATTACGAAGTCGAGATCGCCGGGATTCTTGAGCGGCGAGCGCGCGCCCAGATAGAGCTTGCACGGCCGTACGCCGGCGTAGAGATCGAGTTCGACACGCAGCGTCACTTGCGGCGTCAATTCGGTGCCGTCGAGTTTGCGAATGTCCGGATGGCCCATCGCGCCCAATAGGACAGCATCGGCGTTTCGGCACGCGTCCATGGTCGCCGCAGGCAGGTCGTCGCCGGTTCTCTGATAGCAGACTGCGCCGCAATCGTAGGACTTGCAATCCAGTTGAAAGGTCCCTGTTTGCTTTTCGGCCGCGCGCAGCACTTTCAATGCCTCGGCAGTGACGTCGACGCCGATGCCGTCGCCGGGCAACACCACAATCGTGAACGAGGACTTCGCCGCCATTGCTTGCACCCTCGTTTTTTTGATATCGAAGTACGCAATCCGCGACTACAATTCGCACGTCGTACCACCAAAGTCGCCTCGTCGGAGGAATATCATGAAACGCATCAGCGCGACCGTTTGCGTCGTTTTCTTGACTGGGGCTGGGGTGCTCGCCGCGGATTGGCCGCACTGGCAGGGCCCCAACCGCAACGGCGCTTCGCCGGAAACGGGGTTGCTCACGACCTGGCCAACGGCAGGCCCCAAAGTGCTCTGGAAGGTCGAAGGCGGCGACGGCTATTCGTCCATCGCGGTGGCCGATGGCCGAGCCATTACCCTCGTGCAAAAGACTGACGGCGAATACGCGCTCGCGCTCGATGCTGCCAAGGGCACCGAGCTGTGGATGCAAAAGATCGGCCCCTTTTACAAGAACAGCTACGGCAACGGCCCGCGCAGTACGCCGACCATCGAAAGCGGCTTCGTCTATGTGCAATCGGTCACCGGGCCGCTTGTCTGCCTCAAGGCAGAGAAGGGCGACATCGTTTGGCAAAAGGACCTGCTCAAGGATTTCAAAGCGAAGAACATCACCTGGGGACTGGCCGCATCGCCCATCATCGAAGGCGACCTGGTGTTGGCGATTCCCGGCGGCGAAGGCGCGGGCGTGGCCGCCTTCGACAAGAAAACCGGCAACGTTGCCTGGACGACAGGCGACGACAAAGCCGCCTACGCCAGTCCGATCGCCGTCACCGTGGGCGGCCAACGACAGATCATTTTCTTCACCGCCGCCGGCTTGCTGGCAGTGAGCCCGGACAAAGGCAAGGAGCTTTGGCGCGTGCCGTGGACGACCGAGTTTGACTGCAACATCTGCACGCCGAAGGTCATCGGCGAGCGGCTCTTCGTCACCTCGGGCGAGTTTGTCGGCTGCGCCATGTTCCAGCTTCAGCCATCGGGCCCGCCCAAAGTAGTGTGGGAATCCAAAGGCAAGAAAAGCGTGATGACCAACTATTGGGCCAACTCGGTGTTGCATGAGGGACATCTCTACGGCTTTCACGGCCAATTCGATCAGCGCATCGATCTGCACTGCGTCGACGCGGCGACCGGCAAGCTGAAATGGTCGAAAGAGGATTACGGCAAAGGCGCTGTCCTGCTCGCTGACGGGCATTTGTTCATCACGACGAAGAAGGGTGACCTGGTGCTGGCCCGCGCGAACTCGGAAAAGTACGAGGAGAAGGCGCGCATATCACTTTTGGGTGAAAACCGCACCGTGCCGACCTTGGCGCACAAACGGCTGTATCTACGAGACCGGAAGAACATCTTCTGTTTGGATGTAACCGGATCGAAGTGACGACGACTGTTTACGTTTCGCGCCGTTTACGTTTCGCGCTCGAGAAATCCCATGGAAGGATTCAGTGAGCGCGAAACGTGAACGATACGGGAAGCCAGAAGCCTGGCGGTGGAGGACCCGGCGCCTTCGTCGGCGCCCGGTCCTCCAACCGTTTTGATTTGTGTCGCGGCGTTCGTAGATTAGAACACGTTGCCTTGCGTGCTAGTCAAAGGACAAACAGCAATATCGGCATCGCTTGGGGAAAGACTTGACATGGCCGACCGGAAGAAGATCGACAATTATCGTTTTACCTTTGGACCGTGGAACATCAGTACAGGCGCAGATCCGTTCGGCCCGCCTGTCCGCAAAGAAGTGGTCTTCGCATCCAAGATCAAGGAATACAAGAAGCTGGGCTTCGACGGCGTGCAGTTCCACGACGACGACGTGGTAGAAGCCGACCTCGCCCCCGCGGTCAGCGAGCGCGGCGTCGCCAAAGTTCGCAAAATGTTGCAAGGAGAAGGCCTCTTCTGCGAGTTCATCGCACCTAGGCTGTGGGAGCATCCGAAGACCATCGACGGCGCTTTTACCTCCAACGACCCGGGCGAGCGCAAATACGCCATCGAGCGCTCCAAGCGCGCCGTGGACATCGCCAACGCCATGGGCACGCGCAACATCGTCCTCTGGCTGGCCCGCGAAGGCACGTACATCCGCGAAGCGAAGGATCCGGTCACCGCGGTCAGCCGTATCGTCGACGCAATCAACGCACTTTTGGAATATGATCCCAACATTCGCATCCTGGGCGAGATGAAACCGAATGAGCCCATGGACCAAGCGTATCTGCCGACGCCCGGCCACTTCATGGGATTGACCTATCGCACCGCCGATCCCTCACGCGTCGGTGTGCTCATCGAGTCCGCGCACTCGATCTTGGCCGGGCTCGATCCTTCCGACGACATGGCCTACGCGCTATGGCACGGCAAGCTCTGGAGCGTGCACCTCAACGACCAGAACGCCTTGAAATACGACCAGGACAAGACTTTCGGCGCCGTCGATATGCGTCGCGCCTTCAATCAGGTCTGGGTGCTCGAGCGTGGCGGCTACGACGGCTGCATCGGCCTGGACGTCAAGGCCATGCGCACGACCAAGCAAGCAGATCAGACGAAGCACTTGGCGAACAGCCGCGCGGTTTTTCTCAGGCTGGTCGAACTAGCCCGCGAGGTGAATGAGGAAAAAGTCGAAGGATTCCGCGCGCGCCGGGATTATGAATCCCTGGAAATGTACGTATTGGATTTGCTGACCGGCAAATGATAACTACAACCCACACGCCGTTTACGTTTCGCGCTCACGACACTTTAGATGCGACTGAGCGCGTTGCGAGCGCGAAACGTAAACTTGAAACATCATAATCCCAATTCCTTCAACTGTTTGGCGTCCACCGGCGCGGGGGCGCCGGTCATGAGATCGCGCGCCTTTTGGTTCTTCGGGAAGGCGATCACGTCACGGATGTTGCCCGTCTTCGCCAGCATCATCGCCCATCGGTCCAGGCCGAGCGCGATGCCGCCGTGGGGCGGTGCGCCCATGCGCAGCGCGTCGAGCAGGAAGCCGAAGCGTTGCCGCGCTTGCTCAACACTCATGCCCAGGACTTTGAAAAGCCGTGATTGCACTTCGGGATTGTGGATACGGATGCTGCCGCCGGCGCACTCGTAACCGTTGATGACAAGGTCATACGCCTTGGCGCGCACGCTGCCCGTGTCGCTTTCCAGCTTGTGCAAATCCTCATCCCTGGGCGCGGTGAACGGATGATGGTTGGCCGCCCAGCGCTTCTCTTCCTCGTCCCAGATAAACGATGGGAAATCGACGACCCAGGCGATCTTGAAGACATTCCCATCCGGATCAAACAACTTGAGCACGCCGGCCAGGTGTTGCCGAAGGTTGCCGAGTGTCTGGCACACCACGTCCTCTTTGTCCGCAACCAAAAGCAAGAGGTCGCCCGGTTCGGCGCTAAGGCGCTGCCGGAGCGCTTGCTGCGCCGCGGCGGGCAAGAACTTCTCGACCGGCGATGTCAGCTTCTCCTTCTCCACTTTGATCCAGGAAATGCCCTTGGCGCCGTAGCGCTGCACGAAGAGGGTCAAGTCGTCGAGCTGTTTGCGCGAGAACTTATCCACCGCGCCCTTGGCGTTCAGGCCGCGCACTTTGCCCCCGCCCGCCACCGTGCCTTGAAAAACCTTGAATTCGGTTTGCCCGACCCAATCGGACAATTCCGCGATCTCCAGGCCATAGCGCAGGTCCGGCTTGTCGCTGCCGTACTTCAGCATCACGTCGGCATACTTGAGGCGCGGCAACGGCAGCGGAATCACGACATCCAGGCATTGTTTGAAGACTTCTGCGGTCAACCCTTCGATTACGCCGAACACATCGTCCATCTCGACGAAGGACATCTCCACGTCGAGCTGCGTGAATTCCGGCTGCCGGTCGGCGCGCAGGTCCTCGTCGCGCAGGCAGTGGGCGATCTGGTAATACTTATCGAAGCCGGCCACCATCAAGAGCTGCTTGTAAAGCTGCGGCGACTGCGGCAACGCGTACCAATTGCCCGGATGGACGCGGCTGGGGACGAGGTAGTCGCGCGCCCCTTCCGGCGTGCTCCGGCCTAAAAGCGGCGTTTCCACCTCGAGGAAGCCTTGTTGATCCAGAAAGTTGCGCATGACCTGGTTAAGCCGATGCCGCATGATCAAGGTCCGTTGCAATGACACGCGGCGCAGATCGAGGAAGCGGTATTGCAAGCGCAGGTCTTCGTTGGCCAGCTCCTCGTTGGGGAATTCGGTCACTTCGAAGGGCGGCGTCGGACAGCGATTGAGGATGGTCAATTCCTGGGCGCGGACCTCCACGTCGCCTGTCGCCAGCTTGGGATTGTGCTTGCCGGGCAAGCGCTCGCGCATCAGACCGCGGACCGACAGCACAAACTCGCCGCGAATCTCCTGGGCGGCGACAAATGACGCCTGGTCCGCCTCGAACACCACCTGCGTGATGCCGTAGCGGTCGCGCAGATCGACGAAAACCTGATCGTTGTAAGCCCGATAGCTGTTGACCCAGCCGTTGAGAACGACGGTCTGGCCGATGTGTGATTCGCGCAGCTCGCCGCAGGTGTGGGTGCGTTGCCAACTCGCCATGAAGCCTCCTTCGTATTCCAAGAGGATTATAGCGATGGCACAAAAGTTCGCGCAAAAGACGGACAGGGTTTCCGGCTGCGGCCTGGCCGGCTGTCACACGTGCTGGGACCGGAACACCGACATAAGTCTGATCTAGGCGCTCGGGAGACCGGACGATAAGGTGTGGAGCGTTGTGCGCTGCCGACACGGAGGTTCCACAGATGCTCGCCGTTTGCTTTCTTGTCCTGTTCCAAGATGGAGCTACTCACGTCAATTTCCACAGAATCCAGCTCGGAATGACGCGGCAGCAGGTTGAGCGGATCGTTCGGCAGCCGCCGGCAAAAAATGTCACTGATGCCGATCGGTTTTCCATTTCATTCACGGTGCTTTCGCATGACATCAGACAAGCGGGCGACTTGTGGCGATCGGGCCCGCTGCGATTATGGGTGGTCTTTGACAAGGATCGGGTGACTGGCAAGATGATCGAGTACGACCATCTTGCTCTCATGGAAAAATCGAACCTGATAAAGAAATCGCCTTGAATTGCGGAATCCTTCGGCTCCACTTTGAACGTCGCTTTTTCATCCATGAGCCGCTTATGGCAGGTCGCTCTGTCCTGCGTGCTGTCGTGCAACGATCATGGACTGATATGCGGTCCACGGCAGAGTGATAATGTCGCCAACAAACGAGAACGGCATGTCGATTGCGGCTGCCGCAATGCAATAGGGTTTCCAATTACCCGGACCGATGCCACGGGACATCCACCGTACATCGTTGTCCACACCACCGAACGGAACGATCGCACGTTCCGGCGGTGGTCCGATCATCCATGGCTCGTGGCCATTAATGTTGAATAGGGTGCCGCAGCCGCTGCTTGTAGAGAGCAGCAGAGCGAACAGGATGCGTTTACGGCCAGCTAGTCGCATAGGGTCGGGCATACCCAAACATGCGAGACTGGGTCAATGCCAGCACATGATGGGCACGAATTGACCTAAGCTTAGTCCCGGCTATAAGTTATGTGTTTTCCACCTTCATTTCACTTTTAGAGTATGGCAACCGGTAGACGATTGGTAACGAACGAGGGGGGTGTGGGTGTGTCGCGCAACCAAACCCACAACTTCCTTGCCCTGAAACAAGTTACGGCAACGGAAAGGTTGCGCGTGTCTGTTATGAATCTGGTCGCCCGGGCTTGGGCCAATTGTCAATTGCGAATGACGGTGATGAAATAGAACCGTCAAATCGTGATTTTTCTTCTAATTCCGCCGTTCCTTTTCCAGCGGCGTCACCCAGAGAAACACGCGATGCTCCCGTCCGCCCGACGGCGTATAGGTCAGCTCGCGCTTGGGCCGCACGCCTTCCATGTTGAAATCGTGCGACACGATCCGGCAGCCGGGCTTTAGCTTGTCGAGCTGCGGGATCAGTTTCACGTTGAGTTGCGGCAACAGATAGAGCGTGATCACGTCCGCCTTGGATAGGTCCAATTCGAAGATGTCCTGCAGCTTGATGGTGACGAGGCTCTTGACGTTGTTCCTCTCGACGTTGTCGAGCGACTCCTTGACGCGGACCGGGTTGATGTCGAAACCCCACGCCTTGACGCCGTACTTCTTGGCGGCGGCGACCGGGATGCGACCGTCGCCGCAACCGAGGTCATAGACGATTTCGCCCGGTCGGACGTCGGCCAGCTCGAGCATCTTGTCCACGACTTCGTTGGGGGTGGGGACGTAAATGACGTCGGGCTCGCGGATGGGTTTTTGGTCTTGGGCTGGAAGTGGGCCTTGGTAGAGCGCCAACGCAGTCAGCCCGACGACAAGAAACACGCACAGCAGACGACGCATGACCGTCTCCTTCCTCCAGATCGTTTACACCTGCTGAGCTTCATCTTGACAATATAGCAGGCGCGAACAGTTTGGGTCGATCTCAACGCCACTCAGTGTATTCCTTGGGGTGTCCCCCTATCAACCGCGACAGACCATAGAACGGCAAGCCCAAAAGCAACAACACAATGACGAAGATGACGCGCTCCTCGATGTAGATTGTCGAACGATACAGCATGTAGGCGCACATGCAGCAAAAGATGATCGGCACCAAGGGATACAACGGTACGGAAAATGGTCGCTCTTTGCCCGGATACTTGTCGCGAAGCCGGAAAAGCGAAAACCCGGCGAGCAAGAAGAACAGCCAAAATGCCGGAGCACTGTGCGATACCAATGCCCCGAACGCATCGCCGGGAGTCCAATCCGTGACCATTTGCAAGTTCAACGAGTAGTCGTCCCAGAATTTGTGCAGCACTCCATTGACAAGCTCCTGGACGGTCGAGATGCTCTGCCGAATGATGTCATAGCCTTTCTCGGTGCCGATCAGATATATCCAGCCGACCGTGACCAATCCTTGCAGCAACAAGGCAACAATCGGTGAACTTCCTGGTTGCCAGTGCCCCAGAAAACCGAACAGTTTGTGGTCTTGGCCAAGGCTGGCGTAAATGCGGGATCCGGTGAAGATCAATCCATTCATGGCGCCGAGGGCGGAAGCCATGATGATGACAGTGATCAAAGTGCCGCCGACGTTTTGAAACGCCTGAGTGACGACGAGTCCAGGCAACGAGTCTGGATGCGGTGGACGCTGCACTTTTTCAAATCCGAGGGCATGAATGTAGGCCAGATTGACCAGCATGTAGATGACCGTTATGGCGCCAATCCCTAGGAGAAGCGCCAGCGGAATATTGCGGCGGCGGTCGCGAACCTCCGCGGCCACAAACGCGGCGTCATTCCAGCCGCCGAAGGCGTACAAGACCAGAATAATCGCCAGGCTCCCCCATCCCCAATCTGCGGACGTCTCGGGAAAGGTCCAGTCCGTAGGCTGACCGCCGCCCCAAACGAATCCAGCCACGCAAATAGCCACCAAGCCGACGACTTTCGCCACGCTGAGAATGTTTTGTGTCACTTTGCCAACCGTCACACCGACGATGTTGACCAGGGTGAGAACGCCGACAGCCAAGATGGCGTACATGAATTCGGAGGTCAGCCCAAAATCGATGAACTGGTTGAGAGGCATCAAGCTGTGGGCCATGGACGCAAACACGAAAGCCATAGCGCCAATGCTCGCGGGCATGATCACAAACATTTGCGCCCAGCCGAACAGAAAGCCTGTGCCGGGGCCGAATGCTTGGCTTAGGTACGCATAATCGCCTCCTGACCGCGGATACGTCGTGGCCAGCTCTGCATAGCAAAGGCCGCCGATGAACGCCAAGAAGCCGCCAAACAGCCATACGGCCATGGCCATCCAGGGATTGGGAACGGCGCCGAAGATCAACCACGGCGAATAGAAGATGGTCGTGCCGACTACGATGCCGACGATGATGCTGACCGTATCCCACAACCCAAGCTGTCCTTCGCTTGGCGCTGGCGCGGACCTGGCGGGTGCCGAAAAGCTCATTCCATACCTCAATGTTGCAGATGCACGGCTGGTAACTGTCCTTTGTAATGGAGCGCCCGTGCTTTGCCAATCTATTCAAGGAAAAATGCGGGAATATCGATTGGCGTTTCGCGCTCGCGCGTCTCCCGAAAGCAGCGTGGGCGGTGATCGTGCAAGAAGCCGCGGGTGATTCACACGGCTTGCGGGAGCGTCTCGATGGCGACGACCTGGGGCGTGCTGCTCTGCCACAGCTGGCGGGCCAGGTCGAGGAAGCGTTGGCCGCGGCGATGGCAGGTC
>JAKEFD010000246.1 GCA_022616245.1 Gemmataceae bacterium
ACCGTTTTGCGGTTATCTTCGCGCGTCAAGAAGTAGAGATGGGCGCCGGTAGGCGAGAACCCAAACGATTCACGCGGTCCCGGATCATATTTGGCAACTGTATGCCAGGTCTTTGTTTCCAGCACCACGATCTTACCGGATAATTGTTCACCCAGAGCCAGCAACTGGGAATCGGGCGAAAACAGCACCTGGCCGCATTGAAATCCTGGATCAATGGGAATGATTCGAGCTTGCCGTTTCTGCAAGTCGATCACGCCTAGCTGGCCGGCTGCGTCGATTCCAGCGGCCAAGAAGCGTTCGTCTTTGGACACGGTTAGCTGTCCGAAAACCATCTTGTCCTGGAAAAAGTCGCCGATGTTCTTTCCGCTTTCGAGATCCCAGAGGCGCAGCGGAGCCTTGATCCGCTCACGCGGAAAGACATCGGTCAACAGCCAACGGCCATCGGCGGCCATGACCAGTGGTGCTTCGTTGCCGGCGATCGTGAAGCGCGGCGACGGCTCGGCAAAGTGCCAGAACCCGAAACCCAAGGCGACGAGGAACAAGACGAAGAGCGACCAGCGAATGAGCGTGCGAGACTTGGCGCACATTTGATTGCCATCGAGGAGTTATTCGTACGCAATAGCGTCCGGTATTCGCTGCCTGACCGCATACAGGGCCGGGCCCAGACCGGCCAGCGTTGCGGCGGTCATCGCCACAGCCGCGATGACCAGTCCGCCCAGCCAGGGAATGTGCATGGGGAACAGGTAGCCCGACTCCTCTAATATGACGACTTCCAGGATATACCATTGCAACGGAATGCCGACCACGAAGCCGATGACCGTGCCGAGAACGCCCATGAGGCAGGCTTCGGCCAGGACCGAGCGAATGACTTGTACCGGAGTGGCGCCGATGGCGCGCAACAGGCCGATTTCGCGACGGCGCTGTAGCACCGAGATCAAGAGCGCCGTCACCACGCCGAGCGCCGCCACCAGCATCACCACGACTTGTTGTCCGTAGGCAATGCCGTAGAGCCGTTCGATCATTTCGTCGATGCGCGTCTGCAATTCCCCGCGCGTCAAGACGTGCAGCCCGTATTGGGCGCCGAATTTCGACAACAGCGCTTGCTTGGCGGCGGCCGCGTCCGTACGCGAGCCAAGATACACGTCGAAGACGTCTACCTTATCGTCCCGGAAGTGCTCCATGTAGTAGGAGCGATTCATGAAAATGGTGCCGTGATTCCAGCTGTAATCGACGAGACTGCCGACGATGCGCAGGCGCAGCTCGCCAGCGGGACTCGGCAGACTCAGCGTATCGCCGGGGCGAACGCCATGCAGGGCCGCGAAGTTTTCGGAAACAATGACGGTATTGGGCTCGTCGCGCAGCCTTTGGTAGAGACCGATTTCTTCCTTCTTCTCCGCGCGGACCCTTTCCAGAACGGAGGCATGGCGCGGATCGAGCGCCATGATGAAGACTTGCGTGTCGCGAAACAAGACTTTGCGAAAGCGCAGGGGCAGCACGTTGTCCACGCCGTGGACATTGTGGAAATCATCGCCCAGGCGCGTGTCCATTGGCAGGCTTTGACCGCCGGCGCCGACCGGGCTCCCAGACGTGACGATCAAGTCGGCGACAATGGCGTCTTCCACCCAGTCGGCCAAGGCGATTCGGTTCGAGCGAATAGTTCCGGCCGTCTGTACGACCAGAGAAACGCCGGCGGCCAGAGCGCCGATGACCAGGCCTGTGCGTTTTGGGGAGCGCACTAGATTGTCCGCCGCCAGCCGCCACTCGATGCCGAGAAAGCGGCGAATGACGGGCTGCATGGCGCGGGCGGCGAGCGTGGCAAAAATTGGCGATGCCACCAGCGCGCCGACCAAAAGCGTGAACAAGCCCCCATAGGTGCCAAGCCGCAACGGAATGTGTTGCCGAAAGAGGATCATCACCCCGCCGACCAGCATCATGGCGACGCTGATGGAGATCTGCATTAGCAGTCGTCGCATGGTCGCGGGCTTGTCGACGCGGCGGACCGCTTCGGCGGGGTTTTCTTGCGATGCTTGCAGGGCGGGCACGAGGGCGGCGGCCACCGCCGTCACCACGCCGACCAAGAGAGCGGTGACGATCAATTCCATCGAGACGTCCACCGTCCGCGCTTCGACTGTGAAAAACACGTCACGCAGCACATCTTGCAACGGGCCCAGTCCAAACTGGGCCAGCGCAACACCAAGAGGTATGCCCAGAAGCGAACCGACCAGGCCCATGCAGGCGGCTTCCCCGGCGAACAGTGCGTGAATCTGCCTGCGCGTCGCGCCGAGGGAAAGAAGGATGCCGATTTCGTGGCGTCGCTCCGCAACGCTTACCGCGAGCGAGTTGTAAACAAGAAACAGGCCGACTACCAGCGCCGCCACGCCGCACAGCGAAAAGCCCGTTTGCATGCCGGCCATCACGCTCTGCAAGGACTGATTCTGTTCTTCCGGAGTGCGCACATCGGCCCGGCCGCCGAGCACCTTCTCGATTTCCTTGCGCACGCTGCGCCGATCCACCTCGGTCCCAAGCACGATGTCCAGTCGATTGACCATGCCTGGCGGAATGTCGAGCACGTGCGCGGCCGAGGCCAGGTCGAGGATGAGGACGTAGCCGCCTAAAGCAGCTGCATTACCGCGCGCTTCCAGCGCGCCGGCGCGCGTGACAACATGTTCTTTACTGAGTTGGTTTTTCTTTACCTTGATCTGTTTCTGATCCTTGGGCAGGTCGTTGTCCAGTTCCTTGCCGACGATCACGGGTATTTGCTGCGTCGGCAAGAGCAGAGCGAATGTCAAGGCCGCGCCTGGGCTCAGCGTGATTTCCGCTTTCTCGTCGCTTTGGTCTTTGAATTCTTCCACGACGTCGATGCCCATGACGAGAATGGCGCGGTTGTCAAATTCCGGCAGCCGGGCGTTCTCGAAAAGGCGGGCGCGGACGTGGACAACGCCGTAGACCTGGCTGATTTCCTTGGCCATGGCATGCGCGATGGGCAATTCGCCATTGCTGACGACGAGATCGGCGATGCCGGCCATGGGATTGGCGGCAGTGAGGGCGGCCCGCGTCATGGTCGCGTTCAAGGCGCGCGTGGCGACTAGCGCGGCGACACCGAGTGCGATGCTGGCGACGATGAGACAGGCGCGCAGCCAGCGGCGGCTGAGGTATCGGAGGCTAAGCGTGCGGTACAGTGATAGCATGAGTGGTCCGTGCGACGACGAGCTCGTCCGCGTCGATGAGACCGTCGCGGATATGGATCGTGCGATCGCCGTAGCCGGCGGCCTGGGCGTCGTGCGTGACCATGACGACGGAGCGTTTGCCCGGCTCGGGCAGGCTGCGCAACAGTTTCAGGATTTCCGCGCTCGTGTGCGAGTCGAGGTTGCCAGTGGGCTCGTCGCACAAGACGGCTTCCGGCTCGACGACCAGGGCGCGGGCGATGGCGACACGCTGCATCTCGCCCCCGGACATCTCGTCCATGAAATGGCCGGCTCGATCGGAGAGGCCGACGCGGTCGAGCACTTCGTAAGCAGGTCCGAGCGCCTTGCCGCGCCGCTGACCGGCCAGCAACAGAGGCAGGGCGACGTTTTCGACGGCAGTCAATGTCGGCAGCAGGTTGAAGAACTGAAAGATGAAGCCGATGCGGCTGCGGCGCACCTCCGCCAGCTCGCGTTCGGGCAAAAGATGCAGCGCCCGGCCTTGAAAGAAAACCTGGCCGCTCGTGGGCGAATCGAGCGCGCCCAAAAGGTGCATCAGCGTGGACTTGCCCGAGCCGCTCGGCCCCATGATCGAGACGAACTCGCCCGCCTCGATGCGCAGACTGACCCCGTTGAGCGCACGAACGATGCGGCGTCCCTGAGGATAATGCTTCGTGACGTCGCGCAACTCCATCATGGGGCAAGTTCCTCGTGGTTGTGATCGCAACACACAGAAATAACCGTTAGGCGGAAAAAAAACAACGCACGTGTCATTGGATTCTTCGCGGTGGCCGTCGTCTTCTTTGAGCGCGGGCAACTAGAATACCCCCGCGGTGGGGGTCCGGTTTCCGTTATCCTACTGTCCCCGTGCCGATTCGTTTAGGGATTGCCGCCGGATGCGTTCCTGCTCAGGTGCTCGACTTGCGGTTTGCGGCTTAACTCGATATAAACCTTACCTTTGGGAATAGTCGGAGCGCGCGCTGGCTGCGGAAAGGATTTCCATGCCCAAAGAGCATGCTTTTGCCATCGAAGATGCGCTTTCCTCCCAAAACCGTGCTGCCTCCACACTCCCGCACCCTCTCCCTCCAGAGAGAAGGGAACACGCTTTCTCGATGAGGCGCGGGGAGCAGGTGATTGCACCGAATTCGCGCGAATCGCGAACCGCGCACGCTGTAAGCGGCGAATTCGGCTACCTGGCGAAACCTACGAGGATTCCGTCCAATCTTCGCCAAGATCCACCGCACCTTCCCGTGCTCGACCGCGCTCTCGTCGATGCGGTCCATTGCCTGTTGTCCATGCAAAAACCCGACGGGCATTGGTGCGCCGAATTGCAGGGCGACACCATTCTCGAATCGGAATACATCTTGTTGATGGCCATTCTCGGACGTGACCAGCAAGAGCGCGTCCGCAAAGCCGCCCGCTACATTCTCACACAGATGGGCGATCACGGCGCCTGGAGCAACTATCCCGGCGGACCAGTGGAAGTCAGCGTTTCGGTCAAGGCTTACTTCGCGCTCAAGATCGCCGGCCATTGTGCCGACGCCGTCCACATGCGCCGCGCCCGCCAGGCAATCTTGAAACACGGCGGCGCGAAGCGCTGCAACAGCTTTACGAAGTTCTATCTCGCAGCGCTCGGCCAGTTTCCGTATTCGTCCTGTGCGACAGTGCCTCCGGAGATGATGTTCCTGCCAACTTCCGCGTACTTCAACCTGTACGCCATGTCCGCTTGGACGCGGACCATCGTCGTGCCCCTCAGCATTTTTTCGGCGTATAAGCCGGTGCGCAAATTGCCGGACGACATGGGCATCGCCGAGTTGTTTTTGGAGTCGCCGTTCAAGCGCCGCCTGCCGCACGCGCCGACCAAGCGCTGGTTCACGCCGGACAATGCGTTTCTCGCTATCGATCTACTCTTGAAGCTTTGGGAAAAGTGGGGCCCGATCAAGGTCCGTGCCGAAGCCGTGCGCCGAGCCAGCGCCTGGATGCGCGCGCATTTCGCCGATAGCGACGGCGTCGGCGCGATCTTTCCGCCAATTATCTACACGATCATCAGCCTGCACTGTCTGGGCTATGCGCGAGATTCGAAAGAAATGCTGTACGCGCTCAAACAGCTTGACGACCTCATGATCGAAGAGGGCGACATGCTGCGCGTGCAGCCATGTCATTCGCCCGTATGGGATACCGCCTTGGCGCTTAATACGCTGGCAATTGTAGGACGGGTCTCCAGGCCCGTCCGGGACGGCCCAGGAGAGCCGTCCTACAAACGCACGTTGTCCTGCCGCCGCGCTGCGCGCTGGCTCCTCGACCGTGAGGTGCGCCGCCCCGGCGACTGGTCGCTCCGCAATTCGCATCTGGAGCCGGCTGGCTGGTTCTTCGAATATCGCAACGGCTTCTACCCCGACACCGACGACACCGCCATGGTGCTCATGGGCCTGGCGCGCAGCGGTTGCGCTTGGGTTGAAGCGAGCGCGAAACGTGAACGGATTCCGGCTGTGGATAGGGGCCTCCGCTGGCTCCTCGGCATGCAAAACAAGGACGGCGGCTGGGCGGCTTTCGACCGCGACATCAATCGCGAGCTGTTGACCAAGGTCCCGTTCGCCGACCACAACGCCATGCTCGATCCAAGTTGTCCGGACATCACCGCCCGTGCGCTTGAAGCGCTCGGACAGTTCGGCTACCGGCCCGGCCATCCACAAGTCGAGCGAGCCTTAGCGTTCATCGAAGAGAAGCAGGATCGCCGCGGCTGCTGGATCGGTCGCTGGGGCGTCAATTACCTCTACGGCACCTGGCAAGTGCTCGCGGGGTTGGACGCGATCGGCGTGGCTAAGGAACATCGCATGATTCGGAAGGCAGCGCGTTGGCTCAAAGACGTGCAGCAAGCCTCGGGGGGCTGGGGCGAAAGTTGCCATAGCTACGAAGACCCGTCCACCGCGGGCCAAGGCCCGGTCACCGCCTCGCAAACCGGCTGGGCGCTTTTAGGCCTCATGCACGCGGGCGAAGCGCACAGCGACGCCGTCGGCCGGGGCATCGAGTATCTCTTGGAGACGCAAGGTCCCGACGGCAACTGGGAAGAAGACCAGTTCACCGGGACGGGCTTCCCGAAGGTTTTTTACTTGAAGTATCACAATTACCGATTGTACTTTCCGCTCATGGCGCTGGCGCGCTACCGGGCAGCGTTGCCGTTTACGTTTCGCGCTCACAGCGTGCGCCCCGAGCGCGAAACGCAAGCGACGCAACACTACGAGTTGATTTCTTGAGAACTCTGGAGTCTCGAATGCGTTTTCCCCTCAGCCTCACCACCACGATGATCGGCTACATCGCCAAGAAGAAGCTCACCGGGCAAAAGCGCTTCCCGCTTGTGCTGATGCTCGAGCCCTTGCACGCGTGCAATCTCACCTGCACCGGCTGCGGCCGCATTCGGGAATATGAAACGAGCATCAAGGAGAAGCTCACCGTTGAGGAATGCCTCGCGTCCGTCGACGAGTGCCCAGCGCCGATCGTCAGCATCTGCGGCGGCGAGCCGATGATCTATCCCGAGATCGGTCGACTTGTGCGCGACATCCTGCGCCGGCGAAAGCACATTTACCTCTGCACCAACGGTATGTTCATCAAAAAGAAGCTGCACGAGTTCAAGCCGACCAGCCGATTCTTTTTCAACGTGCACCTCGACGGCTTAAGGCAAACGCACGACAAAGCGGTCGAGCGCGACGGCGTTTTCGACGCCGCCGTCGAGGGCATCCAGGCGGCCAAGGCGGCGGGCTTCCTCGTCTGCACCAACACCACCATTTTCAAGGAAACCGATCTGGCCGAGATTGACGCGCTCTTTACGTACCTCACCAAACTCGGCGTGGACGGCTTCCTCATTTCGCCGGCCTATGGCTATGTCGCCGTGCACGAGACCAATCCGCAAGGGGCCGCGGAGATTTTCCTCACCCGCGACGACATCCGCGCCAAATTCAAGGAAGCGGAGAAACTGCTCAAGAAACACCGCATGAACTCATCGCCCGTGTATCTGGAGTTTTTGAGCGGCAAACGCGAATTGACTTGCACCGCCTGGGGCAACCCCACCCGCAACATCAAAGGCTGGAAAGGCCCGTGCTACCTCATCACCGACGAGCACCATGAGACCTTCGAAGACCTCATGGAGAAGACGCCCTGGGACGAATACGGCTTCGGCAAAGACCCACGCTGCGAACACTGCATGGTCCACTGCGGCTACGAACCGAGCGCGGCACTTGGGGTCAACAAGAAACTGGGGGATAGCTTGAAAATGCTGATGTGGCAGTTGACGTGATATACCACTCGGTGCTTTTGGAATCGCCGCGAATCGAATAAGATAACGATGATTCGCGGAGATACCAAATGCCTTTGCTCGACCATTTTCACGCGCCGTTGTTTCCCCAGCGCTCCTGGGAGTCCTTTCATTCGCGCTGGGCGAATTCCATCGCCGACTATCTTCAAGGAATCCTGCCCGACCGCTATTTCGCGGAAGTGCAGATACACCTTGGCAGCCTGGTCGAAGCCGACGTGGCAGAGTTTGAAAAGACAGTAGAAGCGGCAAACGGGCCACCGATAGCCACTGCGGTCCAAGCCTGGGCCCCCCCCGCGGCGCCGCTCGTCTTGCCCGCCATCTTCCCCGATGATCTGGAAGTCCACGTCAAGGACTCCTTTGATGATGCTCGTCTTGTTGCCGCAGTCGAATTGGTCAGCCCGCGCAACAAGGATCGCGCCGACAGCCGCCGCGCCTTTGCCGTCAAACTCGCCGCCTATTTGCAGCGCGGCGTCGGTTTGGCGGTTCTCGACGTGGTCAGCAACCGTCATGTGAATCTGCACAACGAGCTTTTGCGCACGATGAACTGGCAAAACTTAGGATTGATGGCCGAAGATGCATTGTCTGCGGTCGCCTATCATCCCACGCGCCGCGATGAAAACAACGTCATCGAGGTCTGGCCCCATGTGCTCGCGTTGGGCCAGCCATTGCCGGTGGTTCCCTTGGCGCTCCGCGGCGGCCCGATCTTGCCGCTGGATTTGGAAGTGACGTATGAAGCGGCGTGCCAACGCAGCCGGCTGTGATTAATCGATACGCGATTCGATTCCTTGGAAAAACGGGCAACTGTGAATGGGAGGGAACTGCGATGGAATGGCTTGCGGAAAGCATCCCTAGCCGATCTTGTGCTGCCTGGGCTCGGCGCGAGTCGATTGGACTACGAGAACGCATTTCGCCGTACGGAAAAGCATCTTAGCTTTTATCTCAAACTCTTCAAGCTGCTAGCAGAGAAGCTTCGCGACAAACTTGGATCCGACGCTCTTGGTCCGGAACTAACCGCTTTCGTTGAAGCGTTTAATACTGCTAATCACAAAGACTTGATTGGCAAGCTCGACAGCCTGGTCGCTAAAGGACAGGAACCTGCCGTGGTGCGCGAGCTCAAAACCGTGACCGGGTTTACTTGGGACGAGGTTTACGAGTTGTTTTCGTACTGGCCGACTCTGGCATTAGAGCAAAAGCATGAATGGTGCGCGCGCTACATGATTCGCCAAGCCATTCCAAAAAAGCTAGTCGAATGAACGCCAATCCTTAATTTCTTCACTTCCGCCTTGCACCTATTCAAAAATTAGTTATCCTTACTACTGAGTTACTCCAGCCGGAACGGTCGTTTCCGTCCTGCCAGAGACTGTTCCACAAACGCTGCCCACGCCCACAGGCGCATCTGCGAGCCTATGGGATCACGATCCTGCCTAACTGTTCACATTGGGGGTAAGCCTCATGAAAGCCGCTCGTTATCGCTGGCTCGCACTGGCCGCCATACTTGCACTGACCGCGACCAACGCCTCCGCTCAGCTTTACGATAATAAGACCGCCAAAGCCGATAACATCGCCATGCCCAATCCGGCCGATGTCATGGCCCTCAGCGTGCATCCGACTGCCGTCACCTTGAAAGGACAGGACGACTCGGCCCAGCTGATTCTTACGGCGCTATTGAAAGATCGGCAGCAAGATTTGTCGGGCGACGTGAAGTTTGAAGTCGCCAATCCGTCACTGGCGCGCGTCACCACGGCCGGCCGCGTCATTCCATTGGCCAACGGCGCGACCGAAATCACCGCGCGCTACGGCGACAAGTCAGTGAAAGTCTCGCTCAAGAACGAGGGCATGGACGTCGACCTGCCGATCAACTTCGCCAATCACGTCGTGCCGGTCTTCACCAAGCTCGGCTGCAACGGCGGCGGCTGTCACGGCAAGTCCGGCGGACAGAACGGCTTCGCACTGTCGCTTTTGGGCTTCGTTCCCGAGTTCGACTACCAAACTCTGGTCAAGGAAGCGCGCGGCCGGCGTCTCTTTCCCGCTTCGCCCGACAACAGTCTGTTGCTTATGAAAGCGACCGGCATCATGGCTCACGCCGGCGGCAAGCGCATGGAGGTCGGCTCCGATGAATACAAGCTAGTCCGCCGCTGGATCGCTTCGGGCGCTCCATACGGCGACGCCAAGGACCCGGTGGTCACCAAGATTTCCGTCTCACCCGAACACCGCATCCTGACCCGGCAGAATCGCCAACAGTTCTCGGTGATTGCCCATTACAGCGACGGAACGACTCACGACGTCACCCAGCGGGCACAATTTGAATCGAACGATCAGGAAATAGCAGTCGTCGACGGGGCGGCTTTGGTCCGCACGCTCGATATGAGCGGCGAAGCGGCCATCATGGCGCGTTACCAGGGCCAGGTGTCAGTCTTCCGCGCCACCGTGCCCCTCGGCATGAAGATTCCCGAGTATCAGTTCGCGCAAAAAACCGTCGTCGATCGCCACACGCACAAGAAGTTCCAAGAGCTCGGCGTCGTTCCCAGCGACTTGTGCAGCGATGAACAGTTCATTCGCCGTTTGTCGGTCGATCTGACCGGCACACTGCCGACGCCGGAACGCGTCAAGAAGTTCTTGGCCGATCCGAATCCGAACAAGCGCGATCAGCTCGTCGATGAATTGCTCGAAACCAAGGAATACTCGTACCTCTTCGCGAACAAATGGGCAGACATCCTGCGTGTCAAGCGGCGCGGCGAGATCGGCCGGGCCCACGGCACCTTCGCCTTCCACGACTGGATTCGCCGGTCCATCGCCGAGGACAAGCCGTACGATCAGTTCGTGCGCGAAATTCTCGCCGCCACCGGCGAAGAGCATCTCAGCCCGACCACGGTCTGGTACAAGGAGCTGCAACAGCCCGAGCAATTCGTGGACGACGTGGCCCAGGTTTTCCTGGGCTTGCGCATGGCCTGCGCCCAATGCCATCATCACCCGTATGAAAAGTGGAGCCAGGACGACTATTGGGGCTTGGCCGCGTTCTTTGGCCGCATTGGCCGCAAAAACGTGCAAATTCCGGGCGGTATTGCCAATCAACAAGTCCAGTCGACGGTGATTTTCAACAAGCCCAGCGGCAACGTTCCCAACAAGCGCACCAACCAGACGGCGAAGATCACGCCGCTGGACGGCGAGCCGATGGATGTTAGCGCAGACGAAGATCCGCGCCACAAGCTTGCCGATTGGATGGCCAGCCCGAAGAATCCGTTCTTCGCCCGCGCCGTCGCCAACCGCTACTGGGCCCACTTCTTCGGCCGTGGCATCGTCGACCCTTTGGACGATATGCGCGTCACCAACCCGCCGTCCAACCCGGAATTGCTCGATGCGCTGGCTAAGGAGCTCGTGGACAGCAAGTTCAGCTTAAAGCACCTGGTGAAGGTGATCACGAAGAGCCGCACGTATCAGCTTAGCGCGGTTCCCAACGAGTTCAACAAACACGACAAGCAGGCGTTTGCCCGCTTCTATCCGCGGCGCATGAGCGCCGAGGTGTTGCACGACGCCGTCACGCAAGTGACCAATAGCCCGGCGACGTTTGGCGGCCTCCCCGCCGACAAGCATGCTCCCAACCGGGCCATCATGCTGCCCGACGAGCAGTTCACCAACTACTTCCTCGAAGTCTTCGGCAAACCGACGCGCATCAGCGCTTGCGAATGCGAACGCGTCGGCGAGGCCAACCTCGCCCAAGCGCTGCACCTATTGAACTCGCAAGAGATTCAGAACATGCTGGCGCGCGGCAACGGCCGGGCCGAGCTCTTGGTCAAGGATGCTCGACCGGACGC
>JAKEFD010000247.1 GCA_022616245.1 Gemmataceae bacterium
GCGTCCGGTCGAGCATCCTTGACCAAGAGCTCGGCCCGGCCGTTGCCGCGCGCCAGCATGTTCTGAATCTCTTGCGAGTTCAATAGGTGCAGCGCTTGGGCCAGGTTGGCCTCGCCGACGCGCTCGCATTCGCAGGCGCTGATGCGCGTCGGTTTGCCAAAGACTTCGAGGAAGTAGTTGGTGAACTGCTCGTCGGGCAGCATGATGGCCCGGTTGGGGGCGTGCTTGTCGCTGGGTAGTCCGCCGAACGATGCCGGGCTATTGGTCACTTGCGTGACGGCGTCGTGCAACACCTCGGCGCTCATGCGGCGGGGATAGAAGCGGGCAAACGCCTGCTTGTCGTGCTTGTTGAACTCGTTGGGAACCGCGCTGAGCTGATAGGTGCGGCTCTTCGTAATCACCTTCACCAGGTGCTTCAAACTGAACTTGCTGTCTACCAGTTCCTTTGCAAGGGCATCGAGCAGTTCCGGGTTGGACGGCGGGTTGGTGACGCGCATATCGTCCAAGGGATCGACGATGCCGCGGCCGAAGAAGTGCGCCCAGTAGCGGTTGGCGACGGCGCGGGCGAAGAACGGATTCTTCGGGCTGGCCATCCAGTCCGCAAGCTTATGGCGTGGATCTTCGTCGGCGCTCACGTCCATCGGCTCCCCGTCCAGCGGGGTGATCTTCGCGGTTTGGTTGGTGCGCTTGTTGGGGACGTTGCCGCTCGGCTTGTTGAAGATCACTGTCGACTGGACTTGTTGATTGGCGATGCCGCCCGGAATCTGCACATTCTTGCGGCCGATTCGGCCAAAGAACGCTGCTAAACCCCAATAGTCGTCCTGGCTCCACTTTTCATACGGGTGGTGATGGCACTGGGCGCAGGCCATACGCAAGCCGAGGAAGACTTGGGCCACGTCATCCACGAATTGCTCTGGCTGTTGCAGTTCCTTGTACCAAACTGTGGTCGGGCTCAGGTGCTCTCCGCCTGTGGCCGCGAGGATTTCGCGTACGAACTGATCGTACGGCTTGTCCTCGGCGATGGACCGGCGAATCCAATCGTGGAAGGCGAAGGTGCCGTGAGCCCGGCCGATCTCGCCGCGCCGCTTGACACGCAAGATGTCCGCCCATTTGTTCGCAAATAGATACGAGTATTCCTTTGTTTCGAGCAATTCATCCACAAGCTGATCGCGCTTGTTCGGATTGGGATCGGCCAAAAACTTCTTGACACGCTCCGGCGTCGGCAGTGTGCCGGTTAGATCGACCGACAAACGGCGGATGAATTGCTCGTCGCTGCACAACTCGCTGGGCACGACGCCGAGCTCTTGGAACTTCTTGTGCGTGTGGCGATCGACGACGGTTTTCTGCGCGAACTGGTATTCGGGAATCTTCATGCCGAGGGGTACCGTGGCGCGGAAGACTGCCACCTGGCCCTGGTAGCGCGCCATGATGGCTGCCTCGCCGCTCATATCAAGTGTGCGGACCAAAGCCGCGCCGTCCACGACAGCGATTTCCTGGTCGTTGGATTCGAACTGAGCCCGCTGGGTGACGTCGTGAGTCGTTCCGTCGCTGTAATGGGCAATCACAGAGAACTGCTGGCGATTCTGCCGGGTTAGGATGCGGTGCTCGGGCGAAACGGAAATCTTGGTGACGACCGGGTCCTTGGCATCGCCATAGGGTGCGCCGGAAGCGATCCAGCGGCGGACGAGCTTGTATTCATCGGAGCCGACCTCCATGCGCTTGCCGCCGGCGTGAGCCATGACACCGGTCGCTTTCATAAGCAACAGACTGTTGTCGGGCGAAGCGGGAAAGAGACGCCGGCCACGCGCTTCCTTAACTAGAGTTTGATAGTCGAACTCGGGAACGAAGCCAAGAAGCGACAAGGCGAAGCCGTTTTGTCCGCCGGACTTGCCGTGACAGCCGCCGCCGTTGCAGCCGAGCTTGGTGAAGACCGGCACGACGTGATTGGCGAAATTGATCGGCAGGTCGACGTCCATGCCCTCGTTCTTGAGCGCGACTTTCACTGACTTGTCGCCGTAGCGCGCGGTAATCTCGGTCGCGCCATTGGCCAGCGGGATGACGCGGCCGGCCGTGGTGACGCGAGCCAGAGAAGGGTTGGCGACTTCAAACTTCACGTCGCCCGACAAATCTTGCTGCCGATCTTTCAATTGCGCCGTCAGGATCAGCTGGGCCGAGTCATCCTGGCCTTTCAAGGTCACCGCAGTCGGATGCACGCTCAGGGATTGCACCTCGGCCGGATTGGGCATGGCAATGGTGTCGCCCTTGGCGGTCTTGTTATCGTAAAGCTGAGCGGACGCATTGGTCGCGGTCAGTGCGAGTGTGGCGGCCAGAGCGAGCCAGCGATAACGAACGGCTTTCATGAGGCGTACCCCCCAAAGTGAACATTAAGGCAGGATTTTAACATCCGCGGGACTGGCAGACTAGGCCGCGCGGCTTGGGCAGCGTTGGTGGAACAGTCTTTGGCAGGACGGAAACGACCGTTCCGGGTGGAGTTACTCAGTAATAAGGATAACTAATTTTTGAATAGGTGCAAGGCGGAAGTGCAGGATTTTCACTTAACGCGTGAATCCTGTGGTCTTGCGTCGGCGTCGGTCAAGCCTCATTTCGACGCATCGAGAAGAACATGTTTGCTCACAAATACCAGCGGTTGAGTAAAGTGCACCAAACAGGACGGCAATCGGTGAAATCATTGCGATGCGAATTTCCAAGTTTATGAACTGCAAACGAAACCGTGGTTCGCCGAAGTTGCGAGCATCGTGTTTCAGTTTTCCGTCGATCCTTTCGACAGCGTCAACAGCTGAGCGGCCGAGTTTCTTATCCTTGAGGGCGGCGTCCGCAAGTAGTCGTGTCAGCTCATTTCGCACAGATTCCGGATAAACAACACGATAAGGGGAATCCACGGCAAAGCCCCCTATCGAACGAGTTTTTCCAGGTCCGGGAGAAACTCTTCTAGTGTCTTGCAACCCAATTCTTTGAGCCGGATTTCCAGTTCTTGATCCGACAATGGCTTGCCAAATGTCTCCACTAGCTCGATGCAGGCGTCGCGCTCCATTTTCAACATTGCAAGCTGCTCTTGCTCTTTGCCACGATGGCCTGCAGTAGCTCAAGTTGTGCGCGCAGTCTAGCGCATTCACGTTCCAACTCTTGCAGTTTTTGTCGTTCCGACGCGGTGATCGTGCCAGCATGATCGTTGGGATGATCGCTCATCGCTTGCCCTCCGTCCTTTCTAGATACTAGCAGCGCAGCGTGTGACGGCAAAGCCAATCTGGCTGTTCATGCGACGAATGCCTTCCGGTTCAGACTGTGCGCTTGTGTTCCGACTTGGCAACATACGCTTCGCGCTTGAATTGCATCACACACCAATTCGCTTTTTGCTCGGGCCTCAAGCCCGGCCACTGTTCGATCAATTCATAAACCTGATCCCGTGTGAATCCAGTCAGCATTCGAAGCTCGCGCACGACATTGTGTACTGCACCTTTCGCCACGACGCTATCGACTGTTCCGGAAAAATCCCGGATTCGGCCGGAGTCGAAGGCGGCAAGACATGCACTGAGCTCTGGGCCAAGAGCCTCGCTGCCAAGTTTGTCTCGAATTCTCTCAGCAAGCGCTTTGAACAAATGGAGGAAGAAGTCGCATTGCGCTTCGGCCTCACGTTGCACATGGCCTTCTTCGCATGGCGCCACGACTCTGTGACTAACTTCGTCAATGATAGTGCCAGTTTGGAAAGTACCAACGCCCATTCCATCGCATTTACCCCAAGAATCTGACCTCACAGCCGGCTGCGCTGACACGCCGCTTCGTATGTCGTTTCCAGATCCAGCGGCAAGATCGGTCCGCCCCGGAGCGCCAAGGGAATTACCGGCAACGGTTGAGCCAAGGCGAGCATATGGGGCCAGACGTCGATAACGTTGTCCTCTCCGCGGCGCGTAGGGTGATAGGCGACCGCGGACAGAGCGTCTTCGGCCATCAAACCTAAATGCTGCCAATTCATCGCACGCAAAAGCTCGTTGTGCAGATTCACATGCCGGTTGCTGACCACATCAAGAACCGCCAATCCGACGCCGCGCTGCAAATAGGCGGCGAGTTTGACGGCAAAGGCGCGGCGGCTCTCTGTGCGATCCTTGTTGCGCGGGCTGACCAATTCGACCGCGGCAGCAAGACGAGCATCATCAAAGGAGTCCTTGACGTGGACCTCCAGATCATCGGGGAAGATGGCGGGCAAGACGAGCGGCGCCGCGGGGGGGGCCCAGGCTTGGACCGCAGTGGCTATCGGGGGCCCGTTTGCCGCTTCTACTGTCTTTTCAAACTTTGCCACGTCGGCTTCGACCAGGCTGCCAAGGTGTATCTGCACTTCCGCGAAATAGCGGTCGGGCAGGATTCCTTGAAGATAGTCGGCAATGGAATTCGCCCAGCGCGAATGAAAGGATTCCCAGGACCGTTGGGGAAACAGCGGCGCGTGGAAATGGTCGAGCAACGGCATTTGGAATTGTCTCCGTTGGACGTTGCCATTCTATTCGATCCACGGCTATTCCAAAAGCAACATGTTAGCGCGCTAGATTCATGACAACTGCCACATCAGCATCTTCAAGCTGTCGCCCAGTTTCTTGTTCACGCCGAGGGCCGCGCTTGGTTCATAGCCGCAGTGGACCATGCAGTGTTCGCAGCGCGGGTCTTTGCCGTAGCCGTACTCGTGCCACTCGGTCTTCTCCATCAGGTCCTTGAAGGTGGCGTGGTGCTCGTCGGTGATGAGGTAGCAGGGACCTTTCCAGCCCTTGATGTTGCGCGTGGGGTTGCCCCAGGCGGTGCAGGTCAGCTCGCGCTCGCCGCTGAGGAACTCCAGGTACACCGGCGAGGCGGTCAGCTTGTACTTGCCGAGCAGGCGCTTGGCTTCCTTGAACTTGGCACGGATGTCTTCGCGCTTGAGGAAGATCTCGGCCGCGCCGCTGGGGTTGGTTTCGTGGACCGCGACATAGCCGTAAGCGGGCGACATCATGAAGCCGTCGACGCCGAGCTTGGTGAGGTAGGCGTAGAGGGCGTCGATCTCGCCCAGGTCGGTGTCTTTGAAGATGGTGGTGTTCGTGCAGACGAGGAAGCCGGCGGCCTTGGCGGCCTTGATGCCTTCGACGGCCGCATCGAAGACGCCGTCACGCTCGACGGCGCGGTCGTGGGTTTCACGCAGGCCGTCGAGGTGGACGTTGAAAAAGAAGCGCGACGTCGGCCGGAACTCGTGCAGCTTCTTCTTGATGAACATGCCGTTGGTGCACAGGTAGATATGCTTGCGTTTCTTGAGAATCTCGCGCACGAGGCGGCCAATCTCGGGGTAGATCATCGGCTCGCCGCCGCAGATGCTGACGATGGGGGCGCCGCATTCATCGACCGAGTCGAGGCATTCTTCGACGGACAGCTTCTGTTTGATGGTCGTTTCATACTCGCGGATGCGGCCGCAGCCGGTGCAGGTGAGGTTGCAGGCGTGCAGGGGCTCGAGCATGAGCACGAGCGGGAAGCGACGCTCGCGGGTCAGCTTCTTCTTGGCGATGTAGCCGACCATGGTGGTCGTGAGGGTGAGGGGGAATCGCATGGGTGGTTCCTTGTTCGCCGCTTGCGGCCGAGCGAGGGCGATCGTGAACTCTTTCACGATTTTCGTTCACTGTGTGTGTTGTGTTGAACGCATTTGAGATAGACCTTGCCTGCCAAGGACTTAGATGCCCTGATTTCGTTCAACGACCCGCTGAATGAAACGGGCGGCCATGGCCCATCTTTGTCGCAGCCACTCTATACCGCGGCGGCGCGCGGCGTCCAGGTATAGTTGACACGCGGCAGGTCCACGACGCCCACAGCGGTGCGATAGCGGGCCAGCGCCATCAGCGGGAAATAGAGCCGGTAGTTGTGGTATTTGAGATAGAAGACCTTCGGGAAGCCGGTGCCGGTGAACTCGTCCTCGTGCCAGTTGCCGTCGGTCTGCTGATGGGCGAGGAGCCAATCGATGCCGCGGCGGACCGTGGTCGTCTCGGCTTCCCCCGCCGCCAGCAGTGCCAAGAGGGCCCAACCGGTTTGCGACGCGGTGGCAGGCCCCTGGCCGGCGGTGCGCGGGTCGTCGTAGCTTTTGCAGCTTTCGCCCCAGGCGCCCGAAGGTTGCTGGACGTCCTGCAGCCATCTCACCGCTCGGCGAACCATCTCGTGCTGCGGATCGAAGC
>JAKEFD010000248.1 GCA_022616245.1 Gemmataceae bacterium
CCCGTAGCTCAACTGGATAGAGCATCGGTCTTCGGAACCGAGGGTTGGGGGTTCGAATCCCTCCGGGCGTAATTCCCTATATGACTAAGACGGGAACTTAGAGGCTTCAAACGGCATTGCCGGGAAATTGCGACGCCGGCAACGGCCACGCACTTACAACAAAGTAACGTCATCTCGTTTCGCTCATGAGCTTCTCTAAATGATGTTTCCACACCGACGCCTTGGTGTGCGTGCCGTGGCCCACCGTGTCCGCGCTTTGCGGAATCAGGATCGCACGGCCGTTGGGCACGCGCTTGATCTCTTTCTCCAAAATGCCGAGCTCCGGCGGGTTGATGAGATCGTCGGCGAAGTTGATGGCCAGGAGCGGGGCGCGGATCTTTTCCAGGCCCGGTCCCGGATCGTAGTCGTGCGAGGCTTCGATGGCGTACAAGAGATTGTTAGCGTCCATGCGGGCCATACTTGCGCGCACGCTTTTTTCAAACACCTTGTCCGCGGCATCGAACGTCGGCGCCGACTTTTGCCGGAGCACGACGTTGCTCCCCATGAGAAACATCATCTGGGCCGCGGTCTTAAGGCCGCGCGGCTGCGTTTTGTACTCGCCGTCTTGCCATTCCGGATCGGTGCGGATGGCGTCGCTTATGAGTTTCCGCCACATGCGATTGCGGCCGGAAATCTGCGTCGGCAAGCTGGCGAGGGGCATGAGTGCGTCCATGAAATCGGGATACTTCTGGCCCCACAGCCACGTGTGCATGCCGCCCATGGACGTGCCGATAACGAGGCGCAAATGATTCACCTTGAGCCCATCTGTAAGGAGCCGATGCTGGACCTCGATCATGTCGTGGTAGCCGTATTTGGGGAATTTGGCGCGCAGGCCGTCGGAGGGCTTGGCGGATTTGCCGTGGCCCAGGTTGTCGGGGATGATGAGATAATAGCGCTCGGCGTCGAGCGGCTGACCCTTGCCAAACAGTTCGCCGGCGAAGAGGCCGCCCTTGCTGCCGCGCGGCACGAAGCCTTCGCCGCTGCCGCCGGTGCCGTGCAGGATCAAGACGGCGTTGCGAACGACGCCCTTCTCGTCGCGCTCGGGTTTGCCGAGCGTGCGGTAGTGGATGCGGACCTCGGGCAGCGTATCGCCGGTAGTGAAGCGAAAGTCGCGCAGGACGAAGTCGCCGGAGACTGGTTTGGGAAAGCCGCCGGCGTGGACGGGAGCGAGAACGACCAGAACAAGCAGCGTCGCGTGGAGTCGCATGAGGGCGTCCCTTGGTGGTTGGTGGCTTGGATCAAACGCACGTTATAACACTTGTCCAACGCGCGAGCGAGAGTTTTAACGACAAAAGTATTGTCGCCGCAACAACCTGCCTCCGCGCCGGGTCAAAGCCCGTACCAAGGCACGACATTCACCTCGCTGCGCTTGAACTGACGCGTTCCTCCATGAACAAGCACAGCTTCCTTTGCGGATGCGCCCGCCAAGCCGCGCCAGAAATGGAGATTGTCGAAAGCGTCCGCCGCCACGGTTTGGCCAGACTTGATCTCGATAGGCAATAACCCATCACCGAGATCCACTAGCACGTCGATTTCATGCCCTTGCGAATCGCGCCAGAAAAAGAGACGCGGTTGTTCGCCCCGGTGCGTGAAGCCCTTCGCCAATTCGCTCACCACAAAGCTTTCGAAGATGGCGCCGCGGCTGGCGTGCGCCGGCAAATCGGCAGCCGAACGGATTTGCAGCAAATAGCAAAGTAGACCCGGGTCGAGGAAATGCAGTTTGGGACTCTTGATCAGGCGCTTGCCGAAATTACGGTGATAGGGGCGCAACAGCAGCACGAGGAAACTGGCCTCCAGCACGGAGAGCCAGCGTTGCGCCGTCATATGCGCGATGCCGCAATCGGACGCCAACCCGGACAGATTGAGGATTTGGCCCGATCGGCCCGCGCAGAGGCGCACGAAGCGGTGAAAGGCCTCGAGATCGCCCACGGCCAGCATCTGCCGGACGTCGCGCTCCACGTAGGTTTGCACGTAGTTCGCGAGCCAATCGTGCGGCGGCAGGCTCTTGTCGTGAATGCGCGGATAGAAACCGGAAAAGAGGGTTGTCCATAAACTGACGTCTGGCGGCGACAAACGCCGCGGCAACGCCCCGCCCAAACGCTCGGGCGGCCTCGGCCGACGACGTCTCAGTTCGGCAAGCGAGAACGGCAACAGATGCAAGACGGCGCAACGACCCGCAAGCGATTGCGCCACCCGCTCCATGAGAAGGAAATTCTGGGACCCCGTCAGGATGAACTGTCCCGGCCGATCCTTCTCGTCCACGATCGTTTGGATGTAGGAAAACAAATCGGGCGTGCGCTGCACTTCGTCGAGCACAACCGGCTTGGTGAACTGGGCCAGGAAGCCGCGCGGGTCTTCCAGGGCGAAGGCGCGGTCATCGGGCGCTTCCAGGGACACATAGGCGTAGCGGGGAAAGACGCTGCGCACCAGCGTGGTCTTTCCCGATTGCCGCGGACCCGTGACGCTGACGGCGGGATATCGTGCCGCCGCTTTGCGCAGTACCGGAGCCAAGGCGCGTGGGATCATGCCTTGCAATTTTAACTTTCAATGTTCAAATTGCAAGGACGCGTCAACGGGTGTTAAGGATGACTACCGCCTCACGCTTACCGGATTGGTCGAAATCTGTTCGCTCAAGATCTTCTCAAACACGTTTTGATAAACCCGTTCGATGGGCGGTAGCGGGGCCACACTCAGCAGAACGTGCACCCTGTCCACGGCGTTCAGGTGCCGGTAGCCATCGAGAATTTGGCCAAGCGCTTCCGCCGACCAATCTTCTCGATCGGGCAAGTTATTCTGCGGCACGTGTTGAGGCCGCTGCACGAGACGATCGCGGTGCGCCTTGCTGAAAAAGGCGCGCAACTCAGCCGGCGAAGATTGTTTTTCGAGTTGGGCAAGGTTCCAGGTTTCATTGGCCCAGCGCGCCTCGCGCAGAAAGGTCGCGGCATTGACCGGGCCGGCGATAAGGTGCAGCACCTGTCCATCCGGCGTGCAGAAATAGCTGGCGACGTTGCCGCCCTGTTTGGCATTGCCGACTTTCTGAAACGTGGCCACTTTTTGTGTCGCGGCAACGAAGTGGCGGTTGACGTATCTGCCGACGTTCGCGCTGGCCAGGGCGCCCCGACGGAGCGCTTCGGCGTTGTTTCAGGTGAACGCCGGATCGTCGAAATCGCCCGAAACGTGGATGAAGAGCGTCAGCTTCCCTTGCTCCCTGGCCAGGCGGGCTGCCTCTTCTGCATTGCGGACGAACTCAATGGCTGTGCCGAAATTCTCCTGCTTGCCGGGCAGTGTAAAGCCGCAACATAAGCCGTCCGGGGCCAGATCTTTTTCCTCCAATACAACACGATTTTCAACCTGCGCCGCAGGCACGACGGGGATTTGCTGCCGAAGCACCACACCCCCTTGGTGCCGAGAGGACGCATTGGACCGCGCCACCACGGCCAGGGCGATCAACGCCAGCGGTAGCAAAATGCTGAGCGCGACTGCTATCCGCACGGGAAAGGGTCGTGCTCGCTCGGGGGCGGGGCGACTCCTTCTGCTTGGTTTAGGGTAGCTCGGTCGCCTCCGCACCGGCACGCGCTCTTCGGCCACCAGCACCACGCGGTAGCCGAGCAGCGAGCTGGGCGCAACGTCTGCGCTCGCCCCTGTAGGCGAGTGGGGTTTGGGAATCTGCGACGGGGTGGCCTTTTCATCGGCCTGCTCGACCACCTGGTAACCGACCGGCGACCACGGCTTGAGCAACGGGACGGGACACGGAACGTGCATCGGCGGACCTCCAACGCGAGTCGGAACGGCCCCAACCTCTGTTCATTGTGACGTTGGAATTGCTACGACGCAAGTGGGCGGAATGTTTGCTCTTTCCAATTCACCTTTACATGCCGTCGTCCTAACTGAGCCGAATCCGCCATTTTTCTGAATCTTGGGAAGTGTGAAAAACGCAGTACACAGTCACACTGGCGTTTTCATACTTATAGAACACGGCATAAGGGAATCGGCGAACCAAGCCGCGTCGGAAATCCCGAAAGATCAATTGGTGCTTTTGGGGAGTGCGGCAGATCGCCTGAATACAGGCATCCAGGCGCTCCAAGAAGTCTTCGCCAAGACCGATGCGCTGTTTTTCGTACCACGCGTAGGCCTCAGCAATATCCTGCTCGGCTTCCGGAGCGATGATGAGTTCAGCGGCCATGACGGGCGCGCACCTTGCGTTTAACGTCTTCCCAGGTCAGTCCCGTGGCCGGGTTGGCTTGGAGGTTCGCATTGCGCCTTTCCAGTTCCTGCTTTTGCCAATCGTGAACCGGCACGTCCTCCGGATTGGCGGCCAGGTCGTCCCACAAGTCTTCGACGAGCTGGAGTTTTTCCGGCGGCGTTAGATCGAATACGGATGACATGTTTCATTCCTATGACAATTCACTGGATTCAATTCTCATAGCCTACCTGCTTCTGCCGGAAATGTGAAGTGGCAGCATTCCCAGCTCGACCTGGAGGAAACAGACGGCATACAGTCCCTCGCTCGCGCTTCGGGCTAGTGTTATAATCTCGGTGTTGCGGTTTCATTTTGTCGCGGATTGGCATGTCATGTCCACAGCAACCACTCGGGAACGAACTGCAGTCTTTGAAGCCCGCGGCCTCACGAAGGTCTACCGTCTCGGCGAAGTCGAAGTGCATGCACTGCGCGGCGTGGACATGGAGCTTTACGAAAGCGAGTTTGTCGTCTTGCTCGGCCCGTCCGGCAGCGGCAAATCGACTTTGCTCAATATCCTGGGCGGGCTGGACGTGCCCACCGCCGGCACGGTGCGCTATCGCGAGCACAGCCTGACCGACGATGACGACGCCGCCTTGACGCGTTATCGCCGCGAGCACGTCGGCTTCGTCTTTCAGTTCTATAACCTGATTCCGAGCCTGACCGCGCGTGAAAACGTCGCCTTGGTTACCGAGATTTCGCCCAGCCCGTTGCCGCCCGAGGAAGCGCTGGAGCTCGTGGGCCTTGCGCCGCGCATGGATCATTTCCCGTCGCAGCTTTCGGGCGGCGAACAGCAGCGTGTTGCCATTGCCCGCGCCATCGCCAAACAGCCGGAGGTGCTATTGTGCGATGAGCCGACCGGCGCTCTCGACGTGCAAACCGGCGTTGTCGTGCTCGAGGCGATCGAGCGCATCAACCGCGAATTGGGCACGACCACCGCCGTCATCACGCATAACGCGGTCATTGCCGGCATGGCCGACCGAGTGATCCATTTGTCGGGCGGCAAGATCTCCCATGTGCATGACAATCCGACCAAGGTCTCGGCACACGACCTGGTTTGGTGAGACCGAATGAAAGCCATCGACCGCAAAATGGTGCGCGACCTGTGGGGCATGAAAGGCCAGGCCCTGGCGATCATTCTCGTCCTGGCTTCGGGTATCGCCGTTTTCGTCATGGCCCTCACCACTCTCGCTTCATTGGTCCAGAGCCAGGAGACGTATTACGACCGCTACCGTTTCGCCCACGTCTTCGCCCATTTGAAGAGGGCGCCCAACTCCCTGGCCGAGCGTATCGCCGAGGTGCCGGGCGTCTCCCGCGTCGAGACCCGCATCGTCGCCGCCGTCACGCTCGACGTGCCGGGTCTGGCCGAGCCCGGCGTTGGCAAGCTTATCTCCGTGCCGGAATCGCACGCCCCGAGCATGAACGTGCCGCACTTGCGCGGCGGCCGCTACGTCGAGCCCGGCCGGCCCGGCGAAGTCCTGGTCAGTGAGGCCTTTGCCCTCTCCCATAATCTCAAGCCCGGCGACCGCGTCAACGCCGTCCTCAACGGCCGATTGCAACCCTTGAAGATTGTCGGCATCGCCCTGTCGCCGGAGTACATTTTCTCCATTCGCGAGGGCGAGTTGTTTCCCGACGACAAGCGCTTCGGCGTCTTCTGGATGGGCTACACCGAACTGGCCGCCGCATTCGACATGCAGGGCGCCTTCAACAGCGTGGTGCTGGCACTCAACGCGGAGGCGAACGAACCCGAAGTGCTGCGGCTATTGGACCGGATTACCGAGCCCTTCGGCGGCATCGGCGCTATTGGCCGGGCCGACCAGCTTTCGCACCGGCTGGTGACCAATGAATTCTCCCAGCTTCAAGGCATGGCGCTGTTGACGCCCACTATTTTCCTGGCAGTCACCGCGTTTCTTTTGAATGTCGTCATGGGCCGGCTCATCAATACGCAGCGCGAGCAGATCGCCGCCCTGCGCGCATTCGGCTACACGCGCTGGGACATCGGCCTGCACTATTGCAAGCTCGTGATGTTGCTGGTTGTGATCGGCGTTGCTTTGGGAACGCTGGTCGGCGCCTGGCTGGCAAGCGCGCTCACCGAGATGTACTCGGCGTTTTTCCGTTTCCCGGTTTTCTATTTCGTGCTGCCGCCCAATGTCGTGGCGCTGGCTCTGGGAATCAGCGTCGCCGCGGGATTGCTGGGCACCTGGAGCGCGATTCGCCGGGCCAGCCGTCTGCCGCCGGCTGAAGCGATGCGGCCCGAGCCGCCCGCCGACTTTCGGCCCACGATTCTCGAACGCCTCGGTTTGCAGCGGTTCTTGAGCGTGAGCGTGCGCATGATCCTGCGCCAGATCGAGCGCAAGCCGCGCCAGGCCTTGTTGACCGTCACCGGCATCGCCCTGGCCACCGGCATGCTGGTGCTGGGCAATTTCGTGATCGATGCGGTCGATTACGTCATCGACTTCCAGTTTTTCAACTCACAGCGGCAAGATGTCAACGTCGCCTTCGTCGAGCCGAGTTCGCACCGTGCTTTGAACGAGGTCCGCAACCTGCCCGGCGTGCGCGACGCCGAACCTTATCGCGGCGTCGCGGCCCGCATCCGCTCCGGCCACGTCTGGCGCAAGCTCGGCATACTCGGTCTGGAAAGCGAGCCGCGGCTCTTTCGCGTGCTCGACGCCGAGCAGAAGCAAGTGCGGATGCCGCCGGAGGGCGTTGTCCTTTCCGAAAAGCTGGCGCAAATCCTCGAAGTTCGGCCGGGCGACACCGTCACCGTCGAAGTGCTCGAAGGCGATCGGCCCGTCCGTGAAGTCCCCGTCAGCGGCGTCTTTGCCGACTACTCCATGCCGTCGGCTTACATGCACATCGACGCCGTTCGCGAAATGCTGCGCGAAGGCGACACACTTTCGGGCGCGTTTCTTGCGGTCGATTCGCAATACTTGAACACGCTGTATAAGCAATTGAAGCAAACGCCGAAGGTGGCCAATGTCAGCGTGAAGCGGGCCGCCCTGGACACGTTTGAACAGTTGCTCAATGAGAACCTCTTGCGCATGAAAGCCTTCAACGTGTTCTTCGCCACGGTGATCTGCTTCGGCGTCGTCTACAACAGCGCCCGCATTTCGCTGGCCGAGCGCAGCCGCGAGTTGGCCACGTTGCGCGTCATCGGCTTCACGCGCGGCGAGATTTCCATGATCCTTTTGGGGGAGTTGACCATCCTTACACTGGTCGCGATTCCTCTGGGGCTGATGTTTGGTTATGGGTTGGCGGGGTTCGCGGTGACGGTGATGGATACAGAGACCCAGCGCTTCCCGCTGGTCGTAAGCTCCGCGACTTACGCCTTCGCTGCCACGGTGACGATTGTGGCCGCAGTCTGTTCCGGTCTTGTAGTGCGCCGAAAACTGGATCACCTGGACCTGGTGTCCGTGTTAAAATCAAGAGAGTGACATGAAGCGTTTCTTGAAGAAGTTGATTCCCTACGCGATTGGCGTCGCTTTGCTGGGCGCGATCGTGTGGTCGTTCTTGCCTCGGCCTTTCCCTGTGGACGTGGCCGTGGCGAAGAAAGGTTCACTGCGCGTGGTGGTCGAGGAAGACGGCAAGACGCGCATTCGGGAGCGTTACTTGCTTTCAGCGCCTGTAGCGGGGCACTTGCAGCGTATTGAGCTCAAGGCGGGCAATGGGGTGCACGCGGGCAAGACCGTTGTGGCCTGGATCGAGCCGGCCGATCCGGCGCTCTTGGACGACCGGGCCAAGGCGGAGGCCGAGGCCAAGGTTCGGTCCGCGCAATCGAACGAGAAAATGGCTCAGGCCAAGCTCGATCTGGCCAAAGTCCACTTTGAGCTGGCCAAGACCAATCACGACCGGGCGCGCGAGCTGAAGGAAGCCAACAGTATTTCCAAGCAGGAATACGACGACGCCGAACACAAAGAGCGCATGAGCTTTCACGAATGGAAGGCGGCCCAATCCACGTTGCAGGTGGCCATCTCCGATTTGCAATGGGCGCAAGCGGCGCTGGTGCACACCCAGTCGCGCGTGCCCGGTAAACCTTACAACGGCGGCAAGTTCGAGATGCGCGCCCCGGTGACGGGCAAAGTCCTGCGCGTTTTTCAGGAAAGCGCCGCCGTGGTCACACCGGGCGCAAAGCTGCTCGAAATCGGCGACCCCTTGGATTTGGAGATTGAGATTGATGTGTTGTCGCGCGATGCGGTCAGTATCCGCTCCGGCAATACGGTCTTCTTCGAACATTGGGGCGGTGAGGCGCCGCTTCTGGGCCGCGTCCGCCATGTCGAGCCGGCCGCATTTCTCAAGATTTCCGCGCTTGGTGTTGAGGAGCAGCGCGTCTGGGTCATCGCGGACTTCGTCGATCCGCCGGAAAAGCGCGGCGCGCTGGGCGACGCCTTTCGGGTCGAGGCGCGCATCGTGACCTGGGAAGGCGCGGATATCTTGCAAGTGCCCGCCGGCGCCTTGTTCCGCAAGAAGGAACAATGGTCGGTCTTCGTCGTCGCCGATGGCAGGGCACAGTTACGCGCCGTGGAAGTAGGCCGCAGCAACGGGCTGGACACAGAGATTCGCAGCGGCCTCTCGGCGGGCGACCAGATTGTCGTACACCCCGGCGACCGGATCCAGGACGGCGTCCAGGTGCAACCGCGGTAGAGACTGCATGGAATGAGGAACCATTTCAATCGTGTCCTTCCTTGTTTCCCTAGTTCTTAGGATCCGCTACTGGGTCTGGCTCGCGGTCCTGGCGGGCGCGGCCGCGCTCTGGTGCACAACTCCGCCCATCGCGTTCGAGCAATCCATCGAAGGCTTTTTCCCCGACGATCATCCAGCCCTCACGGCGTATCGCAAAGCCACCGCTCTCTTCGGCGAGGACCATTTCGTTTTCGCTGCCTATGACGATCCTCAACTTTGGACCGTGGAGGGAATGAATCGGGTGCGCGCCTTGGCGACGGCGCTTGGCGAAGAGGTTCCGGGATTGAAGCGCATCGACGCATTAGACGTAATGCCGGTGCCGTGGAAGGCGGACGAGGCTGTCGAAGCGCTGGTCAAGAATCCTTTCGCGGTCGGCAAGTTGCTGGGCGGCCTGGCCACGGTCCGCAAGGAGGTCGAACGGCTCGCCGAGGAGCCGGTGCAATTGGCGGAGTTTCGCAAGAAGGTCTGCGCACATCCACTGTTCTACAATCTTCTTGTCAATCGCACGGGCAGCATGACCGCGCTCGTCTTACATCGCGATGAGCGCGACGAGAATCCATCCGAGACAGTGCGCAAGCTTCGCGAGACGGCCGACCGCTTCGCCAAGGAAAACGGCCTGGAGCGGATCGCCGTTGTCGGCCCGCCGGTCCTGGTCTCGGACGGCTTCACGAGCCTGGAGAAAGACAACCGCTGGCTGGCCATTGCCGGCATGGTCCTCATGGCGGCCACGATGCTAGTGGCGCTGCGTAGCCCGGGCTGGGCGCTTTTGCCGGTCGTCGCCGGCGGCATGACCTGGCTCATCACCGCGGCGTTCATCTCCTGGTTCCATCTCAAACTCACGCTTTCCTCCGGCCCGATCATCGCACAAACCGTAGTGCTGTGCATGCCCGCCGCCAGCCATCTCGCGCTGCGCTATCGCCAGGTGCGCCGGCAGGGGCTGACCGGACCCGAGGCGGCACGCGAAAGCCTGACGCACACATTCACCCCTGTCGTTTGGTGCGCGCTCACCGCGGCGGTCGGCTACCTTGCCGTCTGGATCGTGAGCACGGTGCTGCCCGTCCGGCAGATGGGCCTCACCATGTTCGTCACCAACCTCATCGCCGGTGCGCTGACTTTCGCCTTGGCCGCTGGGCTTATGATGGACTGGCGCGGAGCCGCGCCGGCTTCTGCTACCGGAGGGTATAGAGAGAGCGCGAGCGTCGGCCGGCTCACGAATTGGGTCATCGCTCATCCGGTTCCGGTCTTGTTGCTGTTCGCGCTGCCTTGTCTCGTACTGGCGATCGGCGTCGTTTGGCTGCGCCTCGAATCCAACCACGTCAAAGTCTTCCGGCACAGCGCACGCGTGGCCCAGGATTATTTTTTTGTCGAAGAGCGCATGGGGGGCATCGGCCTTGTCGAAATCGTCTTTCCCGCGCCGGAAAAAGTGGATGCCGCTTGGATCGAGAAACTGCAAAAGGTCGCAGCGGAAATCGCCAACACTAGCCCGACGCGCGAGCGAGGGAACGACACCGACGCGACACGCGAGCGAGGAATCGTGCAAGGCGTCATCTCCCTCGCGGACCTCCTGGGCTTTTCGCACAAGTCCAGCGCCTCGGCCGACCGCCTGCTGCAAACCAAACTGAAAATGCTGTCCATGCCCGGCAACGTGCACTTCCTCGATTCGGTATGGAATCGCAAACAAGAAAGCATGCGCTTGCTCGTGCGCATCAAGGAAGGCGCTGAGGCAGAACAAAAGGAAGTCGTCTTTGAACGCATCGAACGCTTGGCCAAGGAACAACTTTCTCCGGACGCCTATCTCACTGGCCTGTCGCATCTCATGACACGGATCACGCAGGCCGTCATCGTCACCGCGTCGCAATCGGTCATGTGGTCGAGTCTTATTGTCCTCGGGATGCTGGTGTTGGCCCTGCGCCGCCCGCTCCTGGCCATCCTCGCGCTCGTGCCGTCGCTGCTCGCGGTGGGCCTCGTGCTTGGCGTCATGGGCTGGCTGGACCTCAAGATCGACATGGCGACCGCGCTCGTCGCCAGCGTGGCGCTGGGATTGGCCGTCGATGATTCCTTCCATTGTCTGTTGCGCTGGCAGGAAGAGATGCGCAAAGAGCCCAACGTCGAGCAAGCCTTGCGAATAAGCTACGCAGGCTCGGGCCCTGGCGTGATCCTGTCGAGCGCCGCAGTCAGTATCGGCTTTTTGGCGCTGACGTTCAGCGAGTTCATGCCCATGGTCAACTTCGGCTGGCTCGTGGCGGTGGCGACGCTGGGCGGCAGCATCGGCAATCTGGTGTTTGTGCCGGCGTTCATTGCGCTCTGCCGTCGGAAATAATGAATTGCTTGGGCGAGTTGGATAGTAGATCATTTTCATCCCTCGCTCAGCGAACAAAGACACTGAAAAGCGAATCATGTCCGCTGGGTCAGCCGATGGCGGACACCTAGCGAGGCGGTTCGCAAGATTCTCCGTTAGATGCCGAGGAGGCACGCACATGGGCTATACACTCTCTTACCGCTCCTGCAATTCGGTCAGCCCCGAACAGGAGGCGGCCATCAGGCAGGCGGCCGATGCTATTAACCAGGGACGCACTTGGACGCTGGCCTTCGAGAAGGATGAACGCGATGGCCATTTGCTTTGCGCCATGAAGTCAGCCGAAGTGCCGGATGGTACGCGCGCTGCTGGTGAGGCCCGCAAGTGGCCAGGCCCCTACGAGGCCAAATGCTTGCTGGACGCGTTGTGCACAATTTCGCACGACTGCAAAGTCGATTGGGAAATCCGTGATACGTACTGCCTGCGCCCGATCGGCCTCATTCGTGACGGCGTGTGCCATGCGGACAAGGAGGCGCAGGAAGAGGCGGCGCGGAATATGGCGGAAGTGCTGCTGGGTTCTAAGCTTGGGCCGGCTCCCTCCACCACGGACTGATGACGCTGATCTTGGCCAGGATCACGTCGCGTTCCTTGGCGTCCTTGGCAGCGGCCAGACGATCTTTGAGCTTGGTCATCTTTTTCTTGCGGGCCCGGCGGCGCCGCAATTCTATTTTCCGTTCCACCATGCTACAATTGCTCCAAATGAGTCGCCCAACTTAAAGCAGGGGTTTCTCGTCTTTAGGTTGAACATTGTATAGACCCGCGCGCCGACAGGCGAGCCGCCCATCGCTACGATTCGTTGAGGCATCCATGAAAAAGCAATCTATTTGGCTAGCGTGCGGTTTCGCCTTCGGTGTCGGCGCGGCGCTTTATCTGGGCCACCTGTTCGGAGTTCGGGCACAACTCTCGGAGCGGCCGGGCAACTCTCTGAGCCCGCCCATCGAGATGCCGCATGACCTGTCCGGCTTGTCCGTCAAGAACCCGCACGTGCGCGTCGTCCACACCACCGATCCTGTCCAGGAAGGCGGCTCGATGTATCTGCAACAGGTCGATCCCTGGCTGGCATACCAGTGGGGCCGCAGCCTGTCGCAGCGCAACTTCCGTGAACGCGACGGCGTCTACGGCGAGGCCGGCAAGATCGAGGGCATGCTGTTGCCCGACGGCGTTTCCAAGATGATGGACCGCAGCCATACCAACTCGTGCGGCGCCTGCCACAACACGCCGTATCGCGACGCCGGCGCGGGCATGACCATCGCCAAGAACGGCGGTTCCGGCCGCAACACGCCGCACATGTTCGGCGCCGGGCTCATGGAAATGATCGGCCTGCAATTGCGCTTGCAAGTCCTGGCACTCGCCGACGCCAATCGCGACGGCTGGATTTCATTCGAAGAAATGAAGAAGGCGCCGCCCTGTGTCGTGCACAACGTCCCGGGCAACGTCGCCGCCGAGCGGGCGGCCATCGACTTGGGCAGCTTCGACGACGCCGACGGCAACGGCTATCCCGATCTCAATCCGCTGCTTTATCCCATCTTCGTGGATCGCACGGGCCAGCGCATCGCCTTTGCCAAGAACCTCAAGTTCCCTGAAGTCGCCGGATATACGATCGAAGTGCAGGTCTTTGGCTTCGGCCATCTCTATATGCCGTTCCGTCCGCCGGTTTCGACCACGCTGCGGTCGTTCACCATCACGCCGTTCGACATCCATAGCGGCATGCAGGCCCACGATCCGACGATTTACACGAGCCCCAATCGCGACGCCCTGGCCCTTATCTCCAATGCCGGCGCCCAGCAGTTCATCACGGCGGCGGGCAAGGACCGCGGCGCTGTCCGCGCGCCGAACAAGAGCGGCCTGCCCGGTCTCAGCCTCGACGACCCTGATCGCGACGGCTATTGCGAGGAACTCTCCGAAGGCGACATCGACATGTGCGAATGGTACTTCCTCAATCATCCGTCGCCGACCCGCGCCAAGTCAACCAGCGACGCCGTTATCGGCGAAAAGCTCTTCCACAAGATCGGCTGCGCGACGTGCCACGTACCCGACTGGCACTTGCACGCCCACAACGCGGCCGCCAAGGATTACACTCAGCGCTATGACGGCGATCGCCGATTCTTCGACCTGCAGGTTGCCTGGAACGACAAGACGGAGCGGTTTGAAGGAAAGATCGCGCATCTGGCGGAGAAGAAGGGCGACCGCACGGTCCCCAAGCGCGGCGCCTACACGATCCGCGGCATCTACAGCGACTTCAAATATCACGACGTGGGCGAGGACTTTTACCAGATGCAATATGACGGCAGCGTCATCCGCATGTGGCGTACAGCGCCTTTGTGGGGTGTCGGCCACACCGCTCCCTATGCCCACGACGGCGCGAGTCTCGACCTCGACGCGGTCATCCGCAGGCACGGCGGCGAGGCCCTGTCCACCAAGCTCAATTACATCGGGCTCACCGACCTCGAGCGCAAGCAGGTCGTCTGCTTCCTGCAAAGCCTGGTGCTCTATCAGACCGATCAGTTGCCTTGCGACATGAACGGCGACGGCAAGATTGACGACAACTTCAAAGTGCAAGGTATGAGCACAGGCCCCGAGCGCTTCAATCCAGAGTGGCTTTTCAAGACGCCGGCCAAGATCGAAGGCCCGGTCCGCAATGTCCGTGGCGAACGCATCGTTTCCTTCGCCTTGACGAACCTGCGCGAAGCTTACGGACTCGATCTCGATTTCCTGCGCGACACGGACGGCGACGGCTTCCCGGACGTAATCGATCCCGATCCGAGGAAGCAAGGTTTCCGCGATGGGATTCGATAAAGTTCATCTCACAGGCGAAAAAAAAGGACAGGTTGAAACCTGTCCTTCAAATTCAAAGTAGACGCCACGCTCCGCGTGGAGGGCTTGAAGTCCCCCCACGCAGAGCGTGGCGTCTACTTTGAATTCGGCAACGAACTGTTACTTTTCACCAAAAGCCGGGAACGCGCTACGCGTCGAGGTTGTCGTTTGCACTGAAACGAGCCGGGCGTCATTTTGCGCCGGTGCGGCCGTGGCAGAAGTCTCACCATAGGCCGGAAACGCTACGGTCGCGCTTCTTGCCGGCAGTGAAACCAGTTTGCCTTCCAGCGGCATGGAAGCCCCCTTGGGAGGGAACTTTGGCTCGGCGCCAGGCACAGGTATGCGATTCGCGGGCCCGCCGTCGTAGAAATATGTGCCGTTGCCGTTCTCGGCTCGCGGCATCACCTGCTTTTGATCGGCTGGCTGCTGCCCAAGTACGACTGCATTGCCGTTCACGACTTCATCCAGCACGCAGGGATACGCGTAGTACGAGGGGTACGAGTAGCTGTACGAGGGGTACGAGTACGCATAGCTGGAGTAGTAATAAGGCGCGTAGTACGGCCGGTAGTACGCGTACGGCCGGTAGTAAAAGCTGCTGTAAAAGGGCCGACTATAGCCGTAACCATAGCCGCCGTAGCCAAAGCCGCGATAGCCGCCGTAGCCATAACCATAGCCGCGGTAGCCACCGTAGCCAAAGCCGCGGTAACTGGCGTAGCCAAAGCCGCGATAACCGCCGTAGCCGCCATACCCGTAGCCGCCGCGATAGCCGCCACGGTAATGGGCGAGTTCCGTGTCCGCGTCGCCGGCGTAGAGCAGGTTTAGCGTGGGCGCGTCGACGCCGCCCAAACGAATCACGTCGTCCGCTCGCGCCGCCGGGCTACCCGTCACGAACAGCAGCCCCGCGGCCAGCGCGGACCATCCCAGATTCTTCATGGTCATGCCCTCCTCTTGGGTCCCGTCTGCCGGACGGGACATCTGCATGAGGTTCCGCTTGGCAAGCGGGACCTACAGGAAAAAGGAATTCACCACACTCCACAGGTGACGGCGTGTTCCGCTGGCATGCCATCAACGATCATTCTACGAATCCGGCGAACCGCTTGTCAAATCTCATATGTTTTGTGTCGTTACCCCACTCGGTCCCTCCTTAACTTGGCAAGCGCCGCTGCAAAAGCGTTTGCACGACTTCCACCGTTCGCTCGATAGCGGCCTGCAAAAACTGGCGGCCTTTTTCCGGCGTGGCCAATTCGGGATAACCGACCGCGCCGTGATCGGTGCGCTGGTGCATATCCTCGCTCAGGTACAGGCCGCGCAAGGCAGGCTCGGGCGGCGGTGGATCGTTCTGGATCTTTTCCTTGCGCACGAGGTCGGGCCGCAAGGCCAGGATCATGGACGTTTCGAATTCGCAGGCGTGCCCCATGCTCTTGCGCGGACCTTCCGCCAAGCCCGCCAGCTCGTTCGCGGCCAGATCCCAGTAGGAAGCAGCAGTCACTTGCTTGTTCGTGTACTTGGGTTGCAGCCGGCGCAGCGCCGTCTGCATCGTGTCGATGTTGCCGCCGTGGCCGTTGAGGATCAGCACGCGCTCGTAGCCGTCGTCCAAGAGCGGCTGCACCAGGTCGCAAAGCATTGCCACGTGCGTGTCGACATGAGCGGACAAAGTCGCGCCGAAGCGCAAATGGTGATGGCTGGCGCCGAACCACAGCGTCGGCAACAACAGCACTTGCGCCGGCAGCCGCTGTTCGACGCCTTCCGCCACTGCGCTTACCAGGAGCGTGTCAGTGAAAGTGGGCAAGTGCCGGCTATGTTGCTCGCAGGCCGCGATGGGCGCCAGGACCAATGTCGCATCGCGCTTCACAGCGCGCAGGTCGGGAAAGGTCATGTCTTGGAAACGCATGGAACTGTCTCTCCCCAAGTCGATTGCTTCACCTTGAAGTTTTCCATCCTGGTGCGCATACTTCGCCGCGCAACCATGATTGTCAACAAAAATCCCGCAGGCCTCGAAAGTGAGGAAAGATGGGCAAACTTCTGTGGTTGTTTATCAGCCTGACACTTTTGCCCGGCTGCAAGCGCCAGGACACCGAATGCCTTTCGCGCATCGGCAAAAAGATCGTAGCGCAGGCCAACTCCGCCACCGCCGACCTGCGCGCCAGGTTCGCCGATTGGAAGGGGCAAAAAACAGGGCTTGAGGAATCCCTCGAGGAGCGCGTCCAGAAACGGCTGCGCTGGGAGAAAGTGCTTGCCGACGTGCCGATCGAGGTCGTCTCGGTCGGCAAGGAGATTGAACTTAAGGGCCTGGTGCAAAACGCCGAGCAACGGGAGAAAGCAATCACTCTGGCGGAATCGACGCTGGGCGTCGAGCGCGTCATCGTGAGCCTTCAGGCGCCAGAGCCGCCGAAAAAAGAAGAATAGGCGGTTCACGAAAGTGCAAGAAACAGCACGAAAGGAACCGAAATGCAGCGTGTTTCTATCGGTCTTTTCCTGTTGATCGGTGCGGGCATCGCCGGCTGCTCCGGCACGGCGCGGCACATCCTGCAAACACCCGAAGGCGGCGTCATTGCTCTGCCGGCGAACACGGAGCTCAATCGCCGCAAGGCCGAGGAGATGATGACCGCGCGTTTCCCCGAAGGCTACGTCATTGAGCGCGAAGAAGAACACGTCGTCGGTCAGATAACCACCACGCACGACGATGCCCGCAAGCTCACCGAGGAACTCGACGGCGCAAAGAAGAAAACCGCCGGCAGCCTGGACACCACGCTCACTACGCGCACGACCAGCACCTCCAATCAAACGGAATACCGCATCACCTATCGCAGAAGATAGCGGCCGGTTGACATTTTTTCGCGAGAATGTTACCGTCTTAGTAACCTGTCCGATTCGATTCGCCGCTCAGTGCGCACGCTTATGCCTCAGGAATTGACGCTCCCGAAGGATTCTGAAATCCTGGAAGAATGCCAGGACACGATTGGCTACCGTTTCAACAATCCGACGCTTTTGCGCGCCGCCTTGACGCATACTTCCGGCGCCAACACGCGCCTGGCCTCCAACGAAAGACTCGAATTCCTGGGCGACGCCATTCTCGGCCTGGTCGTGTGCGAGCAGCTCTTTCAGCGCTTCCCCGAATATCAGGAAGGCGACCTCACCAAGGTGAAGTCCGCCGTCGTCAGCCGCCGCACCTGCGCCCGCATCAGCAAACTCCTCAACCTCGGTGACTTCCTGTTCTTGGGCAAAGGCATGCACATGCATGGCATCATGCCGGCTAACCTGCTTGCGGACGTGTTTGAGTCCTTGGTGGCGGCGATCTACCTGGACGGCGGCTTGGAGGCTGTGCGACCCTTCATCTTGAAGTACATCGGACCGGAAATTGAGGAAGTCGCGGAGGGCGCTCACGCCGGCAATTACAAATCCCACCTGCAACAGGTGGCCCAGCGTGAATTCAACGAGACGCCGCAATATCAATTACTCGACGAAAAAGGCCCAGACCACAGCAAGTGCTTCAAAGTCGCTGCCGTCATCGGCCGGCATCCGTACGCCGCCGCCTGGGGCCGCAACAAGAAAGAAGCCGAGCAAAAAGCCGCCATGAACGCGCTCGCGCAGATCCAAAACGAGGCGATTCCCTTCAAGGCGGACTGATCCGCATAGCCCGACGTGTGAGCGAGGGACTTGAGCATGCCGATGCCGGCGTATCCCCTCTATTGTTACACCAAGAACTGTAAGCACGAGGCGGAGTACAAGATCGCGGCGCGCTGGAGCGACGGCTTGCAAAGCGAGCTCAAGACGTACGGTCTTGTCTGCGCGGATTGCCTGGCCGACTGGTTTTGGACAGCCCGCGACAAGCACAAGCGTTGCCGGCTCGCGCCTGGGGAAACCTTGGAACCGCCCGGAGTCTATCACCTCGAACGCGGACTGCGCGACCAGAAATTGCAGCGTTTGACCGACGTGGAAGAGCGCTTGTTGTCCCACGCCGGACCAGCCGATGCGCCCAGCGGCGTGTGAAACCGACCCTTTCAGGATACGGTCAGTTCTTCTTCATTTGCCCCAAAAACTGCAGCACGGCCGCATGGGTGTGGAAGCGGACTGTCAATGCCGAGCCGCCTTCGACGACGAAGCGTAGCGTGCCGTTGCGGCCGCCGGGAAAGAGCTTGTCTGCCAGATCGGCCTGGCCGGTGGCTTGGGCAAACAACGGGGCCAGGCGGGCCATGTCCACTTCGTAAAGCGCAATCGGCGCGGCGGCCTCGGCCTTGGCGGTGACAGCCGATTTGACCGCTGCCAGTCCGCCCTTTCCCAATGCCACAAAGACGGCGTCATCGCGGAAGGCGACATGCACGCTGGAGTCGCCCAGAACCGCAGCAAGGCCCGGATCATCTTCGGGCAGGTTGAAGCGATGAATCTTCACTCCGCTCACGCTGTCGGCATCGAGCTTGATTTTCTCCTTTTCCGCTGCGGGCAGATTCGTAAGGGCGTCGGTCAACAACTCACGCAACGTGCCTTCGAGTTTCTGCCCTTCCTTTACCTTGACGGCGCCCACGAGCGTGAAGTGTTTGCCGCTGGGCAACATATTGAACGCGCAGTCGATCTGGCCCGCGGTCACTGTCGGCGTCAACGCCTTAACGAGGATAGCGGCGTGCGCTTGCTTGGCTTTGTTGCGCATGTCGCTTTCCAGCTCCGCCATGGCTATGGTCAATGCCTTGGTCAAGCTGTCCGGCATTGTGAAATGCAGCACACTGTTGAAGGCGGCGCCTTTTTGCATCAGCCCGCCGAATTGGCCTTTGTTCTTGCCCATGCCGGCAATCTCGTTCGCCAGCGCCGAGCCGGGGAGCGCGCTCAAGGCGAAGGCGCCGTAAATTTCGCCGCTGTCTTTGTCGAAGCCCACGTCCGCGCTGAACTCCTTGCCGTCTTTGAGCACGGCCGCCGCGATCTTGACAAATTCCTTGATCCCGGCAGAACGCAGGGCGCGCTGCCCGGCGCTGTCGCCGGGATGCTTTGCATCGTCGACCTTTTGCAGCTCTTGCTCAAGGTGGGCGGCGGCGATCAGCTTGGCGGCCTCGGGGAGCTGATCGATGCGCAAAGTGGCTGAGAAGACGCTGGCTGCCTTGCCGGCCAGGACCTTCGCCGGATCGAGCATGTTCTTGGGCAACAGTGCATCGGTCGTGAGCGCGGTGACGTAGCAATACTTGTTGGCAAAGCGGAAGTATGCGTTGACCGGCGCACCGGTTTCTATCGTGTAAATGTCGTCCTTGTCTTTGGAGAAGCGGACTTGGAGGTTCTTGAGCAACTTCAAGAATGCAGTTTCGTTGGCAATGGGAATGAGCAGCGCGCCTTGCACGTCGTCCAGCTCTTTGCCGAGCCGGCCATAGGCGCCCATGGGCCGTGTGCGGTCGACGCCTTCCAATCCGTTGTCGCCGATTTTGGACTGGATGAGGGCTTCTATGTTCCGGGCTGCTTCTTCCTGGCCCGCTAGTTTGACCAGAGCCTTGATATTTCCAAGAAGCGCATCGATGGATCCGACCCGGACGACCAGCGTGGGCTGCTGGTCGCCCGCGCGGGCAACGGCCGGCAATGACAGAATGGGCAAGACGAGCAAGACGGCAAACTTTCGAAACGACATGCAACTCTCCTTTTGAGATTTGTCTGCTACCAGTACCCTGCAATGCACCGTACGGTGTCAGCCGGCGTCGCGCTGTAGCCGAATTTGCGAGAATTCGGGGTTCACCCTGAGAGCCCGGAATTCTTGCAAATTCCGCTACGAATTCTGTTTCCGGACATGGTCAATCGCGCACAACTTTGACTTGATTCATTACCTTGAGGCCTTCGCGGACCGGCATGATCGTCTCTTGGGCGAGCTGCTTTAGGTAGTAGCTGGTGACTTTGCCGTAAATGATGAGGGCTTCCGCGGTGCCCTCGACGTTGAGGTAACGCAGGGCCGGATGAGAGCTCTTTTTTAGAGCATGGGCCGCCTGGGTGACGACGTGAGAAGTCATGGCCTTGTTGCTCCTTCCTTTTGCAACAACACCCGGCTGTCGCGTAACTCCAACGCGACAGGGAAAGCCAGGCGCAAGGCGTCGCACTATGAAGCTTTCTAATAGTACGGACTGACGCCGATCCGTGCAATTGTATTTTGCGAGATTCCGCTACGTCAACGCGTCACGTAGGAATCAAAGACGCGGACCTTCTTCCAGTTGTCCTTGTTTTCGTTTATGAACTGTGTGTGCCGATCGGCGTCTTGATAACGGTCGTGGGCGGCTTTGCTGTCGAAGACAAGGTGCAGGGCCACGTCGAAATCCAGATCGTTGACCTCGCGCTTGAGGTCGCCCGCCAACCCGCCGGCCGCGTAGAACACTTCGCCCGGGTGCTTGCTCAGATACTTGTGGCACGCATCCACGAGTTTCTTGATTGCGTCCTTGGAGTTGTCCTTGAGCGAAAAATACACCATGTGCGCCAGCATCGGTTCCTTCTTGCCGCCGGCCTCGCTGCGATTGCGTCCGGCCATCCACAAGAAGCCGGCCAGGAAGAGCACGAGGAAGAGCCCGAGAATCCACGCCTTATGCATGATAGTTCCTCTCGTTGGGTGAAATGGTCGAAGAAAACCAACTTCGTTATATGGATATGGAGAATGAAAAAAGGACTGGATCACTCTGATTACATTTCGCGCTCGCGTGCTGCCCACCGCGACTCGGCGCGAGCGCGAAACGTAAACAACGTTCTAGAAGTTGGTTCACTCGACTCGATAAGGGGGCAAGACGGATATGCCTCGGATGTAGGAGCCCCCCTTCTTTTGGGAGTACTCGAAGCCCTGCTTTTCCAGCATTTCCAGGAAGCTGAATTGATCGTGTACGGGGGCGGCGTAATTCAAACACCAATTGACGTAGGTCAGATATAGCTCCAGGGCCGGATATCTGGCGTTCTTGGCGACCAGACAGCACTTCTTCACGAACCCGGTGAGCGGCTTGGTGGTCTTGGCCATGGCGGCATTTCTCCTTCCCCTTCGTTTCTAAGTCAACCATAGTGCGATCTCCAGCCGAAAAGCGGAAATGCCGACGTTTTTTCTCCGGTTTTGGTCCGGTCGTGCGCTTAAGTGGGAGTTTGACGCAAGGGAAAAATAAGCAAGATCGGCCCTTTCCGTAAACTGTTTACATCTGAGTAAGAACTCTTCGCATATTGGCGACTTGTGCGAGGTTGGGAGGAACGATGTCAGACGTTGCCCATAGCGCCGCCGGCGTGGCTTGGGACCTTGGCGACCTGTACACCGGAGTGGACGATCCCCAAGTTCCGCGTGACCTTAGCGCTGCTTTGACGCGGGCGCAAGCCTTCGAATCAGCCAATCGCGGCAAAATCGCGACGTTGACCGCCAACGACGCCGGCAAGCTCCACAACGCGGTCCAGGAGTTGGAAAGCCTCTGCGAACTCATGGACAAGCCGCTTATCTACGCCATGCTCGTCCACTCCGCGCGCACCGATGACCCCAAACATGGCGCACTGTTGTCCAAGACCCGCGAAGAACGCACGAACATCAACAAGCATCTCATCTTCTTCGACCTCGAGTGGATTCAACTGCCTGACGAACCCGCCCAAGCTCTGCTGGCAAATGCGGCATTAGCCAAGTATCGCCATTACCTGGAACAAAAGCGGCGCTGGAAGCCGCATTACCTGAGCGAGCCTGAGGAGAAGATCCTCGATGAGAAGGCGAACACCGGCAAGTCGGCCTTTGGCAGGCTGTTTGAGGAAACCACGGCGGCGCTGCGATTATCTCTGGAAGGCCAACCTGAGCCCGTGAGCCTGCAAGAAGCCCTGGCTCGCCTGTACGATCCTGACCGAGCGATGCGCAAAGCCGCGGGCGACGCGGTGACAAGCGGACTGCGCCAACAGGCGCGGCTGTTGACGTTTGTTTTCAACACGATCGTGCTCGACCATGATTCGGACACCCGGCTGAGACGCTTTTCCAATCCCATTGCGTCGCGCAATCTGGCCAACGAAATCGAGGATAAGGTTGTCGAAGCGCTCATGGGCGCCGCCGAACGCAACTACCCGCTCGTGCAGCGCTACTACCGCTTGAAGGGACGACTACTTGGGCTCGACAAGCTCTACGACTACGACCGCTACGCGCCGCTGTTCGGCGACATGCCCGCGTGCGATTGGCCCACGGCGCGGCGCATCGTGCAAGAAAGCTACCAAGCCTTCAGCCCCAAGGCCGGCGACGTCATCCGGCAATTCTTTGACAAGAATTGGATCGACGCCGAGCTGCGGCCCAGCAAGCGCGGCGGCGCGTTTTCCTCGAGCGCCGTGCCCAGCGTGCACCCGTATATTCTCCTCAATTTCACCGAACGCCTGCGCGACGTGATGACGCTGGCTCATGAACTGGGCCATGGGCTGCACCAGTTCTTGTCGCGCGGCCAGGGCTATCTGCAATGCGATACGCCGCTCACCACCGCGGAAATGGCCAGCGTCTTTGGCGAGATGCTGACGTTTCAGCGCTTGCAGGCGCTTTATCCCGATCCGCGGCTGCGCTTGGCGATGCTCTGCAGCAAGATCGAAGACGCCTTCGCCACCGTGTTTCGACAGGTGGTCTTGACCCGCTTCGAACTCGACCTGCACCGTGCCCGTAAGGAGCAAGGCGAGCTCAGCGCCGACGCGATCGGCGAGCTATGGATGAACGCCAACCGCGCCATGTTCGCCGATTCGGTGGAAATGACCGACGGCTACGCATGCTGGTGGAGCTACATCGGCCACTTCATCCGTTCGCCGTTCTACTGTTACGCATATGCCTTCGGCGAATTGCTCGTGCTGGCCCTGGTGCAGAAGCACAAGCTGGAAGGCGCGGCGTTCGTGCCGAAGTATCTTGAGATGCTGGCCGCAGGCGGCTCCGACGCGCCGCACGTCTTGCTTGCCAAGCTGGGCGTGGACGTTACCGATCCGGGATTTTGGGAATTGGGACTGCGGCTGTTGGGCGATATGGTGGCGGAAGCGGAACGGTTGGCGAAAAGTATTTGACCGGCAGAAAGCAGAGGCATTGCTGAATTGCAGCGAGTGGGAATATGGACCAAGAACTCGATTACATAACGATTAAGGGTTTTCGCAGCATCAAGAACATCGAGAAGCTATCACTCCGACCAATCAACATCTTGGTGGGCGCCAACGGTTCCGGCAAATCCAACTTCATCGCGGCGTTCGCGTTCTTGCACGCGATTCGCGAAGGATTATTGCAGGAATACGTTGCCACCAAGGGGTTTGCAGAGAGCATTCTATACTTTGGCGCGAAGAATACGAAGCAGCTTCAACTTGAAGTTTCCTTCGATTCAGGGAGTGGTTATCACATCGAATTGTCGCCCACAGTCGATGACAGGCTTCATCCGGTTAGCGAATGGTGCTGGATCTGGAACCAAAAAACGCATCGGCAATCGAAGACTCCTCTCCCAAGAAGCAACGGCGAGGCAGGCATCAGCAAGCGCGCGACCAAGCCACGAATCCGCTGGGTACAGGAGCAGCTTGATAGTTGGCGAAATTATCATTTTCATGATACGACTGACCATTCTCCCATCAAGAAAAACGCCGATGTGGACGACAATCGGTTTTTTCGTCCAGATGGCTCGAATATCGCAGCCTATCTTTATCTGCTGCAGAAACGCCACGAATCTCATTACGAAATCATTCGCAAGACAATTGAGCGCGTCGCCCCCTTCTTCGAAGATTTTCGATTGGCGCCACTTCGTCGCAACGAAAGTAAGATCAAGCTCGAATGGCGTCACAAAGGTTCGGATCGCTATTTTGACGCAACTTCCCTGTCAGACGGTACACTTCGATTTGTTGCCTTGGCGACTCTCTTTTTGCAGCCATTCGAGTATCGCCCGTCCGTGATTCTAGTCGATGAGCCCGAGTTGGGCCTGCATCCCTACGCCATCGCTTTGCTCGCTTCCTTGATCAAGTCCGCGACGAAGCAAACTCAGGTCATTGTTTCCACGCAGTCGCCGCTTCTTCTGGATCACTTTGATCCCGAAGACGTGCTGGTCGCGGACCGGACCAACGGCGAAACGACGTTAACGCGTCTTCAGTCCGCGGATCTGGAGCACTGGCTCGCAGACTACAGCTTGGGCCAGCTTTGGGAAAAGAACCAATTTGGAGGAAGACCAGGCCGTGGTTAGACTGTTCGTAATAGTGGAAGGTGAAACGGAAGAGACGTTCGTCAACGAGGTGCTCGCGCCGCACCTTTTTCCACGTGGGTTTCGGGCCGTCTCCGCCAAGTTAATGGGCAACACACGGCAACGCAGTCGCCGCGGCGGAATTCGTGGTTGGCCGGAAGTAAGAAAGGAAATCGTAACGCATCTTCGCCACGACACGGAAGTCTTCGTAACGACAATGGTCGATTATTACGGACTTCCCCAAGGGGCGAAGTCCTCTCGAGCTTGGCCGGGGCGAACGAGTGCTCTGAAATTGTCCTTCCCACAAAAAGCGGATCACGTTGAAACTTCGATTGCCGACGACATCGTCAAGCAAATGGGCAAGTCCTGGGATCCAAAGCGATTTGTCCCATTTGTCATTGTGCATGAATTCGAAGGGTTGCTCTTCAGTGATTGTGCTCGCTTTGCGGAGGGGCTCGGCAAGCCGAAGCTGGCCAAGGAATTTCAGGCAATCCGCAATCGTTTTGCTTCCCCCGAAGAAATCAACGACTCACCTACGACCCATCCGTCGCAGCGCATTCTGGAACTGTTTCCCGAGTACGATAAGCCCCTCTACGGAAGCCTCGCCGCCCTGGAAATCGGCTTCGACCCGATTCGCGAACAGTGCCCTCACTTTCGCCAATGGCTAGAACGGCTGGAATCGCTGCCGTCTCAAAGGTAACCACCGCCTAGTCGCCTGACATTTTCCCCCTACCTTTGATAGCATACACCCGTGCCCGTATCGAGTCGGCCATGCTGAACTCTTCCTTGAAAGACGCCGTTCTTCGTGTTGCGCCGCGCGTGCAAACTCCGGCCCAATACCTCGGCGGCGAATTGAACAGCGTCGCCAAGGACCACCGTCAAGTGCGCGGCAAGCTGTGCCTGGCGTTTCCGGACACCTATACGCTGGGCATGAGTCATCACGGCTTGCAAGTGCTCTACACCCTCATCAACAGCGATCCCCAGTGGGTCTGCGAGCGCGCCTTCACGCCGTGGATCGACTTCGAAGGTGAGCTGCGCCAGAATCGACTGCCGCTCTACAGCCTGGAATCATTCACGCCGTTGACCGATTTCGACGTCGTTGGCTTCAGTCTTCAGTATGAGGTGTGCTACACCAATGTGCTGACGATGCTTGACCTGGGCGGCATTCCTTTGCACAGCAAGGACCGCACGCTCGAGCATCCTCTGGTGATCGCCGGCGGGCCCGGTGCGCAAAACCCCGAATTGCTGGCGCCCTTCGTCGATGTCTTCGTCATAGGCGATGGTGAGGAGAGCCTTCCTTGGCTGCTGGAAAAGTGGATGAGTCTGAAGGAAGGGGCAAGTCGTGTGGCTGGTGGCGCGAGCGCGAAACGCGAAGCGTTGGTTGCCGAGTTGGTGGGCAGCACGACTTGGGCCTACGCGCCCATGTTCTACGAGCCGGAGTATCACGCCGACGGCACCATCGCCGCCGTCAACCGCACGCGCTCCGACGTGCCGCGCGAGATCATGGCCTGCACCATCAACCAGGACTTCGACGCCATCCCGCTGCCCACGCGCCCGGTCGTCCCGTTCGTGCAGACGCCGCACGACCGCATCGCCATCGAGATCATGCGCGGCTGCCCATGGCAGTGCCGGTTTTGCCAATCGACCGTCATCAAACGCCCCTTGCGCGTTCGGTCGGTCGAGACCATCGTCCAGGCGGCCCTCGAAAGCTACCGGAATACAGGCCACAACGAAATCAGCCTGCTAAGCCTGAGCAGCAGCGACTATCCGTACTTCGAGGAACTGGTCACGCGCATGCACGAAGTTTTCACGCCGATGGGCGTGAACATCTCGCTGCCGAGCTTGCGCGTGACGCACCAATTACAGCTTTTGCCCAAGCTGTTTTCCGGCGTGCGCAAAGCGGGCCTGACCTTGGCGCCGGAAGTCGCGCGCGACGACATGCGCGTGCAAATTCGCAAGCCGGTCAAGAACGACGACCTCTACGACGGCTGCCGCGTCGCGTTTCAGAACGGTTGGCAGCGCGTGAAACTCTATTTCCTGTGCGGGCTGCCCGGCGAGCGCCAGGTCGATCTCGACGGCATCTTGGACATGTCCGAAAGGATTTCACAGATCGGCAAGGAAGTGAAAGGCCGCTATGTCGAGGTGACTGCGTCGGTGTCCAACTTCGTGCCCAAGCCGCACACGCCCTATCAGTGGAACGGCATGCAGACGCGCGAGTATTTACAATGGGCCGGCCAGTATCTACGCCAAAACTGCCGCGTGCGCGCGGTGAAGATCAAGCAGCACGACATTGAATGCAGCCTGCTCGAAGGCGTCCTGACGCGCGGCGATCGCCGCGTCGCCGTCGCCCTGGAGGAAGCCTGGCGGCGCGGTTGCCGGCTCGATGGCTGGCGCGAATGCTTCCAGCCCAAGCTTTGGTGGCAAACCTTTGCGGACCTCGGCATCGACCCGACGTTCTATTCGCAGCGCCATCGGCCGATGACGGAAGTGCTTCCCTGGGACCACGTCAACGTGAAAAAGGGGCGGCAGTTTCTGGAAAAGGAACAATCCCGCAGCCTGACCCAATTAGAAGTGATGGCCCACGCGGAGTGATCTGGGTTTCGCGCGTTTACGTTTCGCGTGGTCCGTTTGACGCGGCGGGCAATTCTGCGAGCGCGAAACGTAAAACACAAATCGCGAAAAGTAAACCAGCGCGCAAAAATTCGGACCGACCCGACCGCAAGGACGCTGCCAACCTTACAGCCAAAATCGGTCCGAAGATCATTAGACCAGTCTCCTTCATGATGAAGAAGATGGGAAAGCTTGTCAAATTAAATCTTTCTCACTTCCACGGAATTCGTCGATTCCAGCTGTTGACAGCCTGAACGAGGACGCTATTGTTTTTGCTTCCCCCTGATTTATCGCTTCGCGTACGAAGAATGCTTACGAGGACATGGGCTACTGCGAACACTAAACGACGAGGAGTCTAGCCGTGCGTGCAATCTGGGCACTGCTCATTCTTGGTTTGACGTCGGCGCTCACCCTGCCGGCGATCGCTCAGCAGCCGGCTGGCTCTATTTTCACCGGCGTCGATCCGCGCGCAGTCAAGGTCACGCCCATTGACTTGAACAAGGCCATGCAGCCGTACAACATGAGCAGCAGTTTTCGCAAAGCGCCGACCGCCAATCCTTTCAATCTCAGCAATTTCTTCCGCAAGATGACGCTCGGCACCTGGCCGCCCCTGGTCGCCAAGACGCCGATCCTCGAGCAGAAGAACAACGC
>JAKEFD010000249.1 GCA_022616245.1 Gemmataceae bacterium
CAAACGCGGTATACAAGTTCACCGTGGTGCTGCCGCTTCGGTAGCGCCGAGAAATCCTTCGCTTGCGCGTCAGGCTTGTGGAGGCAAACGCGGTATACAAGCCTGAAGCGCAAGCGAAGGAGTGAGACGGCGCGAAGATTCTCAGTTGGCGCTGAATTCCGGGGGAAACTTGCGCTCCGCCTGGGCCGCTTCCTTCGCCTGGCGGGCGTCCTGATGCTCGATCAGCTTGTGGAAGCGTTGTTCCACCTCGAGCTCTTCGAGAAGGGACTGTTTGAACTCGACGTCCAGAGGTAGTGCGAACGCGAACAAGTCGCACAAAGCGCCCAAAGCGAGGTCGCTCTCGAGCAGCTTGCCGAACTGTTCGAGGACCGCGCCTTGATCGCCGAACCAGGCGGGCGCTTTCTCGGTCAGCACTCTGCGCAGCCGGCGCTCGGTCTTGGCATCGGGCGGCGGCACTTCCGCGACCAACTCGACTTTGGCCTTGCGATACAGCTTCGAGTGCGGAATCTCATGAACGACTTGAATTCGGCTCAATCCGCGCAAGAGGATGTTGTAGCGTCCGTCTTCGAGCTTTTGATCGGCGACGACGTGGCCGAGCGTGGCGACGGAGTAAATCGCCGGCGCTTGTTGATACGTCGCCTCCCAGCCGGGCCTTAAGAGCGCCAGGGCGATGAGTCGGTCGCCGGCCAGCGCGTCGGCCATCATCTGCCGATAGCGCGTCTCGAAGATGTGCAATGGCTGCATTACCTGCGGGAAGAAGACGAGATTGGGCAGAGGGAACAGGCGGGCGCAACCGGCGAATCCAGCCAGCGGAGAGAATTCGTCGCTCATGACGACACTCCGTAGGACAGGTTTTCAACCTGTCCTTTCAAGAGTGGGACAGGTTGAAAACCTGTCCTACTCCGCTTCCAAGTACGCCGCCGGGTCGGGCCAGTCGGCGGGGGGCGGGTTAAGCTCAATTGTCGGAATCAAATCTTCCGCGGGCGACGCGTCGCGCGGCGGCTGCGCGGTGAGCAAGGGCGCGAAGCACTTTTCCATATCGTCCCAGAAGCGGTTCAGATCGAGGCCAAGAAACACCGGGCCATGTTTGATCATATAGTCCCGGCTGGAATGATATAGTTTTACCGCGCCGCGCAGGTTGCCGTTGCAAAAATGGCACAAACCGACCGCCGCCTGGATCAACCCCTGGTAGAAGCTCTTTTCCGGCCCAAACGTCTCCATCCACAGTTCTTCCCAAACCTCGTGAGCCTCAAAAAAATCTCCACGGTTGAAAAGCACGATGCCGGCAAGGTATCGTGGTTGATAGGCGGCATCCATATTTCCCATTGTAGACGCGGCTATGTTCTTTTCCCACCAGCTTCCCCTCTCCGCGGTCATCGATCTGTGTCGAGCGCTGCGGCACAACCTGGCCGCCGGCCTCACGCTGCGGCATGTCTTTCGCCAGCAGGCCGAGCGCGGCACGCACGCGCTGCGTCCTTTGGCCGAACGCGTGAGCGCGCGCATCGAAGCGGGGCACAGCCTCTTCGACGCCGTCGAGCCGGAAAAGGAGCACCTGCCCCCGCTGTTTCTGGCCATGACCCGCGTCGGCGAGCAAACCGGACACTTACCCGAAATCTTCGGCGAGCTGGAAAAGTACTTTCTCCTGCAACAGAAGCTCCGCCGCCAGTTCAAAAGCCAGAGCTTCATGCCGATCGTGCAGCTCGTGCTGGCATTCTTGATTATCGCCGGGCTCATTCTCGTTCTGGGCTGGATCGCCGCGTCGCGCAACAGCCAGCCCATGCGCATTTTCGGCTTGTCGGGAACGAGCGGCGCCGTGATTTTCATGGTGTGCAGCTTCGGCACGCTGGCGCTCATCTGGGCGGCGTTTCGATTTGTGCCCAGAATGCTGCAAAAGCAAGAAGCGGTCGACCGTTTCTTGCTGCGCGTGCCCGCGCTCGGGCCCTGCCTGGAGGCGTTCGCCATGGGCCGCTTCACCACCGCGCTACAGCTCACGCTCGACAGCGGCCTGGCAATTCACAAAGGACTGCGGCTCAGCCTGGAAGCCACGGGCAATTCGGCGTACACGGCGCAAAAGGACGTCGTCATCAACGCGCTCAAGTACGGCGAGCCACTCACCGAGGCCCTGACGCGCACGCGGCTTTTCACGGTCGAGTTCTTGAATATCGTCGCGGTGGCCGAGGAAAGCGGCCGCATCCCGGAAGTGATGCGGCAACAGGCGGAGTACTATCACGAAGAAGCCAGCCGGCGTCTAACGACGCTGACGAAGGTGGCGAGCATGCTCGTTTGGCTCGTGTACGCGGCGTTCATGGTCTGGGCCATCTTCAGCATCGCCGGCATTTACTTCAGTGCTCTCGGCTAGGGATGAATCGTGAAACAGTTGCAGGATTTTTCTTGATAGATTTGTCAAACAAGGCGATCCTGGTTTTTGTGAATCATCGGCGTCGTTGCCGGCATGTTTGCGATAATGTGAAGATCGCCGGCGAAGTGGATTCCAAAGCCACCCTGCAGTTGCACGTGCGAGGCATCGTGCTTTGGTCGCGTTCGTCAAGCTAACGCCGGATCGTCAAGAGTGCAACTCGTCCGATGATCGGGTCTACTCCCGTCTGGAAAACGCCGTGCGAATACTTCGGCGACAACGAAATGTAGGAATTCGCAGGGGGAACAACACGCGTGGCTTTGTCAGAAAGTGCAAACAGAAGCCATTTCTACCGAGTAAAATGCATCCCCGCAAAGGAGAGAAGCCATGTGCATCCAAGCCCGGCCCTCCAAGTTCGCGTTCGCTCTGATCGTCTTCATGTGCACTTCCTGCTCGTCGAACTCCGAGAGAATGGAGAAGATTCCACTTTCCTCAATCTATGCAAGCAATGGACAGGAAAACCTAAAACAAATCGGATTCACGGATGACTTGCCGTTTCAGGACACCATTGAATCCTTTCAGAAGCTGAAGCCGGGCGTTTCAAATCTGTTTCTTGCGCGGGCAAGGGACGTCAATGGGGCATTTGAGGCAGCACTTTCCTTTCAGGTTTGGCCGCCGTCTGTTGGTCGAAAAGAGGGTGAACAAGCGCAGGTGTGGCTAATCGCCTATTTTGGACGCGCGCCAAGCGATCCCACGCGCTGGATCATCGAATCGGTCGAGTACAACCAGGCCAAAATAGTCCTCAATTTCAGTGAAGTCGCAAAGATTGGGATAAGGTCTGCTGATTCCAGGCCGTACTTCGTACTTGTGCCGCTGAAAACTGTTCCTCAAGGCAAGTGTCAATTGGAACTGCGCAATGCCGGAACTGGAGCGGTGACCCTTGCGCGAATAGTCGACATGACCTCAGATACAAAGTAGCGGCGTGGAAAGGAGATGCCAGACATGGTAGCAAGGCAGAATGGAAAGAAAGCCCTATTCTTCCTCCCGCAAGTCGAATCGCTGGAGTTACGAATCGTCTTGGACGAGCGGACCGCCGGCTTATTCGGGATCAATGCACGATTGCTTACGACTCCGAGCGGAGTTGCGCTTACCGGCAGCGATACGGCGATTGGTCAAGTGGAAATTGGAAGGCCCAACAACCCGCTTCTGGATGCAATAAACCACCGCCATGTGCGTCCACAAGGGGTGTACTACAAGGACGGTCCATCCTTCGCAGGTCGAAACATCCGCCCTCACGCATTACAAGTCGCGGGCGTAATGATTGCGAATGGCCCGACTAACACCGGCATCGCCAGAGATGCCCGCCTTTTCTCTTCCGCAAGTGGTGTTGAACTCTTCACGGTACAGCGTGACGCACTCCTCGCGGCCCAGCACGTCAAGTCAATTGGGTTAGCCGCGACTCGGATTCCGGGAATGGCGATCAACCACAGCTACACAATCGGGAACTTAATCGGGAACGTAAATGCCGACGGAGATTCCTTAATCACCCTCGGGCTCGACTGGCTTGCATCTCAAAGAATGGTACTCAACGTGTTTGTGGGAGGCAACGACCCAGACGAGTGGGGTGTGCCTTCCGACGCTTACAATGGAATTGTTGTTGGTGAAACCACGACCTCGATTGTTAACGGCCAACCAGTGTATCGAAGGTTTAGCACCGGAAACGTAAATCCCGCGCCGCGTGATGCTGAGCATGATCGATCTCTAATCACACTTGTCGCACCCGGCGACCCAATCTGGGTGCCGCACATCGATGCGAGTGGGACATCGCGCTATACGAGTGTTGACGGTACGAGCTTTGCTGCTCCGCATGTGACTGGCACCGTCGCATTGCTGCAGCAATACGCCAGAGATCGAGAATCCGCGAATGCCCAGGGTTGGGACAATGAGACCATAAACAGCTCCCCGCTTGTGATGAAGGCGGTGCTGTTGAACTCGGCGGACAAGATTGAAGGCCATCTTGGAATGGAGAAGACGATTGTCAAGAGAGACGGTACGACAACATGGATTCAGACGCAAGCATATACTGATGCAGCCGTGCCTTTGGATGATGAACTTGGGGCAGGACAATTGAATGCTCGGCGCGCGCTGAACCAGTTTAGTTCGGGAGCTGTCGAATTCTTGAACAACGATGGGACCCCAAAACCTGTCCCGGTTGTCGGCTGGACATGGAGAAGTATGCCCGAAGGCACAGACGCTTTCGACAAGTTTGTATTCTCTGAACCTCTAAAAGCGAACAGCTACTTGTCCGTCACACTCTGTTGGAATCGTGTGGTGCATCTTCCAGGGGATTCAAACGGATTGTACGATCCAGGAGAGCAATTCGCGGGTGAGTCTCCTCGAAATTTCGATTTGTATGTCCTTCCAAGAGGTGCGACGAGCATTACTCAAGCGGTCTGGAGGTCAACAAGCACACAATATAATGTTGAACATGTTTTTGCCGGCGTACTTGCGGGCGGTGAATACGAATTCTGGGTGCGCCGTAGTGGCAATGTACCCTATCACCATTCCTATGCGGTAGCTTGGTGGGGGGTGCCCGCCGATCCAGATCCAGCAACAGTAGCTACGATAGGGGACAAAGTATGGGAAGATCAGGGCCCAAACCCCAACGGAATTCAGGACCCTGGCGAGCCTGGTATTTCCGGCGTCCGGCTCTACCTTCACCAAGCCAATGGCCACTACGTCAGTACTACAATTACTGACGTAAACGGAAACTACCAATTTCGAGCGCCGCCTGGACTTTACTACATTTCAATTGCACCGCCTAGGGACATGAGATTCACAGTCAAGGCGGTCGGTGCACTCAGAAACATAGATAGTGATGTCGATGATAACGGCTACACAGGCGTCTTCAGCCTTCCTGCTGGTGGCGACCTATGGATTGACGCCGGTCTCGTTCGAACTGGCGCGGTGGGCGGTCAGGCTTGGTTGGAGAATCTAGCAGATGGAATACGCCTGGCGAGAGAACCACCAGCCGCCAACGTGGCGGTCACCCTTTTCACGGAGTCCGGTGACTGGGTTGATAGGATTCTTACTGATTCCGAAGGCAATTACCAATTTGATTCGATTGATCCCGGCAACTACTACGTCAACTTTGGCCGAGTGCCCGGCCGTCAGTTTACTTTGAAGGATCAATCAACGGACGACATTGACAGCGATGTGGAATTAAGTACTGGTAACTCGCACGTTTTCACTGTCGATTATTATGGGAATGTCGCCGATGTCGACGCAGGGTACGAATACAACCCGGTCAACAACTCGCCGCAAGGCGCAGACAACGTAATTGAACTTTGCGAAGATGAAATCTATGCTTTCGCAGAATATGATTTCGGCTTCTCGGATCCGAACGATCTGCCGCCTCACAATTTCAAGGCGATCATCGTCCAGTCATTGCCGATGGTTGGGTCACTGACCCTCAATGGCGATCCAGTGGCCGTGCACGACATTATCGACGTTGCCGACTTCGAAGACGGCAACTTCCTCTATATACCGCCAGCCAATCAGTATGGAGAGGCATTGGCAAGCTGGCAATTCGCAGTCCAGGATGACGGCGGCAATTTCGCCGAAGGCGGCGGCGATGTGGACCTGACGCCGAATACGATCACGTTCGACGTTCATTCGACTCCCGACGCGCCTCTCGGCGTGGACGGGGTTCTTACACTGGCCGCCGGCAGCACTTACACGTTCACCGTCGGCGATTTCGGCTTCTCCGATCCCAATGACGTTCCGGCCGACAACCTTTACTCAGTGATCGTCGCGGCTCTTCCGACAGTCGGGACATTGTCGCTGAACGGGATTCCTGTGGCCCTCGGCGCCGAAATCTATGCTTGGCAGATTGCCGGCGGCAGCTTTCAATACACGGCTCCAATTGGCCTTTACGGGACGCCACTGACTTCATTCGATTTTGGTCTGCGTGATGATGGATGGTCGGAATGGTGCGAGGGCGAAGTCTACAGCCCAAGCGCCTACACGATTCTTATCCACGTCCCCCAAAATCCAGGCACGCCTAGCGTTTCGATTAACGACATCTCACAGTACGAAGGAAACAACGGCACGTCCTACTTTGGCTTTAGCGTCAGCCTTTCCGCGACGCCTTCGCAGGTCGTCACGCTAAACTACTCTACGGCCGGCAATTCAGCCACTCCATTTGCCGACTATGGACCTGTGACCGGAATGCTTACTTTCTTTCCAGGTGGGCCAACTTCGCAGATCATTTATGTGCCTGTTTACGGCGACCTTGCCCAAGAGCCGAACGAGACGTTTTTCGTTAACCTGTCCAATGTGATGAACGCTTTCGTTTTGGACAATCAGGGCCTGGGCACGATTGTCAATGACGATTGGCTGCCGCCACCACCTCCACCTCAGCCTGAACAGCCATCCGTTTCGATCAACGACATTATCCAAGTTGAGGGAAATAGCGGCACGACAAGCTTTGTTTTCACGGTTGCACTTTCAGGGCCAACGTCGCAAACCGTGACGCTCAACTATGCCACGGCGAACGGCACGGCAACAGCCACAGAAGACTATGGCGCAGTCGGGGGCCCAATCACGTTCATGCCAGGCGGTCCACTCACCCAGACCATCTCCGTGCCGGTCTACGGCGACCATAATTGCGAAGCAGATGAGACGTTCTTCGTGAACCTATCAAATGTTGTCAACGCGACGGTTACCGACGGACAGGGAAAAGGCACTATCGAAGACGACGATACCCTTTGGGCGACCACCGTTATCGATTACAGTTCGCAATGGAGTGCCGGAAGCTGGTCGGCCGCGCAAGCGTTGGGCAAGCCGAACACGTTCGCCTATGGTGATATCTACACGGCTTGGGCGCCATTGCCGAGAAACGGCACCTTGGAGTACATCACGCTTGGCTTCGCGCAAGCCGTTTACGCGACCGGCGTCACGATCCGCGAGACCTACGGCAACGGTTTTGTTTACCGACTGGATCTGCGTGATACCTCCGGTGGCTGGCACACTGTTTGGACCGGCACCGACCCAAGCCAGTCGGGCGCACCCGTCGATTTCGCCATTCCCTTTGCGACAACGCCCTATTTAGTCGATGCCGTCAAGATCTACACGGACACGAATCACAACTTGAACGCCTGGGAAGAAATTGATGCGGTCAAACTGCACGATGAACATTGTCCGCCCGGCGGCGGAGGGAGTGAGGCCACTATCAAGGGGACTGTGTGGGACGACTTCGACGCTGACGGCTTCCAGGACTTGGGTGAAAGCGCTTTCGCCGGATTGATCGTGGAATTGCGCAATTCAATCGGCCAACTCGTCGCGACGACGACGACCGATTCGGCCGGGAACTATCAGTTCAACAACGTCGCGCCCGGCACCTACTACCTCGTTTTCCAGAAACCATTCGGCTACAACTTCACGCTTCAAGACCAAGGTGACGACAACTTCGACAGCGACGTAAACTTCGACGGTCTCACAGCGTATTTCAGCCTGTTCGAGAACGAAACCAAGGACTTTGAAGCGGGCTTGATTTTCGGTATGCCATAGGCCATTCGGTTCTGAGGTTCTCCAATGCGCATGACAATTCTTATCGTGTTTGTCGCGATGCTCCTCGGCGGCGTCAGCGTTCCGGAGCGTGCAATTGCCCAAGACGCGGAACTCCAAAAGAAAATCAACGGTGCCATCGACCGCGGCGTGCACTACCTCAAAGAGTTTGCGGTGGGCCAGCGCGAGGAGCGCCGGCTGGGCGCCATTGCTCTCATTGGCTGGACCCTCCTGGAGTCCGGCTGCACGGCACAAGACGCCAAGGTGAAGCAGATCGCCGACGAGGTGCGGCACTTGGCGATCGGGGCCCGCTACACATACAGCCTGTCCCTGGCCGTTATTTTCCTCGATAAGCTCGGCGACGGCGGCGATTTGCCGATTCTGGATACGCTCACGCTGCGGCTTTTGGCCGGTCAAACCAAAACAGGCGGTTGGACCTATCACTGCCCCAGTCCCAATGAGCAAGAGCAACAGCGGCTGCGCCAGGTAGTTGCGGACATGAAGGCCAAGCGCGACAAAGGAGAGAAACTCCCCGTGGTCGAGCGCGACCTCAAGGAACTTAACAAGGACTGGCAACGTCATTGGCAGTCGTTTATCGTCACGCCGCAGGTTGCACTCGACACCGCATTGGAGGGCGATAACTCCAATACGCAGTTTGCGATGATGGCGGTCTGGGTGGCGCGGCGTCATGGCTTACCGGTGCAACAAGCCCTCACCGCGGTCGAAAAGCGTTTTCGCGACACGCAGCGCGACGGCGGCGAATGGGGCTACACCACCGCCAGGCCGCCGCCCGTGCCGCCCGGCGTGAAGCTCAATCTCCCGGGCCAAGACAGCGATCCGTCTATGAGCTGCGCCGGGCTGCTCGGCCTGGCTTTGGGACAGGGGCTCAAGAACCAGGCCAAGGATTTGGCCAAGGACCCGGTCGCCAAGAAAGGTCTGGCCTACCTGGGAAAACAACTGGACGAAGGCGTCGGCCCGAACGCGGGCCCAATCAAGCTCGGCGGCAACATCTACTACTACCTCTTCAGCATGGAACGCATGGCCGTCGTTTACGACCTCAAAAAGATCGGCAAGAATGATTGGTACGTCGAAGGCGCGAAGTATCTCATCGGCGCTCAGGGGGTCAACGGCGGCTGGAGCGGCAAATACACCGAGTACGGCAGCGACACTTGTTTCGCGCTGTTGTTTCTCAAGCGCGCCAATGTCGCCGAGGATTTGACCGAGATTCTCACCGGCATCGTCCGCAAGAAGGCCCCCGATCCGCCGCGCAAGAAGATTGACGACAAGAACCCCAAGTAAAGCGCTTGAGCTATTGAACGAGCGAATCGTCGCGTGCCGTCAATGTCCGCGGCTCGTGGCCTGGCGCGAGAAGATCGCGCGGTTTCGAAAACTGCCGTCGGGCTACTTCGCACCTTTGACCTTGTTGAACCACGCGAGCGCGGTCGGGTCGCCGGGGTTCTCGCGCAGCGCGATCTGGAAGTTTCGCGCGGCGTCGAAGAAGCGCTTAGCGTTGAAGTCGTTGATGCCGTCGAACATGGCCTCGGAGTAACGCGCTTGCCGGCCGATCAGCAACAGTTGCGGGTGGTTCGGCACCAGCTTGAGCACATCGTTAAAGAGCAGCCGGGCTTTGCCGTAGTCCTTGGACTTCAATGCGGCTTGGGCTTGCTGGTACTTCACTTCCGCGATCTTGCGGTTCTTGACGTCGTTGTCCAGGCCTTTGCGGGCGTCGAGCAGGCCTTTTTGCGCGGTCGGATCGTTGGGCACGATTCGCAGCGCTTCCAAGAAAGCCAAAATGGCTTCTTCATGCCGGCTCGCCTGTAGCGCGAACGTGCCATTGTTCAGGGCGGTAACAAAGGCAGCCTGGTTTTCCAAGAGGACCTCTGCTTGGCGCAGGGCCTTGGCCGCCACTTGATTGGAGGGGAACAGCCGGGTCGCTTCGCGGAAGGCATCGACGGCGTCGCGAAAACGTCCGCCCAGAGTCGCGTTCTGGCCGCGGGCGATTTGCAGGTCGAACTCGGCCTTGGCGTTCTTCAGCATCGACTGGGCGTTCTTCCAGCCCTTGTTGGCAATGGCGTCGTCCGGAAACAGGTCGAGCGCTTTTTCATAAGCCTGGACCGCTTCTTCAAAGCGGTTGTTGCGCAGCGAATCGCCGGCGATGTCAAGCAGGCGATTGAACTCCGTCTTGCTCGCTTGCTGATCTTTCTGGGCGTTGAGCGCCTTTTCCGCCTGCCGCAACAAGTCGAGGGCCTTTTCGTTGCCGGGCAAGAGCAGCCGGGCCGCGGTGGCCTCGCCGGCCGCGTCCTGGAAGCGGCGCGCGGACAGCGCGGACTGGGCGGCGTTGATGTGCTTTTGAAAATCGGCGAGCTTCTGTTGCTCCATCTCGTTTTGGGCTAACGCTTCCTGGGCGGCGCTCAAGGCCTGGCCGCCGCGCGCGTCGCCGGGCCGCTTTTGCAAAGCCAGCTTGTAGATCTCGACCGCCGCCGCGAACTGCTGCTTGGCCATCGCTTCTTTGCCGCGCTCCAAAAGCTGCTGAAATTCAGTCTGGTTCTTGGCGTCGTCTTTCTGCTCTTTGGCGAGCATGTCCAGCTTGGCGCGCACGTCTTCCAGTTTCTTGCCGGCCTGCTTGTCCTCAGGATAAATCTTGAGCGCGGCTTGATACGCCAACAGTGCTTCGTCGAGCCGGTTGCCGCTCGCCGCCAGCTCGCCGTCCACCATCAAGCGGACGAATTCCGTCCGGTTCTTTTCGCTCTCGGCCTTGGCTTTGGCCTCCGCGTCCGGATCGGGTTCTTCGATCTTGGTTTCGGGCGGCTTTGCTTGGGCCGTGTTGTCCAGCTCTTCGGTGTCGCCGGACCACGGTCGATAAATCGCCAGTCCGATAGCGGCAACTAGCACAAACGAAGCGCCAAAGCACAACGCGAGCATGCCAAAAGACGGCCTCTTTCTGGATTCGTGTGCGGACGGCAACCCGTCCGAGCCGCGACCATGAGGGAGCGGGGCACCCGCAGGCTGCGACTTGCCGTTAGGAAGCGGCTTCGACCCATCTTTTGGCTGAAGCATGAACGAAAAGCGGCATTGCGGACAGCGCAACGGCTCTTTGTCGCGGGGCTGTGAACGTAAAGTTAATGATGATTTGCAATTGGGACAAGTGATCGAGATCGCGGCAACCATGGTGGCACTCGCAATGGAAGATTCGTTTCCTATAAACGCTCGCACCCGCTGAATTTGCGCCACATGTTGCAACTTGGTTGACAGTTCAAACTGATCTGCCTTGCTAGCACTCGATAACAGGTAGGGGGGGGTATACCTGTGCACGAGTTGGCACTGACGAGGGTTTGCGCGATTCGCAAGCCTTTTCTAATAAGTACTTTATGGCAATTCTCCCGTCAGTGCCACATGGGTGCAAAAAAGTGGCACTGACGAGCGTGCGTGCCACATGGAAACAGCCGGCAAAAACAGAGTTCTGTCACTACAGTTGCAACCCCGGCAACTCCGGCTGCGCGCCCACCTTGCCGACTTGTTCGGAGACCGCGGTCGCCAACGCAAGATACGATTGGGCCACCGCGCTTTCGGGATACTTGCGCACAATGGGCACGCCCTGATCGCCGCACTCGGCGACTTTGGGCTCGATGGGAATCTCGCCGAGGAAAGGGACGCCGGCAGCGTCGGCCAGCTTCTTGCCGCCGCCGTGGCCAAACAGATCGTAGCGCTTGCCGTCCTCGCCGCGGAAGAAGCTCATGTTTTCGACGATGCCCAGCACGGGGACGCGCACCTGGCGGAACATTTCCAAACCTTTGCGGGCGTCGATGAGGCTAACGTCCTGCGGCGTGGTGACGATGACTGCGCCCGAAAGCGGCGCGGTCTGCGTGAGCGTTAGTTGAGCGTCGCCGGTGCCGGGGGGCAGGTCGATGACCAGGAAATCCAGCTCGCCCCACGGGATTTGTGTCAGAAACACGGTCAGGTATTTGGCGACCATCGGCCCGCGCCAAATCATCGCGGTTTCCGGCTTCATCCAAAAGCCCATCGACATGAGCTTGAGGCCGAATTTCTCGAGCGGCCATTCGTGCGCGTTGGGATCCCAGGTTTCCTGCACGCCCATCATGATGGGGATGCTCGGCCCGTAGATATCGGCGTCCAAAAGGCCGACACGCCGGCCTAAGAGTTGCAACGCCAGGGCGAGATTGGTGGCGACGGTGGATTTGCCGACGCCCCCTTTGCCGCTGGCGACGGCGACCACGTACTTCACGCCGGGCAAAGCGATTTTCTGCGGCGCTTGCGGTTGTGCGGGAGGCATTGCTTCTCCATCTTGATGTAGCGGAATTCGCCAGAATTCCGGTCGCCGACGCCTCGCCCGGAATTCTGGCGAATTCCGCTACGACCCCTTCACTTTCTCACCGAGTTCACGCAAGAGTTCCAAGGAAAATAGCCCGGTGTCGTGCCCGTCGCTCCAGGCGATCTTGTACGCATAGTGTCCCATGGGTGTAATGCTGACCGGTTTGAGGGGCACGAGTTCGCTGGGCTTCAGGACGCGAAAGGGGTCGGGCGGTTTTTGCCGTTCCTCGCGGCAGCCGGCGCAGGGACAGTGGTCGCGCAGCTGCTGCCAGGTGTAGCACATCGTCGCACCGTCGCTCCAGTCGATGACCAGGCGGTCGTCGCCCTCTTTGCGAAGCACGGTGGGACGGATGGAGGGATCCAGAGGCATCGGCATTTCCTCAGGATCATTATAGAGGGGCGCGGGGGGATTGCACCGATGCTTAACCACGGATGACACGGATAGCACGGATAGATAGTGCTCGGTCAGGTCTTCCACGACCGTGCTATCCGTGCAATCGGTGATTAAGATCATTTATCGTGTGAGGAATCTAACGCCTCCGGATGCGCCGAAAGCTTGCGGAAGTGATCGTGCCATGCGACAGGTGTTATGGAATCTCCCAATCTTCGATCTTCAGTCCAGGCACTCGGTTGAATTCGATCGTATTGTGCGTCACGACCGTCAGACCGTTCGCCAATGCAATTGCCGCGATCTGCGAGTCGTATGGGCCGATTGGCATTCCCAACGATTCGAGATGATGACGAATGCGAGCGTGGACATCTGCGGCAAGAAGGTCGAAAGGAAGGCAGGCATACGGCTGGGCGAAGTTGTCGATCTTGGTTCGATTTGCGGACGGCTGGGCGCTGCGCAGCGCGCCGATGTAAAGTTCCGCGAGAACCACTGAGCAAAGTTGTATGTCTACAACGGGCTTACTCGCCAACCGCTGAAGTAACAGTGCATTCTTGCCACGCAGGTATTCGACGTACGCGTTGGTGTCGAGCAAATACATCAATCCAATTCCGCGGGTTTCGGGTACTCCCCTTGGGGCTGACGCATGAAAGTTTCATCGTCGATCGAGCCGAAAGTTTTCTCGAAATACCCTGCAGGCCAGCCAAGCTTCTCTGTCGTGGAAGTCGGCAATGTCGTTGCTTTTGGATGAAGCACGACGATGGCCTCGAACTCGGCATCCGGCTGGCCGACGGGGATTTGCAGGTGCAGCACACCATCTTTACCGGTTCTCTCAACGAGACGCACTGTAGCCATTTTTCAATTCCTCTTACGCTCCACCATATTGTAACTCATGAAGGCTACGCGCGCGTCTCTCGTTGCATTCTCCATGACTCGTCACACTTCCGGATGCACCCACGGCTTGCGATACTCGCGCCGGAGCAGCTTGTTTGCCTCCTCGTCGTTCCGCACCAGCTGTTTTTCCGAATCCCAGTTCATGGTCCGCCCCAGTTGCATCGACAGGTTCGCCAGGATGCAAGACGCCGTCGAAATGTGCCCTTCTTCGATATCCGCGACCGGTCGCCCGCGCGTTTCGATCGCGCGCAGGAAGTCTTGCATGTGCCGGCGCACCGCGGGGGAGACGTGGCGCTCCAGGTCGCGCTCGGTCTTGTCCTCCGGGAATTTGTCCAATTCCATGAGCACGTCGCGGTGCACCGGCTGGCCTTTGCCCGACGGCGTGAAGTCGAAACTGTTGACGCTGACCTTGAGCATGCCGTTTTCGCCGTAAAAGGTCGCGCCCCAGGGATAGCGCGGGTCGGGCGGCGGGCCCCAGGTGCGGTGCTGCCAGACGACGTTGAGGTCGCCATAGTCAAACGTCGCGGTCTGCGTGTCGGGGATGTTGGCCCGGCTCTTGCGGTCCACGAGGATGCCGCCGGTGGACGCGATGCGCCTCGGCCAGCCCAGGCCCATCATCCAGCGGACCATGTCGAGCATGTGGATGCACATGTCGCCCATAATGCCGTTGCCGTATTCGGTAAAGGAGCGCCAGCGGCGCGGATGGACGAGGGAGTTGTACGGACGCATGGGCGCGGGCCCGGTCCACATTTCGTAATCGAGGTGCTCGGGCGGGTCGGAGTTGGGCGGGTTTTCGCGGGCGCGCATGTGGTAGTAGCAATAGATCTCGACAAGCGCGATTCGGCCCAGCCGGTTTTCCTTGAGGATGGTGTCGCGCGCTTCGACGAGGTGCGGCGTGCTGCGCCGTTGCGTGCCGACTTGCACCACGCGCTTGTGCCGGCGGGCGGCGGCCACCATCGCTTGCCCTTCCACCACGTCCACGCTGATCGGCTTTTGCACGAATACGTCCGCCCCGGCCTGGACCGCCGCGATCATCGGCAGCGCGTGCCAGTGGTCCGGAGTCGCTACCAGCACGATGTCGAGGTCTCTTTGCTTGAGCATGTCGCGATAATCGCCATAGGTGCGCGGCTTGCGCTTGGAGCGCTGCCGGCCGGCGACCATCTCGGCGGCTTCGTTCAGCATGCGGCGATCGACGTCGCATAAGGACACGACTTCGACAGGCGAGACTTGAATGAGCCGGAAGAGGTCGATCTTGCCGTACCAGCCGCAGCCGATAAGGCCGACGCGTTTGGGTTTTTCGTTGCCCTGGGCGGCGTAACCGGGAACAGCGGAGGCGGTCAGGCCCGCGGCGCTGGCCTGCAGGAAATGACGGCGGTTCATGTGTTGTCTCCTCAGGGATTTGATCGGCCTTGAGGATAAACGACGTGCGGGCAAACGGCAACGCGAAAGAACTTTAGACAGAGACTGGTTGTTTGCTTTCCTGCTTCGCCGGCAGTTTCTTGATGACGATGACGCCGCGTTCTTCGAGCAGGCGGAGCAACTGGTTGACGTCTTCTTTCAAGCCGTGCAGCTGATCGCCTTCGCGCAATTGAATGAGCGGGACCTCTTCGCCGGCGTTGATGGCTTGCACGGTTTTGCGAAAGCGATAAATAGGCCCAACGATGCGATGCGTGAAGCGCAATGTGTCATAGATGAAAACGGCGAAAAGTACGACAATCATCACGGCCGCGGCGGCAAAACTGAGCGCGGCTCCGGCCGATTCGCCCAACAGCATCGCAAAGCCGGCGCTCATCTCGCGCCAGACGAGCAAGAACGTCCAGGCAGCGACCTGGTAAAAGACGAAGTACACGGCGAGCCGCACAAACACATAGGTTTGCAACTTGTCGATCCAGATCTTTTTGCGTTGCTCACGATGCTCGGCCATGGACCTCTCCGCAAGTCAAAAATGGATTGCATTGCAGCCACACACACGAACGATGCAATCCATCTACGTTTCGTCACCTAATACAATTACCACAACTCCTATTGGACCGCCGACTGGATGGAAGCGGACGGCGAACAGGAAATCGCGCTTGGCGACGGGCATTCAAGCATAGGTTGGGAATTGCAAGTGTCAAATCGCCAGGCATTCTTCAACGTAGACTCCACGCTCCGCGTGATGTAGAACCTTAGGAACGAGGCAACCATGAGCGACCTATTGCCGCGCACTACCCATCGGGAACTGCAATTCGAAAACGGCGCTGCCATCGGCCTCAGCCATCGCTGGGAAAAGGGGCAGTATTGCTCCATCCTGACGGCGGCGGGCATCGTCGGCTGCGGCATCTATGACCTCAAGACGCCCGCGGAGTTTGGGCAAGCCATCGCCATCGCCAAGGGAACGCCGGCCTGTCCCTTGACCGAGCCGGAGGACCTGCTGAACGCCACCATTGTAGGGACTACTCCCAAGGCCGAGTCGCTAGGCATTCGCACCGGAATGACCGGCCGACAGGCGGTGGAATTGATGTTGAAAGCCACTCCCGTGGGACAGGATTCCAATCCTGTCCTCAAAAGCGGACAAGAACGGAATCCTATTCGGTCCGGCGAGCAGCCGGGTGGACAGGAACGGAATCCTATCCTACGAGACCAGGAGCAGATCCGCGTCAAGAGCATCGACCACAACACGCTGGTCGTGAAAGACCTGGACGCCTCGCGGCGCTTTTACGTGGACGTGCTGGGCATGCGCGAAGTGACGCGGCCGGCGTTTTCCTTCGCGGGTCTGTGGTTTCAGGCCGGCGTCGCGCAGATTCACCTTATCCTGGAATTCGCCGGCTCCGGGCCCGCGGGCAACCTCGTGCCGCCGGAAAAACGCTCCGCTCGCACCCACCACGTCGCCTTTCTCGTGGACGACGCCGTTGCCGTCGTGCCACGCCTGCGCGCGCTCAATGTACCCATTGTCGCCGACGCGAAGCCGCGCCCGGACGGCTACATGCAGGTCTTCGTGGCCGATCCGGACGGGCATGTGATCGAGTTGTGCTCGCCGCCGAAGTGACTAGAACTCGACAAACTCTTTCGAGTAATGCGTCATATCCAGTTTCTCTTGAAGTCACAAGCAACGACGCTACTTCCGGCACTACATAGCTGTTTCGGGCGCCGGTGTCAAAAAGCGTCCAGAACTTTTTTCCTTTGACGTCGATGAATTCTTTTATCCGGCCCATGTATGACTCCGCTTCTAAAATTCATTCTACGCCATTCCAGCGGCGCATCCAACTTCTCGCGTCTACTATGATAGTGCCAGGGCAAGCGCAGGAGCCTTGCCGAGCGTAAGAATGGGAAACTGAGCGATGGAGCCATTGATTCGCATTCGCCAAGTCCCCGGCAAAGGACGGGGCGTTTTCGCCAACCGCCGCATCCGTAAAGGCGCCGTCATCGAAACCGCGCCAGTTCTTGTCATTCCCATCGAGCATTTGCCCGGCGGCAAGTTCAACCCCGCCCTGGGCAAGTATGTCTATGAATGGGCGCCGAAGAAGGTGGCTCTCTGTCTGGGATATGGCTCTTTATACAACCACTCTTACCGGCCGAACGCGGACTATGAGCACGAGCGCTCGGCCATTCGCTATCGGGCTTTGCGCGCGATCGAGGCCGGCGAAGAAATCACCATCAACTACAACGGCGATCCCAAGAACAAAGGGCCGGTGGGCTTCGAAGTGGTCAGCGATAGGACGAACATGGCGCGTCGCAGTCAGCCCGTGCGCAAGCGGGCTAAACGAGCTTAAGGTCACTCTTCTTCGACCTTGAGCGAAGAGCAGATGGCTTTCAGGATCGGCTCGCTGCGTTCCAATTCCAGATCGTTGGCTTGCCAGAGCACCAGCAACGTGCCGCCGCCGCCGTGAAAGCTGCGAATCCAACAGGTGTTGGTGAGGTCGAAGCTGAAGAAACGCACGTCGTGCCCCACCGCGGGCTGCCCCGCCACGGACTCGATGCACTCCTCCGATTCCAGGTTCGTGTATTCGCCCTCCAGTGCCTCAAGCGCGGTGCGCGACATCAATTCCGGCTCCGGCATGTCCGGGTCATAAGACACCATAAGAAAGGCCGTGTCCGGACTCTGCAGCGAAACCGTCCAACCGCTCTGGGTGTCCTCGCGCTGCAACTCCCAATTCTCCGGGTACTGGAAGCGAATGCCGTCTTCTTCGAAAAGCTTGGCCATCTCATGCCTCGACCAATGGACAAATCACTCCTTTCATTCTATTCCGTGCATTGCGCAGAACCTTACTCCCCCTTCCGAAAACCCAGGCGGCAAGCATCAATTCGCTTCGTCCAATCGTCGATGACAGGATCGTGTCCGCTTTCTACTTTCTCTTGACTTCCTCCTCTATGAACTCTCGGCTCTTGCGTTACTTCCTGGCTGCGAGCCTCGTGTTGACCGCTGCATGTGTTTCCCGCCTGGAGGCCGCCGACCTCGACGGCCGCTGGTCCGGATACTGGGTCGACTGCAACAGCGGCCATTCCGGGCCGTTGCGCGCCTCGTTTTGCAAGTGCGGCGTCGACACCTATCGCGTAACCTTCACGGGGCGCTTTTACGGCGTCATTCCGTTTTGCTACAACGTCACGCTTGCTGTCACCGGAAAAGACGGGGAGAAGGACATCCTCTCCGGCGAGTCCCGAGTTGGCTTGTTGTTCGGCACTTTTGCGTATCGCGCGGAAGCGACCGACACGGACTTTGTCGCGGATTTCTCGAGTTGCCGGTACCAAGGCAAGTTCGTGCTGAAGCGCTGTTGCCCTTAGAGCGGCAATTGTAGGGTCACGGCGCGGACATCAAACGAATGCCCTTGAGGTCGATGAGTGCTCCCCGGATCGCCCCCTGGGAACGCATGCTGATCTCGACCGGCCCAGCCGGCAATTCGAGGATGCCCACCGCTGCTTTGCGATAGTCGTCCCAGGCGCCGGTGCCCGCGACTTTGGCCGTAAGCCTCTCCGCGCCGGCTTGCAGGACGAAAGTATTGCCCGCAGAGCCGTCCTCGCAGGCCCATTCGAGTTCGACCAAGTACTTGGCTCTTTTTGGCGCTTCGACCGTCCAGACCGCCTGGTCATCTTCGCTCGACCAGTAGCCGAGGTTGCCGTACTGTTTTTCGAGGACAAGCGTCTTGCCGTAGATGGCGGCGTTGGCGGGCAAAAGCCGCAGCGTGCCTTGCTTGTCGGCCTTCACCAAGGTCGGCTCGTTGCCCGGAAACTGTTTACGTTTCGCGCTCGCGATATTACCGCGCAAGAATGCCAACAGATCGGCCATGTCTTGGGGCGGGATTTCTTTCTCGACACCTTCGGGCATGGCGGATTTGCCAGTGCTGTAAAGCTCGTCGAGATCGGCGCGCAGGATGTCGTGGCGTTTGCCGTCGGCGGCGGCGATGCTGATGCTGGTGCTGGTCTCGCCGGCCAGCACGCCGTTCAGGCTGACTCCTGCCTTGGTGACCGCGACGTACTCGACAAAGCGCGTCTCGACGTTGCGGTTGGGATCGAGGATGGCGGCGAGCAGGCCGTCCGTCGATTTGTCGGCGACCGAAGCCAGGTCCGGCCCGACCGCCTGGCCGACGCCCGCGAGCTGATGGCACACGGCGCAACTTTTGGCGAATACCTTGGCGCCGCGTGCTTGAGCCTCCGGTCGCTCACGCTCCCGGCTCGCCATGCCGAGGATGGCGGCGCGGTAGGAATCGATGACCTTGGCGCGGTCGGCGTCGATGCTGCCTTGCAAGGCTTTCTCGGCGCGAGCGCGTAAGCCCGGGCCAGTCGCCGCCGTGAGGAGCTTCTGGCGACGCACGGCGTCGAGCTCGGACGGCGCGATGCGTCGAAGCTCGAGAGCCAAAAGCACGGTGTGTATGCCGTCCTTGCGCGTAAGAAACACGTCGATAGCCTGGGACCTGAGCGCGGGCGTAAAGCTCTTGAACTGCTTCATTAAGTTTTCCGGGACGAAGGGATCCGGGATGCGCACGAGTGTCTGCAGCGCTGCCAACTGCAATTCATCGGCATGATGAGGCGACAGCAAACCGAAAAGGGCGTCGCGATCTTGGTTGTAATGTTCCTTGATTCGGCCGAGAAGGCGGACGGTCTGGATCTTAAGCGGCAACGGCGTCTTCTGTGCCAGCGCGGATTCGCGCGCTGACTGTAAGAAGCTCTCGAATCGCTCCAGGGGATCACGAAATCTTGGTGTCATGAGTTCTTTTTTCAACTCTTCCAAACTATGGCCCCGGTCTTCAAAGATTTGCAGAAGGCTGTTCACCTGAGCGATTTTCTCCAGAGACACGTCCTTGGAGACGCCGACGACCTCCGCCGTCAGTTCGAGCGCGGCTGCCTTGTTCCCAAAGCCCAGCGCCATGCGGATGAGCGCGTTGGCGGCAGGCAGCGGTTTTTTCTTGTCTTGGCAATGCCAACCGAGCCAGGTGCAAAAATCGTGAAAGTTCTCCTTGGTCAGTGAGCTATGCACCGCGGCCTGTATGAAGCGATCGTCCTCGTGGGCTAGCGCCATGGCAGCCAGCCATTGCCCCACAAAGCGGTGCGCACCCAAAAAGTGCGCAAACTGCTGGCGCACGTGCGGGTCCGAGTCCTTTTCCGCCTTCATCAACGCCTCTGCCTCCTCTTTCGAAAGTAGTGCGACGGACAACTCGCAGCACAGGACGGCGTGACGGCGGACCGCGGGGTTCTTGTCTTCCAATGAAGCGAGCAGACTTTTTTCCGGAACCCTGCCCAGAATCCCATGCAGCGTCATGAGCGCGTGCAGGCGCGGCAATGGGCGCGGACAATCAGCAAGGAGCTTCTCCAAGTCTTTGACGGCATCTTTGTGCTTGCCCGTCACCAAAAGCAGTTGCGCCATATCGCGCTGCCAGCCATTAGGACTGTCGAGCGCGGCGACCAGCTCTTTCGGCGTCAGTTTGTCCAGGCGGGGAATCGTGCGCGGCTTCTTATCTTTGGGATACACGCGATAGATGCGGCCCTTGTCGTGACCGGAACGCAGGTCGAGTTTTTTCTGCCAATCTTTGGGAATCCACTCCGGGTGCTCGATCACCAGGCGATACATGTCGGCGACCCAGAGCGCTCCGTCGGGGCCGGTCTGAATCATCGTCGGCCGGAACCAGTTGTCGGTCGAGGCCAGAAACTCCGACTCTTGCTCGTCCGGGGCGCGCTGGCTGGTGAACGTGACGCCCTTGGGCTTCATGATCTCGCGATGAATGAGATTGTGCACCGGCTCGCTGACGAAGCAGTTGCCGATGAAATCCGGACCGAAGAGGTCGTCGCGATAGACGATCGTGCTGCATGCGGACGTGATATGGTTCAGGCGGTTGAAGTCATTGAAGCGCGGCAAAGCTTTGCTTATGGGATAGATCGGCGCGGGGCCCGGCTTGACCGAGACGTTGACGCGCGGATCGGGCGGCAACAGATGCGGATTGCGCTTGAGGTAGCGGTCCTCGAGAACGAAGTGGAACATCGGATTGGAGTTGTTGTTGCCGAACCAGTTGCCCCAATCGTCGCGCGATCGGCCGAACTGCGTTTGCCCGGTGACGGCTTCGAACAGGCCTTCGTCGGGCTTCAGGCGAAAATCCCGGCCGGAAATGTTGACCCCCTCACCCCCAACCCCTCTCCCTGAGGGCGAGGGGAGTTGCTTGGACTCACCCCCGACCCCTCTCCCCCCAGGGACGAGGGGAGTAACCAGCTTGACCATGCCGCCCGAATCGCCGTTTGCGCCGTAGAGCCAGTTGTCCAGGCCCCAGACGAGGCCGTTGACGCGGTGCTGCTGGTTGCCTTCCTTGAAACCAGTGAACAGGATGACTTTGTGGTCCGCTTTGCCGTCGCCGTCTGTGTCCTCGGCGTAAAAGATATCCGGAGCGCAGGTGATGATGACGCCTTTGCCCCAGGGCGTGACGCCGGTGGGATAGCCGAGGCCGTCGAGGAAGAGGGTGGCTTTGTCGTATTGCGGTTTCTGTTCGTTCGACTTCTGCAAGAACTTGACTTTGCCGCCGAATTTGCCTTTGCCGTCGACGCCGAGGGGGTAGTCGCCCATCTCGACGACCCAGAGCTTGCCGTCGGGGCCGAAGGCGAAGGCGATGGGGTCCATGACCAATGGCTCGGCGGCCATGAGCTCGACTTGGAAGCCGGGGCGGACTTGGATGCACTTGAGAGATTCTTCGGGCGACTTGGGGCCGGGCATTGCAGCAGGCGGGTCGGCCTGCAGCGAGCACAAGAAAGGCAAAATCGAGACTGAAATCAACTTTAGAAGCATGGAACACTCGAACAGGAACCGACTTGATGGTAACCATGCAAATAGAATGCGTAAAGCAGTTATAATGAATCAACCTCTGCGCTGAGTCACGGGGCATGCCCACGTTCGCCTGGTCCATCGAGGACATCATTGCCGCTCATCCAGAGTTGTTCATGGAACACTCGGTGGTAATGGCCGTCGCCCTTATGAAAAAGCATGGGAGGTCTTCCTGCGAATTCGAGGTCGAGTGCAGCGGCGAAGAGCTGTCGGCAATTGGGAATGGATTTCGGGCGTGCGTGTCTTGGAACGAACTAACCGAAACCAAAGCGGATCGTATGATGCGGACCGAACAGCGCAAGCCGATTGTCGAGCGCGCGGCAGTCGCTTTGGCGGCATTGCTGTTCGCGAAACTATTTCCGGACTGCAGATTGCGCGTGACGCAACACGGCGACAAGGCGGATTTTTGGCTTCCGGACCTGCACTGCGCATTGGAGGTCAGCGGCACAGAGCACGGCAAGGACCTGCAACGACGTTGTCACGACAAGCGGGCGCAAGTATTGGC
>JAKEFD010000250.1 GCA_022616245.1 Gemmataceae bacterium
ACAAGAGCCACAAGCAAGCCCAAGAAGATCCCCAATTGAATCCAGGCATTTGTGGTCATGAGAACCACTCCGGTTTCAAGAGTGCGACGATCAAATAAACCAGCAGCCCGATGGCAACCAGCATTCCGATCCATTCAATGCCGCTCATCGCTGGCCTCCCATCAACCGGTCACAAAGGGCTAGCAGTCCAAAGCACGCCAGCGTGAACAGAAACCCCAAAGCGATGTACAAGAGGTCTTGCATGGCTCGTCCTTTCTCGCGCACGAAGCTCATCGATAGAATGCTAGCTGGACCGATGTCAAATGGGGGTCAAGATCGACGAGGTGGGCGTAAAAAAAGTGTAAAGTCAGGCGGCGAGTCAGGAGACAGTGCCATCAATCAACAAAAACGTAGGGATCGAGCCACACGGCATGCGAGCCATGACTGAATGCGGTTTCGCAGTAGACGCGTAATTCCAGAACGTTCACGTCTTTGACATCGAGATTGAACGCTTCCGACACGCTGCGTTCCTTGAATAGCTGCGATCGCCAGCGGACCTTGTCGTCGCCCAGGATCGAGAAGCGTGTTGGGTGCGGCCCCCAACCTTTATGGTCGGCGAGGCCCACTGCGCCGTGAAATGAGCTGGCCTTTTTGCCAAGCGCGTAGCACACGCGAAAATAAGTCCAGAACGGCGGATGCGTGCCCAATCCTTTGAGATAAACCTCCTTGCCGAGTTGAATCACTGTGTTTTGCTCGTCTCCCAGCCGGCCGTTCTTGCCAAACTTCCAGCCGTCCGGACTGCCCTTTTGAGCGAACCCATGCAGGTCGGTGAGATATACCTTGCCGTCCGCCGACGGACTTTGCAGCCTGGGATCGAAGTCGAATGGTTTGTCCGACGGATCGGGTTTTTCGTGCGGTCCCACTTCGGCCAGAATCTTGGGCGGGTCCACCTGGACCGCTGGCCGCTTCGGCTTATCCTTGGCGGATGGATTCGCATCCAGATTGCCTTGACCTTGAAGCATCACAATGAGCAATACGATGAGCAGTACGGCGGCGCCGGCAATTCCGAGGACAATCGGCAAACGCAACTGCGCACGCGTCTCCGCTGGCGCGGCGGCAGCGACTGGCATCACCGTGGGCACGACCGCGGCCGGTGCAAGTGACACCGGAGCAGCGGCCGAAGGCGCTACCGATTCCGCCGTCAGCGTCCAGCCGCGCTCATAGGACATGGACGCGGAAGGTGTCGCCGCGGAGGCCACCGACTCCTCGGTCGTCAAGGTGAAGCCTCTTTCGGACGTGCCGGCGTTTCCTTCGATCAAAGAGGCTTGCGGCATGGATGGCGGCTTGCCACTCGCTTCCCATTGACCCTGCGGCACGGTGGGGGTGGACGCGAGGACGCCGTTCGTTGGGGCGGCGAAAGGCGCAAGCAGGGTCCCGGTTTCAGCCGCGCTGGCGGGTCGCGCTTGAGGCGACTTCGCGAGCAGCCGGCGCACGACGCTCACCAGTTCCGCGGGCACGTCCGGGCGCAAGATGTCAATGCGTGTAGGTTCGGACTGCTGGTGCAGGAGCAGTTTCTGTGTGATGGTGCCGCCGGGAAACGGCGGCGCACCGGTCAGCAGGAAGTAAAGCGTGCAGCCAAGCGCATACAGGTCGCTGCGCGCATCGGCACGGCGCGGGTCGAGCGCCTGCTCCGGCGCGAGATAGTCTGGCGTCCCCATCATCGCGTTCGTATGCGTCAGTTCACCGTCCGGCAGGGTTTGCGGCCGCGCCAATCCGAGGTCCAAAAGCTTGATGCCGTCTATCGTGAGGAACAGATTGCTGGGCTTGATGTCGCGATGGACCAGGCCGCGCTCGTGGGCGTGCTGCAAGCCTTGCGCCCCTTGCCGGATGAACTCGCATGCTTCGCCGACCTGCAGCGGCCCGCGCTGTTTCACAAGCCGTTCAAGGTCGATGCCTACTAGGAGCTCCATGGCCAGGAACCAGGCGTCGTTTACGTAGCCGGCGTCGTGGGCTTGCACGATATGCGGATGGCGAAGCTGTGCGAGCAGGCTGACCTCGCGTTGGAAGCGCTGCAGCGTATCTGGGTCGTCGCGCTGATCGCGGCGAATCAGCTTCAAGGCCACGTCGCGGTTGAGGAATCGATGTCGCGCCCTGACGACCTGGCCCATGCCGCCCCGGCCCAAGGGTTCGAGAACGGTGTAGGAGCCGAGCACTAGTTCGCTGCCGCGGCCGCGTGCGATCTGATTGGCCTGGTAGGGCGTGATCCAGCCGCGTTTGACAAGTTCGCTCGCAAGCGCCGCCGGCCGCGCCGCGGTCTGGGCGAGGCGGTCGGCCTCGGCTTGCTGCGGCGCGCTCAATAGCTGCGTGGTGCGCAGCTGATTGACAAAAGTGACTACGTCGGTGCTCATACTGACAACGCAACCCTGAATTCACTTACACTGGATGGATTGCATTCCAACCCAGGGAGCCGACGTGCAATCCATTTTGGACAGTTCTCTAGCAAGTCCTTTCATAGTTTCAACTTACGGCTAAGAACTGAATTAGGCGCGATCTGCAATCCATCCTGTCAGTCGAACGAATAGCCGGCGAACATCAATTCATCCGGTTTGCCGTTCTTGTACAAGATGATGTAGACCGCGTGCCCACGTTCCACGTCCTCCAGAAATTCCATGTTGGCCTCGACCGCGGCGCGCGTGGGCTTGGTGGTGCCATAGAGTTCGGTCAGCGTTTCGTCGCAGAGGGGCGCCGCGGAGCAAAAGTCCGGTTCCTCGCTGATCGACAGGATGTCCAAGATGGAGCGCGTGCCGTCGGCGTCCGATTCCGCAACTGCATCCGCGATGGAGTCATGCTGCGCACCGGGCGCAGGCGACTGGGGCGTGATCGGAAAGGTGAGAAACGGCATCACGGGGTTGTATCGCCCCGCAGCGAACTCACGGTCGCGCAGCTCTTCGAGTGCATCTTCGATCTTAGGGTTGTACTTGACTACGTACCAATACGGTTCAGCACCCATCAAACCTCCCTTTCACAATCATTATCTTAATCTTGATCTGGCTCTTAGTCCTCTTCCTAATCCTAGTCCCACTCTTAATCCTGCTCTCCTTGTTCGCCAAGCAACCGTCACGGGTCCCATCTTCCCCCTTTGACCGCGCGCAGAAAGCGCTCGACGTCGCGCGGGTCGCGCAAAACGCCCGTGGCCAGCTCGCGCAGCTCCTCGGGCGCGTCCGGCGGGTGCTGATACATGGCTGCGATCTGACCGACCAGGATATCGCGTTTCCAGATCATTTCGCGCTGGAACTCCGCGAACCGGCGCGCGGCAATCTGCTTGGCTTGCTGTTTCAGGATTACCTCGTTTTCGCCGGGCAGCGCGTTACGCACCAGGCCGCGTCCGACCGCGGGCAGCTCGGGCGCTTTATGCGGCAGCGGGTAGCGCAGCATTTCGCGCAGGCCGGCGAGGTAGACCACCGCCGACCACTTGCGCCGCGCGGGCACCGGCTCTCGCGCCCCGCTGCGAGCAATTTGCACCGCATCGCCCCAATAACAATACAAAGTCGGCACCTGCAACAGCTCGATCGGCAATTCCAGCCCTTTCTTCGCATACTCAACGACCTTTTCCGGTTTGCGCAAGCCGCTTTGTCCATGGACGTGTGCCAACCAGTAATAGATCTGGCCGCGCTCTTTCGGGTCGGTGTACTTTTCGAGAAGCGTGCGGCCCAATTCATCGACCTCATCCAGCTTCGTGTCAAAGCCTTTGCGCATTCCGTCCATCCGCACCAGCTCGGCACGTAGCTCCTTGGGAAGCTCGATGGCCGCGGGCGCTGCGCCTTCAACCGGCTGACGCTCGACCTTTGGGAAGACGGCGGCCTGCTTGCGGACCCAATCGCGCAACTGAGTATTTTCTGTCTTGCCGTTGGACTGTCCGTCCGCTTGGAGCGCCGCATCGCGCCGTGCGGCCCCGACGACGAATGTGCCGGCCTCGCGCGTCAACGCCAAAGTCACGATGGTGGAGGTTCCGACAATGGGGTCGACCGTCGCGGCGCCGTTGACATGCCAGGCAATGACGGCTTCGGGGCCTTCCGCATGGGGCGGATCGATAAAGAACTCGACCTGCTCACCAATGCCAAACGAAGTGCGGTCGCGCGGCAGTGGCAGCTCGGCCACCGCGCGATGCTTGATGGCGCCGCGCAAAGGCGACTGCGCCCCTGACAAGGAAGATGCGGATGCCAGGGACGCAGCCAGCAACATTCCCCAAAGCGCACGCGACATGGTTGTGTGCTCCTTGAATTCGCAGGCCAAAAAGCCGGCTCGATTATACCATACAACGATTCGCCTGCGAGATTATTGATAGTGCACGAGATGTTCGGTTAGAATCTCTTGCACCTGGTTCTTGCAAGTTTTCTGGGGGAGTATTCATGCCACGACCATTTCGCGTCGCCGTCATTGGCCGGACCGGGCGGGGAAATTATGGCCACGGTCTGGATGTCGTTTGGCAGCAGGTGCGCGACGTGCAAATCGTTGCGGTCGCGGATGATAACGAAGCGGGCCGAGTGGCGGCTCAAAAGCGGCTCGCCGCCAAGAACGCGTACGCCGACTATCGCGACATGCTGAAAAAGGAGCGGCCGCACATTGTCAGCGTGGCGGATCGCTTCCTGGATCAGCACCGCGACATGGTGATCGCTTGCGCCGAGGCAGGCGCCAGCGTTTTTCTGGAAAAGCCGATCTGCCGGACGCTGGCCGAGGCGGATGAAATGGTGACGGCGTGCGAGCGGCATCACGTGAAGCTGGCGATCGCGCACCAGACGCGCTACAGTCCCAGGCTGGCGCGAGTCAAGGAGATCGTGGCAGATCCGAAGCTGTTCGGTGAGCTGTTGGAGATGCGCGGCCGGGGCAAGGAGGATTCCCGCGTGGGCGGGCAAGACCTCATGGTGCTGGGCACGCACATTTTGGACCTTATGCGCTTCGTCGCGGGCGACTGTCATTGGTGCTACGCGCGGGTCGGAGTCGTGAGAAAGGGAACTGTCTCTTTAGTATCCAAAAGCGATGTGCGCGAAGGCGGCGAAGGCATGGGTCCCATCGCGGGCGACCATATCCACGCCGTGTACGGCTTCGACCGCGGTGTGGTCGGATACTTCGCCAGCCAGAAATCCGAGCGCGCAAGCGGCGAACGCGACCGCTTTGCCCTGACGCTCTACGGCAGCAAGGGCGTCATCCAACTGACAACAGGAAGTTTGCCCGCGGCGTACTATCTCGCCGATCCGTCGTGGTTTCCCGGCCGCGGCGGCGGCCGCTGGCAAGAGATCACCAGCGCTGGTCTGGGCAAACCCGAAACGCTCAAGGACGGCGGACTGGGCCAGGGCAATGTCTGGATCGCCCAGGACTTAATGGAAGCCATTGAACGGGATCGCCAGCCCAAAGGGAGCGTGTATGACGGGCGGGCGGCGCTCGAGATGATCCTGGCCGTCTACGAATCGCATCGGCTGCGCGGCGCGGTCGATTTTCCGCTGAAGAATCGCAGACATCCGCTGACGATGCTGTAAAGTAGCAGGCACACTCCGTGTGCCGCAGCGAGACAACGGCACACGGAGTGTGCCTACTACGTTGAAGTGAACGCGGATGATGCGGATCAGCTGTTGGGCCACGCCTGTTCCAGGCTGAGAATGACCAGCGCAGTGGCAATCAAGCCTGCCGCGACGCTCAAAGTCGCGTACAAGAAGGCCAGCCGCGTTTCACCGGTGCGCAACAGGCCGAACAATTCCAAGGAGAATGTGGAAAAAGTCGTGTAGCCGCCGCAGAAACCGACACCCCAGAAGAGATACGCCGAAGGCAAGCGATCGTGATATGCGACGGCGACCAGTCCCAAGAGCAACGAGCCGCTCACGTTGATGACAAGTGTCCCGAGCGGGAAATGCAAGAACCATCCTCGGCCGGCGATCCACAGGCCGAGCCAGTAGCGGGCGTTGGTGCCAAGGGCGCCTCCTACGGTGAGCAGCATTGCGGGATGAGTGAGAATAGGATGTAACCAGTTTGGCATGGAGCGTCTTGGCTGGGGTCCTGAGGAGTTGTATGGCCATCGCTGCTTTTGTCATTGTTCGCCGCTTCCCATAGAATCCAGTGCAACGATGTTCAATGAGGTCGCGCATGTCGGCCGAGAAAACCGCTACCTTTGACGCCATTTATACCTTCGCGCTGTCCTTTCCCGGAGCGTTCGAGGACAATCCCTGTGGGGAGCGCGTGGCCAAGGTTGGTGCGAAGGTGTTCGTCTTTCTGGGCCGCAAAGAAGAAGCATTCGGCATGAGCGTGAAGCTGCCATTCTCGCGGACCGAGGCGCTCTTGATGCCGTTCGCGAAACCTTGTGGCTACGGCCTGGGCAAGCATGGCTGGATCACGGTAGCAATCCACTCACAAGGAGAAGCGCCATGTTCGCCCGTATGTCGGCTGTCTTGATCCTTGGCGCCGCACTCTGCTCTGGCGGTGCAGCCCAGGAAAAGAAAAAAACCGGCAAGGACATTCTCCTGTCGGGCACACTCACCGGCTTGGAACAAGTCAGCCGGCACGCGGTGGAGTTGCGCAAGGATGAGAACTACGCAGTAGAGGTCGAAGCACGCGGCTTTTTCGCCAATGTCGAAGTGCAAGACGGCAACGGCAACACCATTCTCCATTCGTCACGCTTTTCCGCGTTCCAACCCAAACAGGACGGCGCTTACCGTCTCCTGGTGTCCTCGCCCGGCGGCAGCTCGGGCCAGTATACGATCACGATCCGGCAGCTTAGCCTCTCCAAAGAGCCGACGGGAGTAATCACCGTCGGCAAAGACGGCTTCGTCCTGGACACGCTGCTCAACAGCTCCGATCCGCCCGATAAGGTGCGAAAGACGCCGTGCCGCGTCTACCAATTGCAAATGCATGCGGGCAAAACCTACGTCATCGACATGATCAGCAAAAATTTCGACGCGTATTTGCGGCTCGAGGACGCGGCGGGCAACAAACTCACTCAGGACGACGATTCGGGCGGCGGCAACAACGCACGCATGAAATGGGTTTGCAAAGCCGACGGCGTCTACCGGGTGATCGCCACGACCTTTGGCCGCGGCACGGGACTGTTCACGCTGAAGCTGCGCGAAGAAGAAACGGCCGCGCCGCCAATCGACAAGGACAAAGACAAGAAGTAAGGCATGACTCCATCGCTGGCTCGCTCGTATCGCTATTGCGAGGCGCTCAGTCGTCAGGCGGCGGGGAGTTTTTATCCGGCATTTCATGTTTTGCCGCGGCCCCAGCGCTGGGCCATGTGCGCCCTGTACGCCTTTCTGCGCATTGCCGACGATCTCTGCGACGAGCCCGGCGCCGTGCCGGACAAGCGCCGCCGACTTAGCGAATGGCGTAGCGGACTGGAGCAAGCTCTTGCCGGCGCGTTTTCGCATCCCGGGCATGAGGCGCTGTGCCACGCTGTCCGCACCTTTGCCATTCCGCCTGTCTATCTCCAAGCGGTGCTCGACGGTGTGGAAATGGACCTCGAGCCGATTGGCTTTCCCGCTTTCGCCGATTTACGGGTTTATTGCTACCGCGTGGCCTCGGCTGTCGGCCTGGCGTGCATCCACATCTGGGGCTTCACGGATGAGCGGGCGAAAGAATTCGCCGAAAATGCGGGTTTGGCGTTTCAGCTTACCAACATCCTGCGCGACCTGGGCGAAGACGCGGCGCGCGGGCGCGTCTATTTGCCGCGCGAAGACCTGGATCGATTCGGCTACTCCGCCGACGCCTTGCGCCGCCGCGAACGCTCGGAGGCATTTCGAAAACTCATGCGCTTCGAGGTCGAGCGCGCGCGCGGCTATTACGACGCCGCCTGGCCCCTCGTACCATTGCTGTCCAGGGAGGGCCGGGCGGTCTTTTTGCTGATGGCCAAGTCGTACCGCGGCTTGTTGGAGGAGATAGAAAAACGTGACTACGATGTATTCAGCGCTCGAATAACGCTTGGCCGCTGGAAGAAATGGCGGTTCGCCTTGGAGGCACTGCCGGCTCGGTTGGGGTGGTTGTGAAACACGTTCGGAGTCTTCTTTTGGCCGAGCGGGTCCTGATCATTGGCGGCGGGTTGGCGGGTTTGGCGGCGGCAACAGCGCTGGCGCCGCGCGGCTTCCGCATTACGCTGCTGGAAGCGCGCAATCGCCTGGGCGGGCGGGCCAGCTCGTTTCAAGACGCCGCCTCCCAACAACTCATCGACAACTGCCAGCACGTCAGCATGGGCTGTTGCACCAACCTTGCGCATTTCTTCCGGACGATCGGCGTGGATGGTTTCCTGGCGGCCCAGCCGGCGCTTTACTTCATGACGCCGGATCGGCGCGTCAGCCGTTTTGCCGCCGCGGACTGGCCGGCCCCAATGCATCTGGCCGCGAGTTTTATGCGCGCTCATTTTCTCAGCCCGTGGGAGAAGTTACGCATTTGCTGGGCACTTTGGCGGCTGAGGCGCGCTGGTACACAAGGCGACGATCCGCCTTTCGCCGATTGGTTGGCGCGGCACGGACAGTCGCCGCGAATGGTCGCGCGTTTCTGGGGCGTCGTTCTGGTCAGCGCGCTCAATGAAACTCCGGACCGCGTCGGATTGCGCTATGCCCGCAAAGTCTTCCTGGACGCCTTTCTGCGCCATCCGCGCGGCTTTGAAGTAGAGATTCCCAAAGTTCCCCTGGGCCAGCTCTACGGCCAAGAGTTGCACCAGTGGCTGGAGCGGCATCAAGTCGAGATACGCCGGCAGACCGCAGTCAAGCACATCCGAATCGAAAAGGAGCGCTTCGTCGGCGTGGAGACCCGGAGCGGCGACCAGCTGGAGTCCGGCTGCTGCATCGCGGCTGTACCCCACGACCGGTTGCTTGGCCTCTTGCCCGCCGAGACCGTTGAGCGGCACGCGTATTTCACCAATGTGAGACACTTAGAGCATTCGCCGATCACAAGCGTGCATCTGTGGTGGGATCGGCCGGTGCTCCGCTTGCCACACGTGGTCGTGGTGGACGGCATAGGGCAATGGATCTTCAATCGCACAATGGCAGAGCAGTCCGCCGGCCTGACCAAAGGCGGAGCAGGCGAAACGAACGGTGCAGAATCTGGGCAGTACGTGCAAGTGGTGGTGAGCGCGGCTCGGCAGTTTCGAGGATTGGGCCAAGCGGAAATCGAAAGGCGCGTCGTCGAGGAGTTGCGCCGGTTGATGCCCGCCGCCCGAACGGCCCAGCTGCGAAATTGCCGCGTCATCACGGAAAACGCCGCTACATTCAGCGCCCTGCCCGGCGTCGACCGCTGGCGTCCAGTGCAATTGTCCCCGATTGAAAACCTGATGGTGGCCGGCGATTGGACGGCGACAGACTGGCCGGCAACGATGGAAGGGGCGGTGCGCAGCGGCTACCTGGCTGCGCAAGCAATCTTGGCCCTCAGGGGATTCCGCGAACGACTGATACGGCCGGATTTGGTCTGAGCATCCAAACGAGGCCGAAGCGCAAGCGCGGGTATGCCAACACGAGCCCGACGCGCAAGCGAGGGATGGTCATTGGCCTTCTCGAAGAAGGCATGGTTTGGCATCTCTGAAAGCGGACCGCGCCGACTTTGCGGGTTTTGCCGCTGGGGGTCTTTGGACAAACCGGTCAAGGTCGTTCGCAGGGAAATTCTTCTATAACCCTCTTGCAATTGCCAATCGCGTGGATTAGAAAGGAGTGAGTTTTTCCAGCATTCCTTCCATCGATTTTCAGAAAACTTCTCAACTGAGGTCGCCATGGCACGCTCTACTTGTCTCTCTCGACGCGGATTTACTTTGATCGAGATCCTAGTGGTAGTCGCCATCATCGGAATCCTTGTGGGCCTTAACTTTTTCATGTTCAGCTATGCAGAAGAGCGAGTTAGCAAGGTTCAGGCACAGGTTGAGAGCGCGCATGCGCGGATGAAAAAGTTCGAGAATGAAGGGTTCAAGAAGAAACTGCGACCCAAGTATATCGCGGACGAGTTTATTATTACCTTCAAATCAAATGTTCGGGATCCGGCTGCGGAGGCGGCTCGGTTAGCGCAGAGGGGCAACGGTCGAGTTCTGCACGTATACAGCGGTCCATTCCTGGGTTGCGCTATCAAAGTAGATGGCGACGCCAAACCGTTTCTGGCGGCAGACCCAGTTGTCGCGCGTCTTGAACACAATGCCGAACGGGTCGCCCTGGTTCAGACTATTCCCACTGGTATGAGCCGAATGGGAATGTCTTACCAGCAACCCAAAGGGGTCGGAAGCGGCTTCATCGGAAATATCTTCGTCGGAATATCCAACCAGGGACGAGAGTTCATCCAAGTCGCAGTGATCGACAGCGGCGTCGACCAAACACATCCGGACTTGAATGTCGTGCAAAGCATCGGTTTCGGGAATCTGAGCGGAGTGGGAGATCCAAACGGGCACGGCACGCACGTCGCAGGCACAATGGCGGCGCGCCATAACGATCAGGGCGTTGTGGGCGTAGTTCCAGGAGCAAAGATTTGGGCTTTGCGAGTTCTCGATGCCAACGGAAGCGGCACGGCCGCTGATTCCATCGCCGCGATTTTGTTTGTTGCCGCCAATGCGGGTCAGATCGGTGTAGCCAACATGAGTTACGGTGGGCCCAATGTTCAAGCAGAAATCAACGCGATTGAAGCGGCTGTCGTCGCGGGGGTTGTGATGGTGGCCGCTGCGGGCAATGCGTCTGTAGACGCTGCCGGCGACTCCCCAGCGTCGGCTCCTTCAGCGATTACGGTTGCCGCCTTGGCGGATTCCGATGGCAGGTCAGGCGGATTGGGAGCAACCACGTCGGCAGGAGCCGACGATACGTTTGCGACGTTTAGCAACTTTGGAGCGGTCGTTGACGTGATTGCACCTGGTGTCGATATACTTTCAACGTTGCCTGGCAACACCTACGGAGCGCAGTCGGGCACAAGTATGGCGGCGCCTCATGTGGCTGGTTTGGCGGCGTTGATTCGCTCGCCAATCGCCAACACGACTCCGCCTCAAGGAATCGGCAATATCATTCGACCCATTTCGCCGACGCCGACGCCCGGCCCGCAGCTGACGCCCGCGGCCGTCCTGCAGTTTATTCTTGGTAGTTCAGTTGAGAAGATTCCAGGTCGCTTCGATGCCCCCCGGACTTACCCCTTGATCAATGCAAGGTCGATCAAGTTCTAGTCTCAAGATGAGACGACCGTCGTCCGGGGCGCAAACGTATTGCCTTGCTTCACCAGCTGTAGCACCACATACCGGCACCAGGCGCGCAACTGCGGCCAGCAGCGTAATAGCCACCTATCGCAAGCTCGCAGTCCGCGCGTTCGCGGCAGGAACTCATGTCCCCAAAACGCCAAGTCGGGAAACACTCTGCGCAATCGGTCTAGGTCCGTCGCCAAGAGCGGCGCCTCCGTTGCCGTATGCTCTTTCGCGGCGAGCCAGCGCGACGACCGCGCCCAGCGCCACAGGGGATTGCCGTTCCACGGCTCGCAGAAGATTGCCCAGCCGCCGGGTTTGAGCAATCGGCGCACTTCGCGCGCTGCGCGCTCAATGTCCAGATGATGGAGGATCGCGTTGCCAAATATGCGGTCGAAGGACTCGTCGGCAAGCGGGACATTCTCCGCGTCGGCTTGCAGGAATTGGATGGACACTTTATTCGCCTCGGACCGGCACCGCGCCTCGGAGACGTAGCCTTGGGACAGGTCCAACGCCGTCACGCGCGCGCCGCGCCGGGCGAATATGACCGCTGCCATGCCGTGGCCGCAACCAAAATCGAGCACGCGCCGGCCGGCCACGTCCCCCAAGAGCGCAAACGCCGGCCGAATCCACGATGCGTGATCGAGATACTCGTCGTCGCTGACGCGCAACAACTCGGGGTGGGCGCGAAAAGTGACCTTTCGTTGGGCCGCCTGCCGGTCGTGGAATGCTTGTTCCTTCCTCAATCGGTCCAGCGCCGGCGTCATTCCTGACCTCCTTGCTGCGTTCGGTGTCGCCTGCCCGTCCTACGATCGGTGTTGTAGGACGGCTCTCCAGGGCCGTCCCTTTGTGGCGCTCGAACAGGACGGGCCTGGAGACCCGTCCTACGCATTGAACCTTTTTGCGCGGTTTTTCGCCATACGAACTGCTTGTAGAATAAAGGTCGTGACTGGAGGAAGCCGCCATGAGTTTATGGAAAATCGCAGCCGTACAGATGGATTGCCGGCTGGGCGAGCCACGTGCGAATCTGTCCGAAATCCTGGCGCGGCTTCGGGAGGCGGCCGGTCATGGGGCGCGGCTTGTCGTTTTTCCCGAATGTGCTTTGACTGGTTATTGCTTCGAAAGCAAGGAGGAAGCCTGGCCCCACGCCGAACCGATCCCTGGATCGAGCACACTGGCCATCGCGGAAGAATGTAAAAGGCTGGGTGTTCTGGCCGTCGTCGGCATGCTGGAATCGGACGGCGACCAGCTTTTCAACGCGGCGGTTTTGGTCGGTGGCCAGGGCGTGGCCGCTCGATACCGAAAGATTCATCTGCCGTATCTTGGCGTCGATCGCTTCACGACGCCCGGCGATCGACCTTTCGCGGTGCACGATCTGGGCGGACTCAAGCTCGGCATGTCCATCTGTTACGACGGCAGCTTCCCCGAAGCCACGCGCTGTCTCATGCTCCTTGGCGCCGACCTCGTCGTGCTCCCGACCAACTGGCCCACGGGCGCCAGCAGCACTGTCCAGTACCTCATTCAGGCCCGCGCCTTGGAGAATCTCCTTTACTTCGCCGCGGTCAATCGCGTCGGTCAGGAACGCGGCTTCCGCTTCATCGGCAGAAGCCGCATCGTCGATTGCAACGGCGAACTTCTGGCGGGGACGGAAACCGACGAGCCGGCGATCCTGTACGCCGAACTGAACCCGGACAAGCCGCGAAACAAACGCATCGTGCACATACCCGGCAAATACGAGATCGACCGGCTCGCCCACCGCCGGCCCGAAATGTATGAGATAATCTCAAGAAAGTAGCAACCGCAGATGAACACTAACCCGACGCGCGAGCGAGGGATGCATGAAGAAATCCGCTGGAACGCTGCTCTATCGCCAAACTCCCAACGGCATCGAAGTGCTGCTTGTGCATGCCAGCGGTTGGTACAACCGCGGCAAACCGTGGAGCATCCCCAAAGGCGAGCCGGATCCGAGCGAGGCAGACCTGGAAGGCACAGCGCGGCGCGAAACCCTGGAGGAGACGGGCGTTGCCGCCGGCACGCTGGCCCCTTTGGGCAACATGAAATACTCCAAAAGCGGCAAAGTGATCCATGCGTTCGCCGGTCCGGCTCCCCAGGACGCCGAGCCGCGCTGCGCATCCTGGGAAATCGATCAAGCGCGTTTTTTACCTTTGGAGGAAGCCCGAAAACTGCTTCATCCCGAACAAGCTGTGTTTCTCGATAGGCTGCAAGAACTTCTGAAAGACCAATGACCCAAGAATACTCGGCGTGAAATCCGAAATTCGAAATCCGAAGTTCGAAACAAAAACGAAATTCGAAGAAGAAAACTCAAAACTTCTCAGTTGCTATTTCTTGTTTGGATTTTGGGTTAGTTCCGGATTTCGAAGTTCGAGATTTGGATGTCACGCTTTGCCTGAAATGTAACCGGCCCTTGGTGCCAGTTTAGCTCTACATTGTTTTCGCCCGCAACAAGGCGGCAAATGGCCTCGGCCAGATTCTCTTTCGCAAGTTGTCTCAGTCCCAGATACGACGTGGTCGGCCGTGGGTTGATCTCAATCGCCCGGTCGTCGCTGCCGTCGGCGGCGCGGCCGAGGACAAGGTCGACGCCCACGAAGCCGCAAAGACCGGCGATCCCTTCGAGCGCGCGCAGGCCGAGCCTTTGCGCGCGCAAGCCGAGCGCGGGCGCAAGCGGCATCGATCCGCCTTGATAGCGAAAGCGCCCGTCGCTGGACTGAAGCTGCCAGCCGGCGGGCAACGCCAGCGTTTGTCGGGGTCCGACGAGAAAGCTGATGCTGGCAGCCTGTCCCGGGGCGTACTCCTGCAGGAGAAACTCCTGGCCCGGCCACTCCGTCGCTACCTGCTCCACGCGCCGGCAATAGTCCTCGGCCCGTTCAACTAAGATCGTCGCCTGTGCCCCCGCGCCAAAGCGCGGTTTGCAAACCAGCGGGAACGATTCCGGCGAAGGTTTGGATTCAATCCCCACGCGGAGCGTGGGGTCTACTTTGAATTCGCGGCAGGCGGCAATGATTGCCGGCGTCGGCACGCCAAGTGCTTGCCAATGCTTGAACAGGGCGAGTTTGTCCGCTGTCAAGCGGACGGCTTCGGAACTCGGGCTGAAGAGCTGTTTGCCCGCGTTCTCCACCAAGCGCACGCAATCAAGAAGCAGATTGTCAAATTCCGGCGCGATGAGCAGCACGGCATCAGCTTGGGCAATCCCGTCGTGCAGCCGCGATCGCCGTTTGGACGCTGCCGGAATCGTAAAAACGTCTACGTCGGAGACCTGCGCCAAGTCCTCCGCCAATGCCGACAGCATGGCAGCGCCTTCGGCAACGAGCGCGGCGGGCGCGTTTGGAAGATCGCCGGCCGACGCCATCTCGTACAGCAATAGTCTCATTCGGGTTTTGTAGGACGAATTTCTAATCCGTCCCAGAATGTGAGATAGGATTCCGATCCTGTCCGAAAATGTGGGACAGGATTCCGATCCTGTCGCAAGGGAGATTGCGTCGCGGGCGCATGGTCAGGAACGGAATCCTGACCCACGTTGGAAGGATTCCGATCCTGTCTACGGAGACGGCGGCAGCGGCGGCAATTCAGGAGGCGGCCCCTCGTGAATAGTGATTCTGGAGCCAGGCTGCGTCGTTTGCGGGGGGATCGCGAGGGTTGAACCGGACCGCGTTGAAGTTGTCCCAGTGGGGGGCAGCGGGGGCAACGGCACGGGCGGCGTCAAACTATTGCCGGTAGGAACGATCGGGAGCGGCGGCAACGGCGGCGGCAGGCCGTTTTCTGTCGCGCGCCCCTTGGGTGTCGTAGGCAATAATAACGGCGGCGGCGAGCTGCTGCCGGACGAACCCGTTTGGGTTGCGCCCGCGGGTAAAGTAGCAGGCACACTCCGAGCGCCTTTGTCGGTTGACGGCACACGGAGTGTGCCGCCTACTTTGGTGTCCGCGGGCGGCGGCGGCGCAGGCGCGAACTTCACTTCGGCCGGCTGCGGCGCGGGCGCAGGCGTTTCGGAAAAGCCCAGCGGCAGTTTCTTAGCCGGTGCGGCGGCCTCTTTGGCTCGCTGGGCGGCGGCTTTCTGTTCCGCGTCCTTCAAGATCGGCTCTGCCACATGATTCGGGACGTGCGATGATAATTCGTTGGGAACTTCGCCCTCGCACGCCAGGCAGCCGGGCAGTTCCAGCGGCTCGGGCCGGTTCCGGAGAACGAACGCCTTGGACCGCTCGCGCTCATGTTCGACCGCGCGCACCTGGGCGCACTGCGGCAGAGGTCCTTCGGCGATGGTCACGTTGTTGTGCTGCAGAATGGTCCCTTTGGCCCATTCAAAGCGGGCCAGCGAATTGTTGTATTCGGAAATCGCTTCATATTCCTTCACCTGGGCCAACGCGAGACGGCGCTGCACTTCCAGGAGTTGGTCCACCGTGACCCTGCCCGCGGTGAATTCGGCGTAGCGCGCCTCGACGCTTTGACCGTAGTACTTCCGTTCCTCGCGGCGAGCCTTGATCAGTTCATACCATTCGGACAACTTCTGATACTGTTGCGTCAGGATACGCTGAACGCGTTGCTCTTCATCTTTCAAAAGATAATAGCTTTGCGCGAGTCCTAAACGCGCCGACCGCACGCTGGCATGTTCGAGCCGATAGCCGATCGGCACGCTGAGACTCAGCCCGATGCTCCAGTCGTTGAAATGCATGTTCGACAGTGATTCGAAAGCGTTGGCGGGGCGGGTGACGCCGTTGCCGTCAACGAAGTTGCCGTCGCCGTCCAGCTCAGTGCCGAAACCGACAGGCGAGTATTGCGCGAAGAAGCGCAGGTCAGGCTTGAGAAAGTTCTTGGCGGTGATCAGGTTGTACTGTGTCGCGCGCAGGTTCTGCCGCGCGAGCACAAGCTCCGGCTTCAGGTTGAGTGCGTCGCTCAATGACGCATCCCAGTTGGGACGATAGGGCGCGAGTGTCGGGGGTGTGATCGGCACGAGCCGCGTGCCGTCTTCCACGGGCAAACCCAGAATCCCGCGCAGATTGCGCTCGGCTTCCAGGACAGCGCCCATTGCGGCCGTGCGCTCGCCGCGGAATTCTTCGTATTGAGCGCGGATGGGATGGAAGTCCTTGGGACCGATTGTGCCCGCTTCGAACTTGGCCAGGTTGATGACCCAGGACTTGTGCGCCAGACGCATAACCTCTTCGAAGCTATAAAGCCGGCCGTACGCCTGATAGAGCTTCCAGTAGGCGACTTCCGTATTCATCACGAGTATGTTGACATTCCGTTCGAATTCCGCGCGTTGCGCGTCGAACCGCAACCTGGCAATGAGGATGCCCTCGACGCCGTTTCCGGTGAACGAGGGGACCTGGGAAATGACTCCCTGTTTATTGTTAAAGGCCGCCGCGGCGCCTTGCGGCATGGTGACGCCGCTGATGGCCGGCAGCCGGTTGAGCAGCTGGTTGATCTCGACGCCGTAATTCTGCAAGAGCGGCATTTCCACGCCAAACTGGACCCGGGCTGTGTAGTTGGGGTTCAAAACGCCGAAGACCCCGGCAGGCGGATTCTGCAGCAATGTGTAGTCCGTCTGAAAGGACATGTTGGCGACGCCGCCGAAAGCGAGCCCCTTGATGATGCTGCTTTGAAACGCCGCGCGCGCGCCGTTTTGAAACGAAGTCAAGCCTTGTTGCAGATTGTCGGTTGCGCTCCAGTTGACGCCCGTTACCCATTGGGCGTCGAAGCGCGCCGCGGATGCTTCCAGAGTGGCGGCCGCCATCGCTGGGTTAAACGACAGCACGCGAATGCTGTCGGACTGATTGTTGAGCGAGCCGCCTTGAAATTGAACCAGGCCGTCGTCGACCAGACCCTGGCCCGGGCCGGCGCGGCCGCTGACGGTGCCGCGTTCCAGCGCAAGGGCCAGCGCTTCCTGCAAACTCAAATAGCGCGGCGGACGGCTGGGATCGTTGACGTCGGGCGGAGCGTGAACCTTTTCGGACAATGGCCCGTGGAGGATGGTTTGATCGCCTTCCTCGAGTCGGGCGGGGAGATTCAAGTTGTTAAAATCCTTTTCCGCCAAGAAGCACTGGCGTGTGCAACCCGCGAGGCCGCACAGCGCCACGAATCCAAGAATCCTCGCGCTCCATCGCATCATCATTGCACCCCACTTGTGGAGCACGTTTACAACGTGCTTGCGGTCCGAGCGGAAACGCGCCCACAAAGACACTATCCCCAAGCGCACTCCGAGAGGGATGCATCTTTCATCGGCATGGAGTTTATGGGAATGTAGGAAAAGTTTGCCGAACGTGACGATTATTCTGGAAATGACGGTTCTAACGGCAAAACGGCGAGATTTGGTGAGTGACTCGGGCGATTGCGCATTTTGAGAAGTTTACACCTGGTCCGGCTCAGCAGATTCCTTTTCTATGTTTGGGTCCCCTTTCCACTTTCCCGATCGACACGCAATGTGAATGTAATGGAAGGGGGTCTGTGTTGCCGCAAATGCAAGCGAGAGAGAGAGTTGCAGTTTTTCTCGCCAATCCCCGATCCCGTTCCGCTAAAATGCGCTGGGCGCGCCGTGCCGATTGATGACTGACTGCAACCATTCTTCAAACGCGCAACGGGTATTTTCTAGTTAACTTCTTGATTCAGACGTGGGAAAATTGCCCTTGGTTGAGAAATAAGCTATTACTTGAAAAGCAAGATGCGCCAAAGGACGCGGGTTGCACCCTGCGCCCTAGCCATCCCTTGAGGGCAAAGTGGCCAAGTATCGATGTTCCCTCTTGGTGGTGGATGATGAGCCTTACATCCTGTCCACCCTGTCGGCCCTGCTAGGCTCTGAGTTCGAGGTCCTCACCGCGGACGGCGGCGAGGCTGCGCAACGAATCTTCGAGAAGCGCGACATTGATATCGTTCTCACCGACCAGAAAATGCCGCGCATGAGCGGCGTGCAGTTCCTGGAATGGGTGCGCCGCAACTACCCCAAAACGGTCCGCCTCTTGATGACTGGATTCGCCGAATTAGAAGAAGCGGTAGACGCCATCAACAGGGCGCAAATCTATCGTTACTTATTCAAGCCATGGCGCACGGAGGAGCTTATGGAAACGCTGCGCACCGCAGCGCGCACTTACATGCTGGAACGCAGTCACGAACAACTCTTGGACCAGTTACGCCAGCTCAACGTCGAGCTGGAAAAACGCGTCACTCAACGCACTAAAGAACTGGAAGAAACCAATCACGAGCTGGAACAAAAGAACAAGATGCTGGAAAAACTGGCGCTTACCGATCCCTTGACCGGCCTGCCGAATCGCCGCGCGATGGATCGTCTGGCCGAGCGCGAGCTGCGCCGGCGCGAGCGCTATCCCAGCTCGCTCACCATGGGCCTCATCGACGTGGACCATTTCAAGGAAATCAACGCCCGCTACTTGCTACCGGGCGGCGACAAAGTGCTGATCGACTTGACGAAGTCACTGGGCGGCTCGCTGCGCACCGTAGACTTGTTGGGGCGCATCGGCGGCGAAGAGTTCATGGTTATCGCCCCCGAAACCAACATGGAAGGCGCGCACGTGCTGGGCGAGCGCATTCGCACCACGGTCGAGAACACTGAATTCACCTATAAGGGTGAAATCATTCCGGTGCGGGTCAGCATTGGCTTCGCGGTCGCCGTGGACGGCGTCGAATGCGAATATGACCAAATGAAACACACCGCCGCCGCCGCCTTGGCTGAAGCCAAGAACACCGGCCGCAACAAGTGTATCTACTTCACCATGCCGGCGATCCCTTTTGAAGCTGCCGGCTGAAAAATCGGTTTTTGTTGCCTAATCGGTCCTTTTTTCGTGCTATGGTTCCACAGAGCACGACGCTCAACCCTCGGAACAGACATTCCTCGAAGAGCTAAACCCGTCGCGAGGCGGGGGCGGAAAGCCATGGGCCTCTCTTAGGAAGTCGAGAGGTCGCCAGGCTGCCGAAAGGACCGGAACAATGAGGCGCACCATCCCGTCCGCGTGCGCCGGCGCATTGCTCGCGCTGGCGACGCTGGTCAACGCCGGGGCCGCAACAGAGAAGAGCGCAGCGCCCTATTCCCGACGCAATCCCATCGTCGAAGCCGTTCAAAAAACCAAGCAGAGCATCGTCACGGTAAAAGTGCCGCGCCCCAATGGCGGCAAGGACCTCGTCGGAACCGGGGTCATTGTTGACGAGCGCGGCTTCATCGTCACCAATCGCCACGTCGTCGGTTCGGCGCGCAGCGTCAAGGTGGTGCTTTTGGACGGGACCGAAAGCAAGGCCGAGGTTGTGCTGACCGAATCGGCGTATGACCTTGCCGTCTTGCGCGTGCAGTCTGCCAAGAAGCTGCAAGCCCTGCAGTTAGCGCCGGCCGACGATCTGTTGATCGGCGAGACCGTCATCGCGGTCGGGCATCCCTTCGGCTACAGCAACACAGTTTCCGTCGGCATTATCAGCGCTTTGAATCGCGAAATCTCGATGCCCTCGGGCGAAACATTGACAGGCCTGATTCAAACCGACGCCAGCATCAATCCAGGCAACTCCGGCGGCCCGCTCCTCAACATCAACGGCGAGCTCATCGGCATCAACGTGGCCCTGCGCGACGGCGCTCAGGGCATCGCTTTCGCCATCAACGCCGACACGGTCAAGCACGTGCTCAGCGACAAGCTGAGCGCCCTCAAGATCGCCGGCGTTTTCCACGGGCTAGCTTGCAAGGAAAAAGTGCTCGGCGAAACAGGCGATCGCCAGCGCGTCATCGTTGCCGCGGTGCACGGCGACAAGGAAGTGCACAGCGGCGACGAAATACTCACGGTCGGCGAACGCCGCATTGTCAACGCCTTCGACGTGGAACGCGCATTGTGGGACAAGAAACCGGGCGAAACAGTGCACTTGACCGTGCTGCGGCAGGGCAAAGAACTGACCATTCAGCTCACATTAGCGCCGAGCGACGTGGCTATCGCGCTTTCGAAAAACGAAGAATAGTCCCGTTTACGTTTCGCGCGCGCTCGTGACTTGCAATGCAAGTATCCTGTAAGCGCGAAACGTAAACGTCAGGCGCCGGTCTTTTCCTTTTCCGATTTGGCTTCCAATTCACCGTTGGGCGCTGCAAGTTTTGGCGACTCCTGCTTGATCACCTGCTCGATGCTTAAGTCTTGCTGTTCCGGCGTCGGCCTTTCCTCCTCATGCTCCGTGCCCATCAAATTCGCCCATGGACGCCAACCTGGCACGTGGTAACAGACCGCCTTGACGCCGGCCATGATCGGCATCGCCAGGAACAAGCCGACAATTCCCCAGACCAGGTCCCAGAACAGGCAGGCGATCATCACCGTGGTCGCGTTCATCTCCATGCTGCGGCCCATGATCAAGGGCACGATCAAGTAGCCTTCCACGACGATGATAACCCAATACAGGATCGAAATGACGAGCGTGGTGACCGGATCGGTGAAGATAAAGGCATCGAGTAGCGGCGGCACGCCTGCCAAAAGCGGTCCCAAGTAAGGCACGTAGTTCAAAATCGCCAGCAAGATGGCCCAGGTCCATGCCTGCTTTAGACCGGCGAATTGGTAGACGAAGCCGATGACGATGGCGAGGCCAAAGTTGATGATGGTGCGCCAAACAAGATAGGTGCGCATTTGGTGGGCCATATCCAAAAGCACCGCGCCGGCCTTGGCGCGCACCTCCTCGCTGGGGCCAAATATTGCTACGACGCGCCGCGTCAGCATCCTCCCTTCCAAAAGCAGAAACAGCAGGATGAACAAGATGAGGATCCATTGCCACAGTCCGTTGCCGACGTAGTCAACGGTCCATTTCAGCATTTGCGGTGCGGCCTTGGTAAGCACCTCATACGCCCGAATGTCCTCGACTTTTTGCGGGTTTAGCGGAAACAATTCCTCGTCGAGCGGCCAAGGCCAGACTTGCTCGAGCTTCCCACGAAAGTTGTTAAAGTAGTTGATGATGTCCTTGTCGGTCGTGGGAAACTGCTGCGCCATGCGCGCGAAGGCGACGCCAAACACCGCGAAGATGAACAGATTCAGGAGCAACAAGCCCACAATGACCGTGAGGCAAGACAACGTCCAGCGAATCTTGAGCTTGGCATGCAGCCATTCCGCCGCCGGGCCCAAGACGGCCGCCAACAGCAACGCGATCACGATGGGGATAAAGACCGTTTGGCCCAGGCGCAACGCGACGACGGAGCCTAAGAGGATCAGGATGTTAATGCCGACGCGGGTGGCGGTATTAGTCGGAAAAGGAATCATGACTCTCTATTGTTGACATGAAATCGGGCAGCTTGCAAGGTATTATGCAACAACATCGTGATGGTCATCGGCCCGACGCCCCCTGGGACCGGCGTAATCGCCGACGCGACTTTCTCCACTGCTGCGAAGTCCACATCTCCCGCCAGTTTCCCGTCCGGCAGCCGGTTGATGCCCACGTCCACGACGACCGCGCCCGGCCGCACCATGTCCGCCTTCAAGAAATGCGTTTGTCCGATTGCCACGATGACGATGTCCGCCTGCTTGGTGATTTCGCCGAGCCGCTCGCTCTTGCTATGGCAGACCGTGACCGTGGCGTTGGCCCCCGCCGCCTTCTGCATGAGGATGAGCGCGAGCGGTTTGCCGACAATGTTGCTGCGGCCGACGATCACTACATGCCGGCCCTCGATGAGGATGTTGTTGCGCAAAAGTAGCTGCTGTATCCCGAGGGGCGTGCACGGCAGAAAACGCGGTTTGCCCATTGCCAAAAAGCCCAGGCTGGAGACGCCGAAGCCGTCCACGTCCTTGTCGGGGCTGACGGCCTCTACGATGGCCGCTTCGTCGATCTGTTTGGGCAAAGGCAGTTGCACTAGGATGCCGTGCACTTTGGGATCGGCGTTCAGCCGTTGCACCAATTCCAAGAGCTGCGCCTGGGTAGTTTGTTCCGGCAAGTCGTAAAGCCAGCTGTCAAGGCCCGCCTTTTGACACGCCGCTCGTTTGTTGCGGACATAAACCTGACTGGCGGAGTTATTGCCGACCAGCACAGCCGCCAACCCGGGCCGCACGCCGGTCTGCTGCGCGAGTTGTGCGACCTCGGCGGCGATCTCCGCCTGCATCGTTTGGGCCAGTTTCTTGCCGTCAAGGATCAATGCCATGCTTGCTACTCACCCCACCGGCGTATTCATGACAACCACGCGCGACAAATACCTTTCCATAACTTCCTTGCTGCCAAGGAAGTTGCAGGATAGGTCGCGCGACACACCCACAC
>JAKEFD010000251.1 GCA_022616245.1 Gemmataceae bacterium
AAGTCCTTGAAGAGGCTCCAAGGCCCGGGGTTGCCCGCCGCGTTCAGGGCGCGTACCCAGAAGCGGTAAGAGCCTAGCGCGAGCGGCGTCGTGGGCGTGAAACTATCTGTCACAAGGTTCTGCTCGCGGATCACCTGAGACTGCCCGGTCGTGAGATTGTTCACCCACAGGTCATAGATGGCCGCGTCGGCGACCGCGCTCCAGTCGAAAGTCGGTGTCGTATCGTTGGTGTTGCCGGACGGTCCGATCAGAGTCGGCGCCGCCGGCAGTACGATCATGAACGTCCGCATGACGCTCCAGCCGCGCGTCAGGCCGCTGGCGTCAAACGACCTTCCCCACACTTGGTAACTCCCTAACGGCAAATTGCTGCTCGGTGTGAAGGAAGTCGTCGTCAGATTCTGCTCGCGAATGATCTGCGATTGGCCCGTCGTTGCGTAATTTACCCAAAGGTCATAGTGATGAGCGCCGACATCCGTCCACGATATCGTCGGTTTCAGGTTTGCTGTTGGGGTCGCGGGCCCGGTCAGCGTCGGGATTGCCGGCGCGGTGGTGTCGAGGAAGAAATCGCGCGGCTGACTCCAAGGCCCGGCTTCGTTCGCGCTATTGACTGCTTGCACCCAAACGCGATAGCTGGACGATACCGCGAGGGGCGTCGATGGTGTGAACGGCGACGCGGGCCAATTCATCTCCCGAATCACTTGCGACTGTCCCGTCGTCAAGTTGTTCACCCACAAGTCGAAGCGCACCGCTTCCGGCCCCGCGGTCCACTCGAACGTCGGCGTCGTGTCGGTTGTGTTGCCCGGCGCGGTCACAGTCGGCGGCAGCGCGGGCACCAAGCTGAAGTTCTTGGCTACGCTCCAACCCGCACTCTCGTTCGAGCTGTTGAACGCGCGCACCCAGAAGCGATAGTTGCCGTACGCCAAGTTTGTGGACGGAGAGAAAGTGGTCGTCGTAAGATTTGGTTGGCGAATGACTTGCGACTGACCCGTGCTGACATTGTCCACCCATAAATCGAAGCGCGTGGCATTCGGATCGCCCGTCCACGCGAACTCCGGAGTCCGGTCGGTGGTGAAGGCCGGCGGCCCGGTGAGGGTCGGAATTGCCGGCGGCATGACCGAGAAGTCGTAGGGTGGACTCCATGGGCTGATGTCGCCGTCGTCGTCCATGGCGCGGACCCAGGCCCGGTAGCTTCCAACCGGCAGCGCGGTGGAGCGCGTAAAGGACGTCGCGGTCAGGTTTTGTTGCCGGATGAATTGCGACGTGCCGGTGGTTAAGTAATCGACCCAGAGGTCATACTTCGTCGCGCCGGCTACCGGGTCCCACTTGATCGTCGGCGTGTTGTCGGAAGTGGGCGTCAGGGGCTCGAAAATCACCGGTTGGTCGAGGGCCTGACGGACGAAGTTTTGATGGACGTTGTCCACGCCGATGTTGACGTTATCCACGCTGACCGGCGCCGAAAGCGAACCGCCCGACGCGGTTAGGTTGTAGATGCCGGCCGGCAGCTGCATCTGATAGCCACCGGCTGGGTTCGAAGCGGTCGAGAAGGCCTGCCCGTCGCCTGTCGGAGTAGCACTAATCGTTACGCCCGCCAAGCCTTCGCCAATGTCGTAGTAGCCGTTGACATCGATGTCCAAAAACACGCTGCCAACCAGGAACGCCTGGCCAAAATTGCGATTGCCGAAGTCCTGAGTGATGACAAGCGGGCCGACAGGATTCAGCGTGGTGGCTTCATCTTTGATGCCGATGCCGATTTCGCGGAAGTTGGCCGACATCAGGTTTTGCCGATTCACCGGCGGAGTGCGGATGCCGGTCGGCGGATTGTCTGCCCAATCGATGGCAAATCCAGCGTGCACTTCAAGTACGGAATCCCCAAAAGCGTTGATGTTTTCGGCGAGAGCGGTGGCATTGAGATAGCCTGCTGCCAGAACGCGCTCCGCAAGGCTTAACTCACCCGGAAGCTGGTGAGCCTCTAGCTGTTTCTCCACCATTAGCGCGCTGTGAGCAACGGCCGCATTGGCCAACTCGTCGTTCCAAGCCAGGGGCGCCACCGGCGTTAGGGTTGCCCACTGTTGAGCCAAAGCCGTTTCGTCAACATCGAAATTCTCAAGCGCTTGTTTAATGAAGCCGTCGTCCGAACTCAGCAATATCGGCAACTCCGCCGCGGGATTGGTCCGCATGCGATTGACTAGCTCGAGCATGAACTGTTGACGGTCGCCGGCCGCGGGGGTGACGCGATCTTCCAAACATTCGAGAGAAGGCCGCAACCTGGGCCGACGCGTGGGCGAGCAGCTGCCAAGGGTTCTACGAGTGCCGAATGTAAACAGGTCACGAATGCGCAAGCGCAGCTGGGACAAGAAGCCATGCGACGGGTGAGTCACGGCGTTAACCCTTTGATCGCCAGGAGAAAATAGAGGGACTCTCCTGGTAGAGGGGAATGTTCCGGTTGCATACCAGTTTAGGAAAGCGCTTTTGCAATCTCAAGCGAATATTCCCCGCAATCCTCAAATTTCCTAGGTTTTACTGATTGCGTTTTGCCTGCGCCGGCTCCTAAAATAGGGGTCGTAGCAATTCCTCCTAGGAGGCTGACTTCTCGGGTCTGCCACGGGTCGAGGAGAAGCATGGATCGGCCGGATGAAATTGGCTCCATGCCGACTGGGGACTTTTCGCGCCTTCAAGAACTAGCCGAGTCGCTGGAACAAGCCTGGAAAGACCAGGGCGAAGCAGCAGGCGGCGTGGACTTGGGTCGTTTTCTGCCCCCTGCCGGCGATCCCCTGCGCCTCGCTGTCTTACACGAACTTGTGAGGACCGACCTGTCCATTCGCATGGCGCGCGGCCAGCTCCTTAGCCTGGACTATTACTTGGAGAAGTATCCCGAAATCGGTCCCTCGACCAGAGTTACACCTGGCCTCATCCTTGAAGAATACCTGGCCCGGCGTCGGAAAGGCTATCCCGTTTCGCTCGCTGAGTATCAGAAGCGCTTCCCCGGACAATTTGAGCAATTTGAGAAACTGATTCCGGACGAAGAAATACCGGTTGCGCCCAAGGAATCGACGCCCTTTCTTCTGGGCATGGCCCAAGGCAAGACCATCGGCGGCCGATTCGAATTGCAAAAACGCATCGGCAGCGGTCAATTCGGCGAAGTCTGGCAAGCGCTCGACACGCAGGGGCAAATCGAAAAAGCCCTCAAGATCATACTTCGTCCGATGGACACGGAAGAATCCAAGGCGGAGTTGCAATCGCTCGAGATCATCAAGCGCCTCAATCACCCGTATCTTCTGCGCACCGAGTCGTTTTGGCAGGAACACGACCGGCTGTTCATCGTCATGGAGTTGGCCGACGGCAGCCTGCGCGACCTGTTGAAGAAGTGCAAAAAGGACGAGTTGCCGGGCGTACCGGTGCTGGACTTGCTGCGTTTCTTTCATAATGCGGCGGCCGCCCTGGACTATCTGCACGCCCGCGGCATCGTTCACCGCGACATCAAACCGGACAATATCCTGCTCGTTGACGAATTCGCCAAGATCGCCGACCTGGGACTGGCCAAGCTGATGTCCCACGGCAAGTCGATGACCGCAAGTCTTGCCGGCACCATGGCTTATATGGCGCCGGAAGTATGGAGCGAGCGAGTTTCCAAGCATTCCGACCAATACAGCCTGGCCGTCGCCTACAGCGAATTGCGTCAGGGCAAGTCGCCGTTCAAAGGCCGCAACCTGGCCGAGTTCTTCCAGGCCCACAAAGACGCGCCCGATCTGGAAGCATTGCCGGACGACGAGCAAGAGATCGTACTGAAGGCACTGTCGAAACATACCAAAGATCGCTTCGCCTCCTGTTCGGAATTCGTCAAGGCACTGGATGCGGCGGTTTCGCACACCGGCACCGCCCTGAGGTCGCTGCGCAAGGCGGCAGTCCGCGTGGGTCCTCCCGACAGCGAAGCGCCGGTAGGCTGCACGATCGCTCCTTCGCAACGTGAGGTCAGTTTTGCCGAAGACGACTCGCCGCCTACGGAGAGGCCGTTCGACACGACTTCACGCGAGCAAAAACAGAGCCCGAATTGGAAGGAGGAACAAAAGGCGACGGACAAGCCGGGCAGATGGCAAACGGATCGGGCCGAGCAGCAAGCCGAAGCGCAGCCGGCGCCCAGTCTTGCGCCCGCGGCCAAGCCGTATTCCCGCGCGAAGCGCAACGTCATTCGCGGTGTCGTGGTTACCGCCATCTTGGGAATCGCCCTTTTCCTCGCGGGATATGTCGCGAAATCAAATCTAGAAAGGACTGTCAAGGACCATCTGAACAACGAACGCTACATAGAGGCGTTCGAGGCGATCGAGAGCTCCAGCATTCTTGTGTTGCCGTTTCGGGACGCCATCCGGGAAAACGCCCGGCAGGAAGGCCTTGTTTTCGCGAAGAAGATCCACGATTTGAATCTGAAGCCAGAGAAGGTCGAAGAGATTTGCCGGACCATTCGCAGCTTTTATGACGACCCCGAAGCACTGGACCTTCAAGAAAAGGCACTCAGGAAGATCGTGCCCGCAATGCTCGTCAAGGAGGAGTTCGCACAAGCGTATGCCCGCTTGGGCAATTTGCCGAACGATTCGAAGGCGCGCAAGGAAGTGCTCTCCCAGGTTGAAGACGCCTGGGCAAGTAGCGCGAGCAAGCTGCTTGCCGACGCGGACTTCTCAAATGCCCAAACCAGAGCCGAAGAGTTGTTGAAGCACTTTGAGAGCAACGCTACGGGTGACCAAGTACTGATGAGTGCCAAGAGCGCCTTGGCGGTCCTTAATCTGGTGCGCCAGGAGTCGTTTTCGCAAGCGCACAAGCTGATTCCCGCGCGCCTGCCGAAGAAGGGGCAGGACCTCTTGAAGAGCGAGATCCTGAAATCGTTGGGCGCTTCCGTCGCTCGCAAGTTCAACACCAACAACCTGGAACAGCAACGCTTGGCGCTGGACCAGATGATCCTTCTTGAACCCGCTTACCGCGAACTACAGGCTGAGCGCAAGAGCCGTCAGCAAGTGCTGGTCAAAAACCTCATCGCCAAAGCGGACACCGAGAGCAAGGGGCTGCAATTCGACGAAAGCATTCGCACACTGACCGAAGCGACCAAGTATGCCGAAAGCGAAGACGAGAAAAACGCGCTTGAACCAATGCGCAAGGCGGTGAAGCTCCAGCATCGAAACACACTGGTAAGTTATGCGCAGAAAGCGCTTGATGATGGAAAACCGGCAATCGGGCGCGGCCATTTATCAAGACTGCAGAAGGAACTGGGCGATCCCGAATACCGCGTGGGCGAAGTGGATGTTTCCGTAAAGACAATGTTGGCCAGGGTTTATGTGCTTGGGCCAAAGGGCACGGAGCTGGATGAAGCCCTCGAGCTTTTCAAGGAAGTGGGCAAGAAGGACAACCCGAATCTGGAAGAGCTGTGCCGGGATTTCTTGAATGCCTGCAAGGATAATTCGGCTAAGTACAATCCGTCGTTTCGCAAGGCCGCCTCAGGTTTGCTGGTCGAAGCGCGGCGTTACCTAAAGCCAGGTCCTGTGTACGAAGGCATTACGGCCTTGATCCCAGGGTCGGACTTATTGAAGTTGGCTCGGGCCGCAATCGCCGCCAAGCCCAACGACGCCTTGAACTGGATGCGCAAGATTGACGCGGCAAACCTGGAACAGGACTTGAAGAAGGATTACGTTCAGCTTTGCGAAGAGTTGGCGGACTCCTACTTGACGGGCAAGAAGGGAGTGCGTTTTGACCGAGCCGATCTGGTCCTACTGGAAAGTGCCGTCCCACTTTCGCCGAATGTCAAAGAAGCCTTTCCTGCGGCCATGACCAAATACATCGAGGACACGGCGGCGGACTGGCCCTGGCCGAAATCCAAGAAGGAATGGGACGATCGCTTCCAGGACTGCACTAAGGCCGACAAGAACAATCCGTGGGTTTGGGCCAGTCTCGTCGAATATCGGTTACAGATGGGAGATTTGCCTGCGACGACCGCCGCCCCAATCAAAACAGATGTTCCCTATGCGGCTTATGTCAAGGCGCGGGTCCTTGCCGATCATAAGAAGCATCGCGACGCCGCGGCCATCGTCGCTTCATTGGATCCGCGCGAAAAGTGGTTCTTGCCAGAACGTCGAAAGGAAGCCGGCGCTCTGTTGCAAACCGCGGCGCTAAGTCTGCGGCCCAAGGGGCGCCTCTACAGTTCCTCGGAAGACGCTGATTCCGCCTTCAAGTGGCTGGAGAAGTCGGTCGGTTTCATGGGGTTAACGGAAAAGGAGATGTCTGAGCACGCGCGCCTCGGACTAACGCTGGCAATTTATTCCATACCCGAGCCAGATCTGGAGAAAGCTCAGCTGCTGGCCGCCGAGCTCGTGCGCTCGAAATCGATCGAATCCAGCGATTCCTCTCTCTTGCGCATGATCGGCGCCGACACATTTGCCGGCCTCAAAGCATGGGCCAAGGACGAGCATATCAGCACCTCGGCCATCGATTTGTGGAAGACGCGCCTGAAACCGGCGCTCGACCTGGGCCGCGAGCAAGTCACCAAGGAGGCGAAGAATCTGCAGGCGGCGCGCTGGGCGCTTGTCGGCGTCATGATTCAGGAGACGCCAACGCTTTCTTCCGAGATTGGCAAGACAGCCTTCGATTCGTTCAGCGAAGCGGTGGCGCTCGATCCAACCGAGGCTCGTTATTTGACTGAAATGGTCTATTGCGCCCCCGAGTTGCAGAATCCTCCTTGGGAGACGCTGAAAGGCGACATCGCTAAATGTCTTCCGAAGGATGATCCGAGACACTCCGGACTCTTGGCATTTGTGTATTGGAATCAATCAGCGACGAAAACGGACAAGCAAAAGCTGGATTTGCTGAGGCAAGCGAAAACCGAGGCGGATTCGGCTCAAAAAGTTAAAGATCCCGAAGACGCAACGCGCTTTGCAAGGGATCGAGGCGGCATTCAATTGCAGCTGGCCGATTGCCTTTTCGCAAAGGCAACACCAAAGTTGACGTCGGGCAAAGTAAGCCACGACGCCAAGAAGTACCAACCCGCACTCGCCGATTTGAATCTGGCGAAGAGCTATCTGGACGAAATCGGTCTGTCGGGGCCGAAGGATTGGGATCCAGCGAACAAGCTGACCCTGTCTCTTTTGGACAGCGAGTATTACACAGCGGAATGCCATGCTGAGTTGCGCCAATTCCCAAACGCGCTCCCTATCTATGAGAGCGGCTTGGCCATTGGCAAAGATTCTCCCAAGTACGCCGGACAACAACTCAATCTCTATATTGGCTGGTTTTATTGCGTTAAAGAGGCAAGCAAAGACAACGACCTGGATCGACTCGTACGCCTGCTTGGCCTTAAGTCAGCCAAGGAAGCCGGAGAGAGAATTGTTGAAATGGCGGATCGCTGCTCGAAACTCGCCAACCAGGTCAAACAATTCAAGGGACTAGAAGGTTATCGAGCGTCGGCTTTACTCACGACGGGGACCAACAGAATACTCGCCGTCAAGATCGGCAAGTTTGACAAAGAAAAAAATGAGCAGGTTTTGGCGAGCGCGGGACTGGATCTGGAGGAATGCGCGAGGGCTGGACAGAAAAAGGAAACGATTCTCAAAGTACTTGATAGTGCGATTCGGGATTTTGAGAATCCAGAGATTCTGGGTGAACTACGGCAGATCAAACGTCGCATCGAAACCAAATAGGCAATCTCGTTCGATAATGCGAATTATGCCAATAGCGCCAGATTTGACTGTTACAACTTCAACTTCAAAGGAGGTTAGTGCCGAAAAAAGGAAAGAGACTCTATGGCGAAGAGGACGAGCCGATGTGGCAAACTCAAAAACATGGAAAGAGAGCGGCCATCTCCGGATTGTCGCTGTCTTTGCTTCTTACTTGCATGCTCGTCGATCCATCTCTTAGGGGTCAGCAGCCTGACGAAGTCCCCACGACTCCATTGCCGCCCCCCAAGCAAGCGGCGACTCCCTCGTTTACGTCTCAAAAGACTGCCGATCTCACTTCTGGTCAACAAGCGTTGCCCGATACATCGTCCAATACGATCACTGGCGGCGAAGCCGTCACGCGCGGCACCACCGACGTCGGCGATCTACTCGGCAAATCGCTGAGCTCGCTGGGCGTCGCGGTCCAGCGCCGCACCCCAATCGTCACCGAACCGCGCGTACGCGGCTACCTCCTGGGCCAAATTGTCACCGCAGCCGACGGCAGCTACTGGTTTCCGGCACGGCCCGACCTGGACACGATCGTGAGCAAGCTCGATTCGACGCTGATCGACAATATCGTCGTGATCAAGGGGCCTTACAGCGTGCGCTATGGTCCGGGTTTCTCGTTCATCGACGTCGGCACGCTGCCCACGCCGCGCTACGACCACTACTTCGAAACCCACGGCAGCACCAGCCTCGGCTTCAAGACCAACGGCGCCGGCTGGCACGGCCGCCAATCCGTTTGGGGCGGCAACGATTTCTGGGGCTTTCGCGTCGGCTGGGACACCCTGGCCGGCAACGACTATTTCGACGGCAACCATGTGCGCATTCCGTCCAGCTACAACTCGCAGAATTTCGACTTCGCCGTCGGCGGCAACCTTACCGAAGACGTGGGCGTAGAGTTCAAGTATTTTCGCCTGCATCAGCGCAATGTCGAATTCCCGGGCGCGGTCACGGATATCAATCGCCTGGTCACCGACGCACTCAACCTGCGGCTGACATGGGATAACAACGACCTGTTCGAGCGCATGACTTTTGACAGCTGGTTCAACGAGACACAGTTCGAAGGCGACAACCTGCGCGACGGCAAGCGCCGGCAAATTCCACAACTCGACAACCTGAACCTGGGCAATCCGCTCGCCGCCCCGCTAAGGCTCACCCTGTTGACCGACGGCGACGCCAATTCCTGGGGCTTCCGCCATGGCACGACCTGGGGCCAGGACAAGCACCCGCAAGTGACGTTGGGTTGGGATTTTCGCTACTTGTCTCAGAATATCAACGAGTTCGACACTTTCTTCCTGCCCGGCGCCGTCGGAGAAGCCACGATTAACTTCCCCGTGCCGCGCTCGCGGCAAATTGGTCCGGGCCTGTTCCTGGACAGCTCGCTGCCCGTAGGCGAGTGGTTGACCTTGAAATCGGGCGCGCGCGTGGACCATGTTGAGTCGCGCATCCAGCAGCCGTTGACCGTGCCGCAACCACCGCCGCCCAATCCGCAAACGGACGTGGCCGCCGATCTTGGGCCCGGTGCGTTGGGTACGCGGAATTTCGACATGTGGGCCGCCTTTGCGACCGCCGAAGTCAAGCTCACACAAGAGTTGACGCTGCTCGCGGGTCTGGGAACTGCCCAACGCGCTCCCACCATGGTCGAGCTGTATGCCGACGGCCCGTTCCTCGCCTTGTTGCAAAACGGCTTCACGTTCGTGCGCGGCCAACCCAATCTCAACGAGGAACACTTGAACCAGGTGGACCTGGGCATACGCGGCGACTTCCACAGGTTCCGCGGCGGCCTCAGCGGCTTCTACGCCTGGATTAACGACTACATCACCTACGATCTGGTCAGCGCCGGCACCGACATCCCGAATTTCAACGGCTACGTCTACAAAAACACCGGCCTGGCGACTTTGGCTGGTTTTGAAATGTACGGGGAATATGACCTTTTCGATTGGCTGACGCCGTTCGCGACCTTGAGCTATGTCGAGGGCACGGACCGCACCATCGATCAGCCGTTGCCGGGCATTTATCCCTTGGAGTCGCGCGTCGGCTTCCGCGTGCATGACACGAACGCCGAGAAGCGGCGCTGGGCGCTGGAATTCACGACGCGGATGGTCGCGGAACAGGATCGATTCGCAGCGACTTTGCTTGAGCAGCAGACGAGCGGCTTCACCATCTTCGACCTGCGCGGCTACTGGGCCATGACCGACAACTTGCTCTTCACTGCCGGCGTCGAAAACATCGGCGACCGCCAATACCGCGAACACCTGGACTTGCGGACGGGCAACGGCGTCTTCCAGCCCGGCGTCAATTTCTACTTCGGCATGCGGGTCGTGTACTAGGCAATTCAAAACGTGTAGCCGCACCCTTTAGGGTGCGGAATCTCCGCAGGCTAAAGCCTGCGGCTACGGTGGTTCCATTCTGACTTGGCCGCTCCCAAGACGATCAGATCGCGTTGTTTGTGCGGCAGCAGGATCGCGCCAATATCGGGATGTGCCGTGCAATAGGCGCGAGCAGCGTCGATGCCCAGTATGAAAAACGCAGTGGCAAGCGCGTCGGCCTGGGCGGCGCTGGGCGCGGTGACAGTCGCCATCCGCATGCCCTCCGCGGGCCAGCCGGTGCGCGGATCGAGCAAATGCGGCAGCTTGCGGCCTTGGTACTCCAGGTTCTGAAAGGTGGCCGCCGAGGTTGCCATGCCGCGATCGCGTAAGCGCAATTGGGCGATGCGGCGCGTGGCATCGTCGGGGTCCAAAAGGCCGATGCTCCAGCCATGTTTGCCGCCCGGCTCGTTGCCCAGGGCGAAAATGCTGCTGTGGCCGCCGTGGACCAGAGCGCTCGTGCAGCCCCAGCGCTCGCGCAGATCTTCAACAACGCGGTCCAGCGCATATCCCTTGCCGATGCTGCCCAGATTGATCTCCAAGCCCTGACGGCGGAACGCGACCGTTTGCTCCTTGTCGTCCAGGTGCACATGACGCATGCCCATCTTCTGCCGGACGCTTTGCAGCTCTTCCTTGTCTGGCACATGACCTGCTCGTCGAAAAAAACCCCAAGCCTTAATGAGCGCGCCTACGGAAATGTCGAAGGCGCCGCCGGTCTCGTGCCAGATTTGCCGCGCCAATTCCAGCAGTCCAAACAGCCGGCTCTCAACGCGCACAGGCTGGTTCCCGGCGGACCGGTTCAGCCGGCTGACTTCGCTGTCGTCGCGATAAACGGTAAGCTGCGCTTCCAGCTGGTCGATACGGTCGAGGGCCGCTTCGGCCAGTTCCTGTGCTCCCGGCGTGCCAAACGGCAGGATAATCTCGAATGTGGTCGCCATGGCCCGCCGCGCGAACCGCAACAGCACCGCATCGTCCGCGGCGTCGTTTGCAAGCTGCGCGAGGTCGGTGCGTACTTCCTCTACCGTGCCGAGGAACTCACCGGCGGGACGCACGAGCTGACGCGGATTGAGGAAATCGCGGCGGTTCATGGTTTGTAATTTAACCACGGGGTTCTTAACCACGGATTCCACGGATTATCACGGATGAGGAAAAACACTCCAAATGCTAACTCTATCCGTGCTATCCGTGAAATCCGTGGTTAAGAATTTCGCACTGACTCCATGCTATCCGGCCAGGCCGGGGTCTGAAACCATTATCCTTTCTTTCGCCTTGTCCGCGTCGTAGAATCACTCTCACTTTCAGCACTTTTGCCGGTTCATCAATGGGGGAGGTTTTCCATGCGACTCGCGGGAATTGGACTGGGCGCATTGGCGCTCGTCGTGCTGCACGCAGGTCCCGGCCAGACCGGAGACGACAAGGACGCGCGCGCTGTCATTGACAAGGCGCTCACAGCCCATGGCGGCGAGGCCAACCTCGCGAAGTTCAAGGCGGTCACTTTCAAGGGCGCCGGCACCTTCTTCGGCCTGGGCGAGGGCATCCCCTATAACGGCGAATGGCACTTTCAAGGCGAAAAACAAAGCCGCTTCACCATCGAAATCAAGGTGGGCGACCAGGCCATCCGCCTCACTCAAGTGGTCAACGGC
>JAKEFD010000252.1 GCA_022616245.1 Gemmataceae bacterium
GTCGCGCTCTCGTCGAGCGCGGCTATCTATTGTTCCGGAGGAGGCGAATTCCGCTACCATTTACGAAGCGAAAAGTGGCAAACATTACGTAGTGGGCACACCGACCGCTGCGTGCCTTAACCCCGCCCACTTCCAATAATGCCCTCGAGCTACGTGAAAACTACTGATTTTGCAGATCCTTGTGGCCGACGAGTTCTCGAAACAACTGAATTCTCGAAGCTGGCGGTGTGAATACGAATATGAAGCTGAATTCAGTTCATGCCGTCGCTCGTTTCGAAGGCGATTCTTGGAGATAGACCAATGCTAACCACCAGGCTGTTCTTTGTCCTGCCAACCTTAATTTACCTTTTCTTCGCAGCCAACGGGAACCAAAAGAAACCTTCGAACCGAGAGCCCGAATATGAGTTCCGGCTGGATTTGAAACGAATTGTAGCCGTTCACTACAAGAATTACTGGGAATACGGGACGTTGGATGCCGATGGCAGGTTGGTGCCTCAAGGCGAGCGACGTCGATACGGCTTCAATTCCGCCCTACCAGATATTGACGAGGTAATCAACTCTCCGCGCAAACCAAATGAGCCGGTTTACGAGTTTCGCTCCGCACGCTTGATAAAAGGCAATTTGCAGCAAGATGCAGTTTTTGTGCCCGAATTAGCCAGCACCGTAATAGACCTGGATTTGTATTTGAAGGAATACGATCCAAAGAATTCACTACGCATCTACAACTTGCCGGGCCGAATTGTCAAGAAAGGTGAGCCAGAGATAGACAAGAAGAAGAAGTCGAAATAGACGGCGAGCGGGGCGACTCGTCTAGTCGCGCCAAACTCGGGTATTTTCCCTGTTGCAAGTTGGATCCCTTCCGACCGGCCACCACGCAGCATGACGCCCCCTTTGCCGTCGATGCCACCGAACTAGTGCTCGTGGCCCCACCTTAATGCCGAACATCTCTGGAGATGAGAATGACAAACACAAGATCCATGATGGTGGTGGTAGTTTTCTTTGCCTTTCTACTTGGCGAAGGAAAAGGACAAACGGAAGGCCCAAAAAAAAGCGAGCCAGAATACGAGTTCCGACTAGACGTGAAGCGGATTCTGGTACTGTTCAGCAAGGACTATTTTGAGGTTGGCAGGTTGAATGCCGACGGAAGGTTTATTCCACAAGGCCCTAGACGTCCAAACGGATTCAATTCACCGCTCGAGGATTTTGAAGAGGTAATAAACTCTCCTCGATTCTCAAGTGAGCCTGTCTACGAATTCCGGTCGGCACACTTGATCAAGGGCGTATTGATGGAAGACTGCGTTTTCGTGCCGGAGTTAGGCAGCAAGGTCATCGACTTGGAATCGTATCTGAAGGACTACGATCCCAAGAAGTCACCGCGCATTTACAATTTGCCGGGCCGAATCGTCAAGAAGGGTGAACCTGAGCAAGCAAAGAAAAAGAAGTGAATATAACCACAATAGCAACTACAAGACTGATACTGATCTTGGCGACTTTCGGTTTACTGCTTGAACCGAGTTGGGGAGGTCGCCGCGAGGATTCGAAGCGCCGGCTCGAATACGAATTCCAACTAGATCTCAAACGAATAATCGCCGCATACTCCAAGGACTATTGGGAGTATGGCACCTTGGATGCTGACGGACGGTTCTTGCCGCAAGGGCGCAAACGTCAATACGGATTTAACTCCGCACTTCCGGATTTTGAGGAGGTCATCAACACGCCGCGCAAACCAAATGAGCCGGTTTACGAGTTTCGCTCCGCGCGCTTGATAAAAGGCAATTTGCAACAAGATGCAGTTTTAGTGCCTGAATTAGCCAGCACGGTAATCGACCTGGATTCGTATTTGAAGGAATACGATCCAAAGAATTCACCACGAATCTACAACTTGCCGGGCCGAATTGTCAAGAAAGGTGAGCCAGAGAAAGACAAGAAGAATACGCCCAAATGAAGGGCGCCATAGTGGCCGCACGGCGACAGGCATCTCTTGTCGCGCTATCCGCCGGCAATCGAGTCAAAATCCACCCAATGAACTTGGACCTGGACCACGGCAGAATTCGATCTTCGAGTGGATTGCAAGAACTTCACGGTTGGCGAGTTACATCATATTCTGAAGCATTTCACGCCGTGGCACGAGGCGCTTACCGCGGCAGTCTTCGATGTGCAGCACTTTCAAAAGCCGGCGGCGCAGCTCGGACTGTACCTGCTCGACGGCGTTGGCGGAGTCGCTCGGCAGGGGGATGTAGCCGCCCGCTCGCCGGTCGTGGCCGCCCGCTTTGCCGCCCATTTTGCCGACGACCTGGCGGAGTATCTCGCCGGCGTGGGCGCGGTGCACGTTGGTACGGACGGACAGGACAAGCCGATCGTCGTGGACGCCGCCGCACACCGCCCAGTCGATGCCTTCGTAGCGGATCATGAAATCGACCACCTGGGCGGCCAATTCCGGCGTCGGCAATTCGTTGATCCAGCTGATGAGCAAGTGATCGTAAGTGAATGAGCTTTGCAAGGCGTGCAGCAGCGATTCGAAAAACGTCTCCGGCAGCGGAGCGTTGCGAATCTTGGCGATGATGTCCTTATTGACCGACGGGTAAAGAAACTGCAAGGCGGTGTCATCCAGGGCCGTCGCCTCGCGGGGTACGCCGTTCAGCTCAGTTTCGATCCCATAGTAGAGACAGGTGGCCTCACGCTCCGGGACTTGCAGGTCCTGCTCCATGAGATAGCGCGTCACGAGTGAGCAGGTCGCGCCCAGGCCGCGCCGGATGTCCAAGAACGGGATGTTTTCGAGGTCGCCGGGAGTCTGATGGTGGTCGATAACGCCGAACAGCGTGACTTCGCCGTTGAAAGAGTGCCGGCCGGTCTTGGGCTGGCTGTCCACCATGACGACGGCGTTTGAGTCCTTCCACTTCACTCGTTCGATTGGGAGCAGATCGATGTCCAACAGGTCGACCATGGCCCGATTTTCGGCGCGGCAGATTTCGCCGTCGCGGGTCAGTCGTGTTGGCTTCCCCAGGCACGTTTCAACGAGATAGGCCAAACCGACCATGCTGCCCAGGCTGTCGGGGTCGGGGTGGACGTGGGAAACGAACGTGACGGAGGAGTAATCCTCTAATCCATGAAGGAATCTATCAGAGCGCCGGGAGTGGGTCTTACTGCCATTCACGCCGGCTTCGGCATTGGCTTTGGACATAGATGCAAACTTCTCCGGGCCTGGACAATCCCCTTTGGCAAGCAACTCGCTCCGCGAGTCGCTGGGTCCACTCGCGAGCAAGTGGACTTTCTGAAAGGGGAAACGGGCGGAATCCGACGTTGCCGGGGATTCCGGATTATCCAGTGCTGCCGACTTTACCATCCCTCCTTGGCAAGCTCCATTTTACCAAAAAGTTGGGGGTGTCAAGGTTCCGGTTCCTATCCGAAACCAGCAAGCTCCATAACGCGACGCCACTGCTCCTGACTGACCGGGACCACCGACAGCCGGCCCACGCGGACCAGGTCCCAAGATTTGAGCAGTTTGTCTTCCTTAATTGTTTGTAACGTAAGAGGTTGCGCCCAACGCCGTGCAGCCTTCACTTTGACGACCACGGCCTTTGGATCGGCGCTTTTGGGGTCGGCCATAGGGCCTTCGAGGACTGTCATTTCGCCGACAATCGCGCGCACTTTGCCGGTGTGGTAATAGAGCACCCGATCACCTGGCTGCACTTTTCGTAGGTTTTTCCGGGCAAGATTATTTTCAACTCCGTCCCAAAGAGTTGTCTGGTCTCGCTCCAGGTCGTCATAGCTGTAATGGTCCGGCTCTTCCTTGAAAAGCCAGCCTCCCCGCAGTTTTTCCGGGGATTCTTGACGTTTCGCCATGATGACCCCAACGGCGCTAAAAGCGAACGGAAGTTGATGCTAGCAGGGCCGACAGCGGTCCGCAAGACCCTGGATTACTGAAAAAATCAGAAAATGGGAGCTCGCAGCTGCTCCTAGGGAAGAGTCATGTTATTGCGCCTTTGTTGAAGTGTTCTTGATTTACACAAGTTATTACTGAGACATGAATTATGTCACTTATGCGTTCTCAACTACTACGCACCCTGTCTAACCATCGTGACCGGTTGAAGATTCGGGCCCCAAAAGGGGGGTGTGGGTGTGTCGCGCGACCAAACCCACAATCTCTTTGTCTTGAGACAGTTACGGCAACGGATATGTCGCGCAGGTCTGGACAAAAAAAAACCGGGTTCGAGTCGCCTCGAACCCGGTGCGCGGGAGCCAGGGGGTAGCTTACAGAGCCTTCTTGAGCTCCGTTTCAAGGTCGCCGACTTGCAGCGTCCGGTTCAGCACACGACCGTCGCGGCCCACCAGGAACAGGTTGGGCAGACCGTTGATGCCGTAGTGGGTGGCGTAAGGGCTCGACAGGCCGGCGCCGTCCTTGGGCGCTTGGTAGAGTTGAATGCCCGGGGCCTGGACCTTTTGCAGAAACTTCGTGGCGTTCTCTGCATTGTCGTCCAGGCTGACGCAGACGAGCTCCATGTCCTTGTTGCCGGCGGCCAGCCGTTTCAGTGTGTCGAAGTCGCGGTTGCACACATCGACATAACTGGCCCAGTAATAGACCACGACGACTTTGCCCTTGAGTTGAGCGATGTCAAAGGGAGCGCCGCCGCCCAAGCGCGGTCCGGCCAATTCCAGCGGTTGGCCGACCAGGCTGAGCCTTTTCTTGGCGCCGCGCGCCTTCTCCGCCAGGAAATGGTCGGGGAAGGTGGTGTAAATCGCCTCGTAATTGCGCTTGGCCTCTTCGTCCTTGCCGCTGTACTCACTGCCCATCGCCACGGTATGCAACGCTTCGGGCGTGTCGTCGGCCTTGGGATAGGCCTTGGTGAACTGGAGCAGCTTCTCGTGCCATTCCGCGTGCATCTTGGTGGCTTCCTGCTCCGACTTTGCGCTGGCCAGCTTGGGTGTGTAGATCGCCAAGAGTTCGCGATAAGCGGCGAAGCCGGCCATGTTGCTGCCGGCCAGGTTCTTTTCGAAGTGGGCGCGGAATTGGCCGAGGCGGGCCAGGGATTCTTCGCTGCCTGCCTGGGCGGCGGCGCTTAAGTTATCACAAATCTGCTTGTACCAGTTCTCACGTTCCTCGGCCTTCACTACTTGCAGAATGTTCTCGACGATCTTCACGCGCTGCAAGTTATAGGCCTGAACCGCTTTGTCCACCTTCGGCGTCATGAGCGGCTCGGGAGCGGCTTTGTCGAGCGCATCGAGCGCGGTCAGCAATGGCTGAAGCTGCGGGTTGGCGCCGACGACCTGGATACTCGGGTTGTCGTTGGGATCCGAGAAGCCGGGCGTAGGCGCATCCGCGAGCCGCCAGGACAAGCCGACCTGGATCATCTCGCCGGTCTGAATCCAATCATGCTTTTTGTCGGCGCCTTCGTAAAGGATGGCGCGGCTGGAATACTTGATGAGGTCCTGCTCGGCGCCGATCGCTTCGGCGGGCACGCAGCTGGGCGCGGCGGCTTCGACGTGCTGGAAGCGGGCTTTGTCCAGACCGGGCAATTTCGCCAATGCCGCCTGGAACTTGGCCGGCGCGCCTTTTTGCAGTTGCGTTAGACGCTGCACTTGGGCGGCGGGCAGCTTCAAGGCCTTCATCTCGGCCTCGGTGATGAACAGCGCCTGCAGCCTGTCGAAATCACGTTGCGCCAGTGCGTGAAACACTTCCTGAGCCGCTTCTTCCGACGAGATCAGCCGCCAGACGTCGATCTTGCCGTCTTCGTTGGTGTCCACGCCCCACTTCATGCCGCCGTTGTTCAGCCAGCGAAACTGGTCCTTGGATTGGTTGAAGTTGCTGTCCGTTTCGCGCAGCACTTCCTGTCCGTCCTTGTAATAGGACCAGACATCGACTTTTTCGTCGCCGTTGGAGTCAAAGAAACGCCGCAGCGGCTGCTTCTTGCCGTCGAGGATGAGCCAGCCGTTAGAGCCCTTGCGCGTGCCGCTAATGCCCTTGACTTCGCATTCTTTCAATTCGTCCGCCGTCGGCGTGCTGATGCTGATATCGCTGTGCTGTGGTTGGACCGCCAGGGCTTGGGCCACAGTGGGAGGCGGCGCCGCGGACACGGCAGCGCCGGCCGCCAACACGCAGCTGCTCAGGAAACCGCGAATCAAGATCGTGTGAGTCATGGCTTTCTCCTTTGCTCGATCCACTCCGCCGTAGCGCATGGACCCCTTTTACATCGGCAACCGGCATAGACGTAATTGAAAGCAAAGGCGTAATCATCGGGACCACCATCACAAGATTGATGGAATGTATCTTAGGCTGTTCCGACGGTAGTCCTTACCATGACATGAGTTGCGGAAGCACGCGGTTGGTCTGCACTGCGTCTTTGCTTGAGATTAAGTCAAGATCGCACGCCAAGGCGCAAAGACGCAAAGAAGAGATTACTCGCCTTGAGCGCTAGTCCGCCCCAGGGCCACGTCAAACTCACTCAAGAGCGGAATCAGCATGGCCGCCAGCGTGAACCCGAACGCTCCTCCCGTCACCACGAAGGGTATCAAGGGGTCGGTGGACTCGCGCATACCGGGCCGGCCGACGATGATGTTAGTCACCGTGTAAAACACCGCCCATGGACACGCCCAGCTGGCCAAGGTCAGGGCGCCGCTGGGCCGGGTGCCGCTCAGCACCCACCACAATCCGCCGATGCCCGTGAAAATGAACGCGATGAAGCTCAACCATTGATTCTCGAATCGGCTGTTGATCAGGATCAGGTAAATGCAGACGAGCGTGCCAATGGACAAGAAGAAGACGGTTCCCAGCGTGTTCAGAATGGCTACCCGGCTGTTTTGATGGCGCAGGGCGACATGCAACCCCAATACCATTGCGAAAGCGAAGAGGATCATGGTGGCAATCGCGATGCACAGGAATGCTTCGAGATTCTTGCCGAAGAGCATTTCGGGGTGGCCAGGCGGCGACGAGGCCAACAGGCCGCGAAACGCATACACCGCCGTCAAGATAAGCGGCGGCAGCAAGAACTCCTTGACGTTGTAGAGGATGCCCCAGAGCTTGCCGAAAATGAACTCGCGCGGCGTGAGGTCGGTGACGAGCAAGAGGTCGAGGGCGCCCAGGTCGCGCTCGTTGGTGATGGCGGTGACGGCTTGCGCGGCGACGAGCAGCATGCTGAGGATGCCGACGGGCACGAGGCCGCGCGCCGCCGCCCAGTCGCCGGACCCAGCGGTGAATGCAAAGTAACAGATGAGCGCAAAAACCGCGAAATACGCGACTTTGACCATCAAGGGTCGCCGGCCATAAGCGCGGGTGGCGATCTCGCGCCACAGAATCGGATTGGCCCAAACGTCGCGGACCGCGCCCGGCGCCGCATGCGCTTTGGCCCGGTCGATTTCCTCCTGCGCTTTCTCGGCTTCCTCGCGCTGGATAATGGGCTCGCCGGCTGGGTTCCAGACGCGCAGCTTCCAAACGCCGAGGCCATTGAGAACTAACGTCAAGAAGAGCATTGCGCCCGCGAATCCATAGGCGGTGGGAACTGGACCTGTGTTGTCCAGGGGATCGACGACCTTTTGCAAGGCCAGGAACGGTTGCAGCCAAGCTTGGAGGGTCGCAACGGCCTCGTGCGAGATCGAACCGACGGCGAGCGGCAACAGGGCCAGGGATTGCACCAGGCAAAGGTACAGCACCAGAAAGAGCGACGTAAGCGCCAGCGCCTGAAAGGTCTTCTCCCGCCACAGGGCGACGAGACCGCCGAGCGAACCGGCCGCCAGTCCCGTCGTGGCCAAAACCAGGAGCGCCTCGAAGATTTGCGCCGGCGCGATTCCCCCCAACAACAACAGCAAAGCCAGCAAGGGCGCCGTTCCCGCTAAGAACAGCACCAATTGCAGAAGGCTGCCGAACAACTTGCCGAGCACGATTTCATAGTTCCGCATGTCCGTCAACAGGAGCAAGACGAACGTGCGCCGATCCTTCTCCTGCGCGATGGCGCTGGCTGCGGTCAAGGCCGCAAAGAACAAGACGAGCAGCAACTGAACGTAGGTGAGGAGTTGAAAGGACAACAGTCCGAAGCGGGCCTGATCGCCCAGGGTGGCGGACTGACGCCAACCGACGCTGGTCTGCCAGATGGTCAGAAGCAGCACCCACAAAGCGCCCAGGTAGACCGAGCGCATGAGATAATGCCGGGACCGCCGCGGCAACGTCAGCCATTCGCGGCCAAAAATCGGACCTAGCATTGAGTGCGCTCGACCATGGGACGTTGCCTGGGGATGTTTTGACTACGCAAGCGGTGGATGCAGCGTTCGTTCAATCCCCTTTTTGTAGGTCGCTCTCCGACTGCGACAATGAAAAACAGACGTGAATTCAGAATTACCGCAGAGGCGCGGAGGAACGCAAAGAGGAACGAAAACAGCAAGTGAAGAGTTCTCTTTCTGCTTCTTGTTACTCTGCGGTCCTCTGCGCCTCCGCGGTTTTCCTGAAATCAGGAGTAAAGCTCGATTGCCTTGATGATGTCGTCCAGGTCATTCGGCACTTGCACGGCACGGTTCGCGAAGGTGGCCCTGCGCACGCCGCGATGGCCGAGCACATCGTCAAAAGTTTTCTGGTCCGTGCTGTGGTAGGCGACGGTCGTGGTCGGATCCTTGAGCTGATGGCCGGTGAGAATGCACACGACGCGCTCGCCGGCGGCGATGACGCCTTCGCGGCGGAGCTTGCGCGCGCCGGCGACACTGGCCGCCGACGCCGGTTCGCAACCCAGGCCGCCGGCGCCGACCTTGGCTTTGGCGTCGAGGATCTCCTGATCCGACACTTCGCGGACCACGCCGCCGCAGCGTTCGAGCGCCCGCAGCGCCTTGGGCAGGTTTACCGGGTGATTGATCTCGATGGCGCTGGCGATGGTCGCCGCCCGGATCTTTTCCGCATCCAACCCTTGGTAATAGCCGTCGATCAGCTTGTCCTGGGGTTGGCCGTTGTTCCAGCGGACACCGAAGCGCTCGTACAACTGAAAGAACGTGCTGGCCCCGGCGGCATTGATGACCGCCAGGCGCGGGACTCGGGTCAACAGGCCCAAGTCCGCCAGCTCGCCAAACGCCTTGCCGAACGCGCTTACGTTTCCAAGATTGCCGCCCGGCACGACGATCCAATCGGGCGGTTCCCAGCGCAGCGCTTCCAGCACCCGGAACATGATTGTCTTTTGGCCTTCCAGCCGAAATGGATTGATGCTGTTGACTAGATAGATTCCTAGTTTACGGGCGACTTGCTGCACGCGCTGCATGGCGTCGTCGAAGTCGCCGGCGATCTGCACAGTCAAGGCGCCGTGATCGAGGGCTTGGGCCAGTTTGCCATAAGAGATCTTGCCGCTGCCGATGAAGATGATGGCCCGCATGAGCCCGGTGGCGGAGCAGAAAACGGCGAGCGACGCACTGGTATTGCCGGTGGAAGCGCAGGCGGCGCGGCGGGCGCCGGACAGGCGCGCGTGCGTGAAAGCCGCCGTCATGCCGTTGTCCTTAAAGCTGCCCGAGGGATTCATGCCCTCGTACTGCAAAAAGAGACAGCCCGCGTTCAAGCCGGCGTACTGCGCCACTGCGTCGGCCCGTTGCAGGATGGTCTGTCCCTCGCCGATGGTCATCACCTTTTCCGGATGTGCGAACGGCAACAGCTCGAGAAAGCGCCACACGCCGCTGAAGTGCAGCGGATTGCCGCGTTGGGCCCATTTCTTCTCGAAATCACGCAGCGCGGCGGGCGGCTGCAACTTGCTCCAATCATAGGCCACATCCATGAGCCCGCCGCAACGCGGACAAACGAACGACGTATCGTCCAAGGCCGCGGTCGCTCCGCAGGCGGGTCGAATACAGCGCTGAAAGACGGCTTCCATTCACCCAACTCCCGGAGATGATTTATGGTTTTTAGAGGCAGTGTTCGTTTTGCATGCTGTTTACGTTTCGCGCTCGCTGATTCCTTTGAGGGTTAAAGCGAGCGCGAAACGTAAACAGTGTCGCAGAACTGATGACAATCGTGTAAAAATGGGACAGTTTTGGCGTCGGAATTTGGGTCTCGGCTTTGCGTCAAACTGAGTCCCGTTGTAAATAAAGCTGGGAATTTGCGGCGGTTGTTTGAGTTGCGAAAAACGGCGGACGCCGAAGTCGATGTGGCACGCGGATTGCTGTTAAAGCCTACATGGCAGGCGGCAATCATGCCTGCCCCACGGGTGCAAACATGAACGGCGAATACCAAGTGCAGAAGTCAGGTCTGGCAGGAATCCACTGGACAACTGTTTGCCGAGACCAGGAAACCAAGGCCCGCGAGGTCTTCCTCCGCCAGGTGCAGCTGTACTCGGTCGGCCGTTTCCGCCTCGTTAACGACCGCGGCGAAGTTCTGGAAGAGCGCAAAGCCGCCCTGCGGTTGTTTGCGAACTGAGTACCCTCGCTCGCGCGTCGGGCTAGTGTCTTGGGCGGCGGGTTCATGCCGCCCTATCAAGCGCTGCCGGCACAGGCGCCGCCGGCCCCTCCAGAAGCGAGCGGGCGATGTGTTCGATTTCTTCTTTCAAGCGTGCAGTTTGAACCAGTGAAAGGTTTTTCTGCGCCTGCGCGGACTGCAAGTCTTCCTGCAAGCGTGCGTGCTTTAGCGCGGCCAGCGCCTGTTGACGCTCCCACGCGGATGTCCGATCCGCCAATTCCTGTTCTGCGACTGCCACCTTTTCACCGCGCCGGCTCAGGGCTTGCAGGCGCGTGTCGACGAATTCCAGGTCCTTTGCCAGCGCCGCGCGTTCCACTTTGACGGCCCGCAGAGCCAGCGTGTTCTCGATCAGCCAGCGCCGCCGCAGGCGCTCGATCCGCCGCGGGGCGCTGGAGTGCTCGGTCTTGTTGAGCCA